>CADARW010000008.1 GCA_902790405.1 uncultured Bacteroidia bacterium
GCTACCAATGGTTGCGATTCTGTTGTTACCCTGCATTTGACAATAAATCATCCGACTACAGCAGAATTTGCAGTTTCTGCTTGTGATTCCTACGTATGGAATGGTGAAACTTATACCGAGAGCGGTAATTATACTCAGACATTTATAATAGCTAACGGTTGTGATTCAGTTGTAACCTTGCATTTGACAATTAACCATCCGCAGACCCAACAATTTGAAGCCGAGGCTTGCAATTTCTATGTATGTAACGGTGTGTCATATAACGAAAGTGGTGACTATGTTCAGACTTTGTCTGCTGCAACTGGCTGCGATTCGGTCGTTACGTTGCATCTTGTCATCAACGGACCGGTAACTTACGAGTTCGATACTTCTGTAAATGAAGCCTTCGTTTGGAATGGTGAAACATTTACCGAAACAGGCGACTACACTCAGGCATTTACCGCCGCAAATGGTTGCGATTCAATTGTTACCTTGCATTTGAATGTGCTAACAGGAATTTCGGAAGCAGAAATGCAGATAAACATTTTCCCGAACCCAGTAAACGACATCCTCAACATCACATCATCAGAGCAAATTTCTGAAATTGAAATTGTGAATGCTTTGGGACAGGTTGTAAAGCGTCTGGAAGTGAACGCTGATAATGCTGTTTGCGATGTAGAAAATTTGTCTAGCGGAGTGTATGTTGTAAGGATATATAACAATTCGCAAGCAGAGCCTAGCCTAAGTGCACCGGTAGTTCGAAAATTTGTAAAGAAATAATAGGTTTGCTAATACACATCAAAAAAAATGACGGTTTTGTGCCGTCATTTTTTGTTTATAGAAGAGCAAATTCATGTGGAAATTTAAAAATTTAGCATCCAAATCATTGATAATAAGCACGTTGTAATAAAGAAAAATTTTTGAAAAATATTTTAGTTTATAATATAAACTTAAAATTTGATATTATGAATCAGAACGAACAAAACAAAGAGATGACGGCTCAGGAGAGCCTCTCTCTGATTAGTGAAATGCTGAACAACAGCAGACGCATCATCCTTCAGAACAATGCAAAGCACTTTATGCTTTGGGGCATTTTGCTTACAGTGACATCGCTCGTCATCTACGAACTTTGGCACATCACTGGCAATCCTATATGGAATTGCGCCTGGTTTGCCATGCCTGCATTGGGCTTCCCTATCGTGAGAATCCTCGACAGAAAACATTCCGAAGTGCCGCAAAATGTTATCAATAGGCAGCTTGGCCTGATATGGCTCACCTATTGCATTTTTGCAGTCAGTATCAGTGTTATAGCAATGCTGGCGGTACCTATGAATATTTCGCTCGTCATTGTTGTGCTCTTGGGCTTCGCCGAAAGCATATCGGGCTTCCTGCTGAAAAACTGGCCTATCACCCTCGGTGGATTTATCCTTGGCATCGGAGGCGCTGTGTTTGCTTCAATGGTTCACAATGAAGCACAGCTGCTCATTTTTACCTTCGGTGGAATTATTCTTGTGGTAACTGGTCTGATTATTAAATTTCAATACAAGTAGCTATGTTTCCAAAACTTGACCCGATTCTTCATTCGGAGCTGAGGTTGGCAGTAATGTCAATTCTTGCCGATGTCGATAGTGCCGAGTTTAGCTACATCAAGAAGCAGACTGGCGCAACATCGGGGAACCTCAGCGTGCAAATCGACAAGCTTAGTGCTGCAGGCTACATATCAGTCGAAAAAGGCTTCAAGGGGAAAATGCCCTGCACAACATGCAAGATTACCCCAGCCGGAATCGAAGCGTTCGAAAACTATGTGGCCGCGTTGAAAGAATACATTTCTGCAGGAAAATAAAGCTTGGTACAAATAACATCATCCGCCTTTTTGTCATCCTGAACTTGTTTCAGGATCTGAAAAGGCGGGTGATGTTTTTTGTTTTAAAACAAAAAACTAATTTTGCATCCCATTTTAGAGAATCTGTATGATAAAAAGAGTTTCGGCTTTTGTTTTATTTTTGATGTTATTTTTGTCAGTATGCGCACAAAACCAGCATTGCTATGTTAAAGGATGCGTGTTTGACGAAACTCAAATGCCTATTGGGTTTGCTTCGGTGGCAATAGCTTGCGACTCGGCATTCCTAAGCGGAACTCTAACCAACGAAAATGGCGAATTCGTCTTGCAACTTGCAAAATCCGAAAAACAGTATCTGCTGTCGGTTTCCTTTATCGGAAAAAAGACAAAACAAATTTCATTTGTCGCCAATGCCAAAAACATCACTATCGACACTATTGTATTGGAAAACAATGCATATCAACTTGAAGAAGTGCAAATATCCGCCGAACGAGCTACCCATAACGCTGTAGAACACAAGGTTATCTCACCGCAGTCGGTAATGACAGAAGTAAAAGGCTCGGTCTTGGATGTGCTGAAGGCTGTGCCATCGGTTTCGGCTGATAATGAAGACAATGTATCGATTCGTGGGAACAGCAATGTACTTGTTCTAGTTAACGGACTGCCAACAGCAATGACAAGCCTGTCGGCAATTCCGTCTGCAAACATCGCCAATGTGGAAGTAATTACAAGTCCCGATGCCAAATACGATTCGGAAGGTACTGGCGGAATCATAAACATTGTGCTAAAGGAAAATAAAAGCGAAGGCTGGAGCGGAATGTTCTCGGCAAACTACGGCTTCAATCATTTTGCAAACGCCAACGCCGCAGTCAATTACACAAAGGAAGGCAAATCGTTCCGCTTCAGTTACAACCTTAAATACGAAGACGACATCATTGACGGAAATCTGAACCGCAGGTTTGTGGGGGGCGGCAATTGGCTCAAGCAGCAGTTCCATTCGGCACGCACGGTCTTCAACAACAATATCGGAGTTGGAACAACGCTCCGTCTGAACAAGAAAAACCGGCTGACTGCCGATGTCCGCTTCATAATGCCACGGCTAAACACCCAGCAGCAATTTGCCAACACCTACGGTGACAACGGATTGCTAAGCTACGAAAACCGCAGCAGCAATGTATCGTGGAACCGCGAAAATATCGATGGCGCAATTTCCTATACGCACATAATCAATCCGCAATCATCAGACATAATGCTACGAGCGGCCATTTCAAAGATATGGGGACATCGTCCATCGTATTATTTTTTGGAAAATGACTCAATCGGAAAATCAAATTCAGGCGGAAGTCCGCTGAATACATCCGCCCAATGCGATTACAAGTTGATTCGCGAATATGGAAGGTGGGATGCCGGAGTAAAATTTTCGTACAGGCAGAACGACATCTACCACGAATTCTACAATATGGACAGTAGCCAGTGGGTATATTCCAATGTTTATAGCAACGATTTGCTACACAGAGAGTTCATTCCTGCAATTTACATGTTGTTTTCTTCCAATGCCGACAAAAAGTTTAGTTGGAAAGCCGGAATCAGAACCGAATATAGCCGTGTAATCCTGCAAAACGACAAGGATGCCATAGACACTGCAGCCAATCATCTTTTTGTTGGTCCAAGCTTGATGCTAAATTATAAAATCAAATCTAAAAAGGAAAACCTCAAGCAACACATTTCCATGGCATTCAATTCGCGAATCAGCCGACCGGCATATCCGCAGCTGAACCCATATATGAGTATGATTGATGCACATACTTTCGAGCAGGGAAATATGCGACTTCGTCCAGAAACATCTTATCACCTTGAATTTTCGTACGGAGCGAAGGACAAGTCGGTCAACTTCTTGGCGAATGTTTATGCCGACTATCTGAAGGATAACATTACACAAGTCGCTATGCTTAATGGCGATATACTTCTGCTGACTTTTGTGAATGGAACCTTTGAATTCAAAACGGGACTTGAATCTTCGCTGGGCATCACTCCATGCAAATGGTTCGATATGCAATTCGGAGCAAATACATATTATGTCGACACAAAAGGCGACTACGAAGGCATCGACCTCGACAATTGCGGGATTGTCAACAGCGACAACTTGAAATTAACTTTCCATCCGATAAAGGCAATGGACATACAGGCGCAGTATTTCTTCGAAACGCCACAATATTACCCGCAATTCACCACAAAGCTGTCACATCATCTTGACATTGGCATAAGCCATAAATTCCTAAAAGGTAGTCTGGCTGTTTCATTGTTGCTCACCGATGTTTTCAAGACAAATAGCTGGAACATATTTTCAGACAATCGCATTTATCACCTAACCAATACAAGTATCAACAAAAGCAGAATGTTGTGGATAGGAATTCGCTACAATTTCAATTCATACAAAGCAAACAATGCGCAGAAGAATACCGAAAATGACAGGAATAAGGTAAGGTTGGGGTTGTAATTTTCAAATTTCCATATAAGCTACCGGCATTTTATTCTTGACCGAAGCCGTGGAGTAATATTACAAGTCCACTTCTTTTATTTCCCCATCGGGACTGCGGAGCACATAATGCATTATATCGTCATGCGGTTCCAGCAACCTAAATGTGCAATAATCTGTAATAGGAATTCCGTCGATGCTTATCAGGTAGTCGCCAGAGCGAACGCCTTTTTTGTATGCATCCAAACCTTTTTTTACAATAGCCCTTGCTACTCCAAGAGTGTCGCCATCTTCGGCTGGTCTAAATGAGAGTCCCCTTGTTATTTTGTTTGCAACAACAACTTCCGACATCCCATCGTGAGGAAGCAGCACGAAGCGCCGTTTCGGAGCATCGATAATAAGAGATGCGTGTTGCATTATGGCCGTACCAAGCTTCAGCATGGCAGTATTGGTCGAAATGCACAGGTCCTTGAATGTAAGGTCTCCAATCTCTACCTGCGGAATACGAAGAATCCTGTAGGCGACTGTGTCGTAGGTGGCACCGAAAATACCAGCGCTCGATAGGACTGAAGTATCTGAATGTAAAGTCATTTCATCTATTTTCTGTTTCATTTTCTGGTCGCTTTTCCCCCAGCGGTCAAGCAGTTCTTGAGGAAGGTCGAACCAGCCACCTACATTTCCCGAGTCGAAGAGCATCCTGATTTTTGAAAACGGGAAATTTACGAAAAAAGTCGGTCTGCTCGAATCGTATTTCAGTATTTTATGGCCTTTCTCCTCTTTGGCGAAGAATCCCTTGCGGTCGGTTACTATCATCAGGCTGTCTTTGGTGTCGAATTTGAACGAAAGACCTTTTTTGCAGATAAGGTCGAACGCAAGTGCGCCATCAATAATTCCGCAGGTGTATTGGCTTAAGCCGTTGTCGACAATAATAGGATAGTTTTCGATGCTAATGTTGCCCATCTTAATGGTCGGGCACTTGTGAATAGCTTTCTTATACGATGCTTTTTGTGAATCGACGGTTTTTACACTGTCGCCCGATGGTGTCATCCAGTCTTCCTCTTCTCCTATCCAGAAGCCAGTCTGCGCACCAGTGTCGAACAGCATGTTCCTTACAACTCCGTTAATCTCTACCGGAACTACAGCCGCTCCGTCCCAGATTTTTATTTTCACCGTATCGACAAAGTTGGTGTTGGCAATGTTGAAGTCCAATGCTTTAGCGATTTGTGCTTCTGACTGCAACGATGTCAGGCTGACCAAAATTATGGTCATTGCTTTTATGAAAGCGATAGTTTTTGTGTGTTCCCTCATGGTAGTATTTATTTTTATGGCACAAAAGTAAGAATTTATCCTTCACAAACAAAAATAGTGGCTAATCTTTCTGCAACTATTTTATGCTCAAAAAATTAACCGATTATGAACAAATTGCTTGCTTGCAAATCCCGATTAAATTTGCTTTTACCTCTGCAAAATGTTTTAAATTGTTGATGTATAATGGATTAAGTGTAAAAAATTATTTTCTGCTTACCGCTGTGTATCTGAAAAAAAAGTGATAATTTTGCACGAAATTTTTGACTATAAAAGAATAAGATGATAAAAATTACTTTACCCGACGGTTCGGTTAAGGAATACCAGCAAGGTGTTACTGGTATGGAAATAGCTGAAAGCATCAGTCCGAGGCTTGCCAAGGAAGTGCTTTCTATCAGTGTAAATGGTAAGGTTCAGGATTTGACCATGCCAATAACGGAAGATGCTTCCATCAAGTTGCACAAGTTCGAGGACGAGGAAGGCAAGCACGCTTTCTGGCATACCTCTTCACATATCATGGCCGAGGCTATTCAGAAGTTGTTCCCCGGAACAAAGTTCGGTATTGGTCCTGCTGTTGAAAATGGATTCTACTACGACATCGAACTTCCCGATGGAAAAATCCTTTCGGAAAACGATTTCGCAGCAATCAACAATAAGATGATGGAAATCTGTCGTGCCGACTCAAAGCTCGTAAGAAAGGACATCTCGAAGGCCGATGCTCTCAAGTTGTTCGAGGAACGCGGCGATGAATACAAAGTTGAACTCATCTCCGAACTCGAGGACGGCAAGATTACCCTCTACAATCAGGGCGAATTCACCGACCTCTGCAAGGGCCCGCATATCCCGTCAACCGGCTATGTGAAGGCTATCCAGGTATTGAGCTTGGCTGGTGCTTACTGGCGTGGCGACGAAACACGCAAGCAGCTGACCCGCGTTTACGGTATCAGCTTCCCGAAGCAGAAGATGTTGGAAGAATACATCACCATGCTCGAAGAAGCCAAGAAGCGTGACCACCGCAAAATCGGCAAGGAACTCGAATTGTTCATGTTCTCCGATATGGTTGGCAAGGGCTTGCCTATCTGGTTGCCAAACGGTACAGCATTGCGTCTGCGTCTCGAAGATTTCTTGAAGAAAATCCAGAAGCGCTACGGTTACCAGCAGGTAATGACTCCGCACATCGGAAACAAGGCATTGTATGTAACATCAGGTCACTGGGACCACTACGGCAAGGACTCGTTCCAGCCGATTACCACTCCCGAAGAAGGCGAAATGTACTTGCTCAAGCCGATGAACTGCCCTCACCACTGTATGATTTTCAAGAACAGCCCACGCAGCTACAAGGATTTGCCTCTGCGTATTGCTGAATTCGGTACTGTTTACCGCTACGAGCAGTCGGGCGAATTGCACGGACTTACCCGCGTTCGTTCGTTCACTCAGGACGATGCACACATCTTCTGCCGTCAGGACCAGGTTAAGCAGGAGTTCATCCGCGTAATGGAAATCATCGAAATCATCTTCAAGGCTCTCGATTTCCAGAACTTCGAGGCACAGATTTCGCTTCGCGACCCCAACAACACCACCAAGTATGTTGGTTCCGACGAAGTTTGGGCAATGGCAGAGCAGGCAATCATCGATGCTTGCAAGGAAAAGAATCTTCCCGCACGCGTAGAATATGGTGAGGCTGCGTTCTATGGTCCTAAGTTGGACTTTATGGTAAAGGACGCTATCGGTCGTCGTTGGCAGCTCGGCACAATCCAGGTTGACTACAACTTGCCTGAGCGCTTCGAACTCGAATATGTTGGCGAAGACAACAAGAAGCACCGTCCGGTAATGATTCACCGCGCACCGTTCGGCTCAATGGAACGTTTCGTAGCTGTTCTTATCGAGCACACCGCAGGTAAGTTCCCGATTTGGCTTGCTCCGAACCAGTTTGTAGTATTGCCAATCAGCGAAAAGTTCAACGACTATGCCCACGAAGTAGTGAACAAGCTTAAGGACTTGAATGTAAACGGTATCATCGACGAGAGAAACGAAAAGATTGGACGTAAGATTCGTGACAACGAATTGAAGAGAATACCTTACTTGCTGATTGTAGGCGAGAAGGAACAGGAAAACGGACAGCTTTCGGTTCGCAAACAGGGCGCAGGCGATATGGGCGCAATGACTGTCGAAGATTTCGCAAAGATTGTAAACGATGAAGTTAAGAAGTATATTGACTAATAAAAGGAGGTAAAAGTTTTTTATAAAATTTATATGGCAAAAGAAAATCAGCAAAACGAACACAGAATTAATCGCGCAATTCGCGCACCATTTGTACGTGTAACAGGCGATAATGTTGATAAACCTGGAGTTTACAGCATTAGGGAAGCTTTGGACATTGCGGAACAACTCGAGATGGACTTGGTAGAAATAGTTCCGACCGCCGATCCGCCCGTATGCAAGGTTATCGACTACCAGAAATTCCTTTATCAGCAGAAGCGCAAGCAGAAGGAGTTGCAGAGCAAGACTCATACGATGACAATTAAGGAGTTACGCTTTGGTCCTCAGACAGATGACCACGACTACAACTTCAAGCTGAACCATGCCAAGAGATTCCTCGACGAAGGCAACAAGGTAAAGGCATACGTATTTTTCAAGGGACGTTCGATTGTGTACAAGGAACAGGGCGAAATATTGCTTCTGAAGCTTGCAAACGACCTCGAGGAGTACGGTAAGATTGACCAGATGCCCAAGCTCGAAGGTAAGAAAATGCAAATTGTGATATCACCTAAACCTAAAAAGAAATAATAACTTTAAAAATTTAGAACAATGCCAAAAATGAAGACTAATTCCGGAGCTAAGAAGAGATTTTTCTTGACCGGAACCGGTAAGATCAAAAGAAGACACGCTTTCAAGAGTCATATCTTGACAAAGAAGGCTACTAAGCGCAAAAGAGAACTTGCTCACTACACAACAGTAGCAGAAAACAAGGAAAAATCTGTAAAGTTGTTGCTTGGAATGAAATAGTTTCCGCGCAGTTAGAATGATTAATTAAATTATGAACCAGAACGTTTAGCCGCAAGTTCCGATCAAAAGGACGCTAACGTTCGCAAATTTTAAGATTATGCCAAGAAGTGTAAACGTAGTTGCCGCTAGAAACAGGAGAAGAAAAGTTCTTTCTCAGACTAGAGGTTATTTTGGAGCAAGAAGTAAGGTTTGGACCGTAGCAAAGAACGCATACGAGAAAGGTCTTGCTTATGCATACAGAGACAGAAAAAACAAGAAGAGAGAATTCCGCGCATTGTGGATTCAGAGAATTAATGCTGGTGCTCGTCTAAATGGTTTGAGTTATTCTCAATTGATGGGTAAGCTTCACGCAGCAAATGTTGACATCAACCGCAAGGTTCTTGCCGACCTCGCTATGAACAACCCAGAAGCATTTGCAGCAATCTGCAACAAGGTAAAATAATTGATATTTTTGGAATAGGTGATATATCCAGGGTCGTCAGTTTCTGACGACCTTTTTTATTTTGTGACTTCAGTGGGTATAAATGCAATTTCCTTCTATATAATACAGATTTCCTGTTATAAATAACAAAGTCGTTGAAGCTTTTATTGTTGTGTTATGTATATATTTGTTATGTAATAATCTAAAAATATATATGATATATATAATATTTGCGAGCCTTGTTGTGGCATTCGAACTTTTTGATAAATTTGACACTTCAAATTTATAAAAATTGTGTATTTTATTTGTTAGTTTATTTAGTAACCTTTTATTAGTATAAATATGAGTAGAAATTTACTACTAAAGTCACTATTTGGGCTGATTGCATTGTTGTCGCTGATATTTTTCAGTGATAGCGTATCGGCTCAGATGTCGTATGGCGGAAAGCCGTGGACTTTCAGTACGCAAAAGGGAGGCACAACTTCCTTTATTAATGTGGAGTATGACGAGATTACTCTCAAGGCTCCCAATGTAGAACCTTTAATTGCTGAGGACTCGGTAAATGCCAGCAAGGACAAAATTCCACGTATTGGTGTGGATATTGATGTTGACATTTCTATGGAAACAGCAGGTACATGGACAGAACTTCCAATGGGAGCACGTCTGTGGACTCTGAAAGTTACGGTTCCTGGAGCAAAAGCTCTTAACCTCGGTTTTGAGAATTTCCATCTTGCTGAAGGTAGCAAGTTGTTCTTCTACAACGAAAACCGCAAGCAGGTGATAGGTGCTTTCACAAGTGAGAACAATACTAAAGATGGAATTTTCGGTATCGAAGTTATCCAAGGAGAAAACCTGTATGTAGAATATTATGAACCTGCATACAAGAAATCAGGTAATGTTGATAAGACCACTTTCCATATCTTTAGTGTCGGCTATTTTTACCGCGACCTACCGCATCTTAGTTATTATGATACAAAATCTACTGGTTGGAAACGTTCTGGAGCGTGTGAAGTTGATATCAATTGTTCTCCTGTAGGAGACAATTGGCAGGACGAAAAGCGTGGTGTTGTCGAAATATACCTTAGAACTCCCGATGGATGGGGATGGTGTTCTGGTTCTCTTGTCAACAATACAAGCAACGATGGAACACCGTATATTCTTACTGCATTTCATTGCGGAGAAGGAGAGGTCACTGCAGCACAATATGCTCAATGGCAGTTTTATTTCAAATATGAAGCTCCTGCACAATATGCTTCGGGGGCAGGTACTAATACAAGTCAGTCGGAGCCTTCTTATAAAACTCTTGTTGGTTGTACCGAAATTGCAAGTGGAAATATTGTTGGAGGTTCTGACCTTTTGCTTGTGCTCTTGAATAATACGCCAGATGCAAGCTATGAGCCATATTACAATGGTTGGAATCGTGCAAATACAGCTCCGTCAAATGGCGTGGGTATTCATCATCCAGCAGGTGACATAAAGAAGATTTCCACTTATAGCACTTCGTCATCGAGTACATACAATGGTGAAAATGGTTATGGCGCAACAAATGCTCACTGGAGCTTGGTGTGGACAGAGAATGCAAATGGACACGGTGTTACTGAGGGAGGTTCTTCAGGATCTCCTCTGTTCGACAGGAACGGATATATAGTAGGTACTCTTAGTGGAGGTTCTTCGTATTGTACAGCACAATCGCGACCAGACTTATATGGTAAATTCTCTTTCCATTGGAATAATTCTGCAAATGGAACTACTGATGCTCACAGATTACAACCATGGCTTGACCCAACAAATTCAGGAGTAACATCTTGTAATGCCTACGATCCTTTTGCGACAGAGCCTCCAATAATTGGTTTTGCTGCATCGCAGACTACTATATTAGAAGGAGGATCTGTAGATTTCTATAACTATACTACAAATAGTCCTCTTTCATATTCATGGACATTTGAGGGCGGAACTCCATCGACAAGTACCGATCGGGAACCGACAGGTATTACCTATAATACCATTGGAACATACGATGTAACTCTTTCTGCAACCAATACAAATGGAACAAATTCGGGAACAATAACCGATTACATAACGGTTATTTCTCCAACAGGTATGCATTGTGATACATTGGTACAATTTGTAGGCTCGCCTACTATTTATGGGCTAGGTAATGGTTATGTTTCTGGAACTAACGGATACAACATGACATCGTGGGCGGAAAGGTATACATCTGTAAATCCGTTCAATAAGCTAAACGGTTTCAGATTTTATCCGATTGTAGATAATGGTACAAATGCAAATGTTACTTTCAATGTCTGGAGTTTGTCTGGCGGGTTGCCTAATACGGTAATCGCATCCAAGACAATATCTATGACTACCCTTGAAAATGCTATGAATGGTGATGGTTATATTGATATTATGTTTGATAGTCCTATTGACATTCCCCTCGCAGGTTTTGCAATAGGATTTGACCGTCCTGGTAATCCTGCTTCGGGTGATACTTTGGCAACCTATACTAACTCGGACGATGGATTAATAAATTCCGCTTGTGTTTATTATGAAGGAGATTGGTATTTATATTCAGAAATATTAGATGTTTCTAATTTCCAATATCTACTATTCCCATTTGTTTGTTACGACGGGACTTCAGCTCCAGGAGCGGATTTTACCGCGGAACCACGTTCTGTAGCTGCAGGCGGTAGCGTTAGGTTTTCCGATGTGTCAACTGGTCGTGAAACTTCGCGTTTATGGACTTTTGAGGGCGGAACACCATCAACAAGTACCGATGAGAATCCAGTTGTAACATATTCATCTGCTGGAAGATTCCGAGTAACACTTACTGCAAGTAACGAAAATGGTTCCAATACTAAGACCGTTGCTGATTACATTAATGTATATGCTCCGAATTTCTCTCTTGATTTCGAGGCTTGTGCCGATTTTCAGGTAGATAATTTCTACCCATGGACAACTTATGACGGCGATGCTTCAGGTACATATGGAATCGATGAGGTTGATTACGAAAATTCAGGTTATACAGGTTCGTTTATTGCTTTCAATGCTTCGGCTACAGAGCCAGCTCTTGGTACTGCATGGGCTGCCCACGGAGGAAATCGTTGTGGTATGTGCTTTGCTTCTACTACTCCACCAAACAATGACTATTTGATGACCCCTGCAATTACATTGTGTTCAAATGCAACATTCTCGTTTTGGGCAAAGGCAATTTCTAGTTCCTATACAGAGAAATTCAATGTATTGCTTTCTACAACAGATAATAATCCTTCAAGTTTTACTACAAAACTTAGCGGAAACACTGCTATTAGTGCTACAACTACTTGGACAGAATACTCATACAATTTGTCGGCATATTCAGGACAGACGGTATATTTGGCAATACAATGTGTATCTAATGATGCATTTGCATTCATGATTGACGATATTGTAATAACTGGTGATTGCAATTCTGCACCAGAAGCCGACTTTATGGCTGACAACACTAGTGTCGATAGGGGAGAAACAGTTAGTTTCACCGATCGTTCAAGCCAGATGCCTACTTCTTGGTCGTGGACTTTCGATGGAGGTACTCCGGCAACAAGTACAGCGCAGAGTCCAAGAATAACATACAATACTCCTGGTACATATTCGGTAAGTCTTACCGTATCAAATGCCCAGGGAACAGATACGGAAACAAAGACTGGCTACATCACAGTAAGTCCTTATAATGTTATCGTTAAATGGAATTTCCCGACAAATAGTGCCGATGCAACTGCTGATGGTGGTATAGAGGCTAACCTTGACAAGACTATATCAGCTGGAGGAAATAATATAGGTACTCCGACCTATGCAACAAGTGGCGCTTCATCAATGTGTGCATCTGTTACTGGTTGGAATAATGCTAGCAACAACAATCCAAAATACTGGACAGTAAATTTCACAACGCTTAACTACAATAATATTAAGTTATGGTCAAAACAGTGTGGTGGAGGTAATAGAGCACCGAAAAATTTCAAAGTGCAGTATAGTCTAAATGGTACATCGTGGACAGATATTACTACTGTAACATGTGCTAGAGATTGGACAACTGGTGTCCTCTCTGAAGTATCACTTCCTAATGCTTGTAGTAACCAGAATACTGTTTATTTGAGATGGGTAGTGACATCAACTACACAAATTTCAGGAGGACAAACAGTTAATGGTACGACTGCTTCTTATATTGATGACATTGTTGTAAAAGGCGAGTCTATGATTACAGCACCTGACGCAGCCTTTACTGCCAATGTAACAAGCATCTGTCCGGGTGCTACGGTAACATTCACCGACCAGACCACAAACGATCCAACATCATGGTCATGGAACTTCGGTGATGGGGGCACTTCTACAGCACAGAATCCAACTCACACTTATGAAACCGCTGGTACATACACTGTAACTTTGGTTGCTGGCAATGCAAACGGTACTGATACCGAAACCAAGACAAATTATATTACCGTAAATGCTGCTCCTACAGTTACGGCATCAAACGATGGTCCGTCCTGTGTTGGTGGAACTGCAGCTCTTTCGGCTAATGTTTCGGGTGCAACAACTTACGCATGGAGCGGTCCTAACGGATTCACTGCTTCTACTCAGAATGCTTCGGTTGAAAATCTTACCACAAACAATGCTGGTACCTATACAATATTAGTTACAAGTGCAGCTTCGTGTACCGCTACTGCATCTACAACTCTCACTGTAAATGCATCGCCTACTTTGACTGTTTCTAATAATGGTCCTTACTGCGAAGGTGCAACAATCCGTCTTACTGCAAATGGCAACGGTGGTACTTCGTATTCGTGGAGCGGTCCCGACGGATTCACATCAACTCAGCGCAACCCGTCAATCGCCAATGCTACCACCAGCAAGGCTGGTACATACACAGCTACACTTACCAATACAACTACAGGATGCTATACTACGGCGACAACCGATGTAGTTGTAAACGCTTTGCCAACGCTCAACCCATCCAACAATGGTCCTTACTGCGTAGGCGAAACAATCACTCTTAATGCTAACGGTTCTGGTGGAACATATGCATGGAGCGGTCCTAACGGATACACTTCAAGTGCTATTAATCCTTCGATTGCAAATGCTGCCGCAACAAGCGCAGGAACTTACAACGTAACTCTTACCAACGCAGCAGGATGCTCGGCAATGGCAAACACAGTAGTTGTTGTAAATGCAAATCCGACAGTTTCTGCATCGAACACTGGTGCATATTGTGCCGGTCAGACTATTTCGTTGTCGGCAACTTCGAATGCAACATCGTTTGCATGGAGCGGTCCTAACGGATACTCTTCTGTACAACAGAACCCGACAATTGCAAATATTGCAACAACCAACGGCGGTACTTATACCGTAGTTGCAACAAACGCAAACAATTGTACAGCACAGGCAAGCACGGTAGTTACCGTAAATGCAAATCCTACAGCAAATGCATCGAACACAGGTGCTTACTGCGAAGGACAGATAATAACCTTGCAGACAACTTCAACTGGCACTTATGCATGGAGTGGTCCTAACGGATTTACATCAACACAGCAGAACCCGACAATTGCAAATTCATCAGCTTTGAATGCTGGCACATATACTTTGGTAGTTACAAACGCTAACAATTGCTCGGCTTCGGCAAGCACAGATGTTGTTGTAAACGTAACACCTACAGTTACCGCATCGAATACCGGTGCATATTGTGCAGGACATACCATTTCATTGTTGGCTGTTTCGGATGCAACATCGTTTGCATGGAGCGGTCCTAATGGATTCACATCTACAGAACAGAACCCGACAATCGAACATGCAACAACTAACAATGGCGGTACTTACACCGTAGTAGTAACAAGCGCAAGCGGATGTACTGCCGAAGCTTCAACAGTAGTTGTTGTAAATGCTAATTCTGCAGCAACAGCATCTAACACAGGTGCATACTGCGAAGGTCAGACAATCGCATTGCAGACAACTTCAACAGGTTCGTATGCATGGAGCGGTCCTAACGGATTTACATCAACACAGCAGAACCCGACAATTGAAAATGCAACCACAGCAAATACTGGTACATACACATTGGTAGTAACCAACGCAAACGGATGTATTACCGAAGCAAGTACTGAGGTTGTTGTAAATACTAATCCTACATTGACAGCTTCGAATACCGGTGCATACTGCGCAGGTGAGACAATCTCTTTGTCGGCAGCATCGAATGCAACATCGTTTGCATGGAGCGGTCCTAACGGATTTACATCAACCTTGCAGAATCCGACCATCGGAAACGCAGCTACAACAAACGCTGGTACTTATACAGTAGTGGCAACAAATGCTAACGGATGTTTTGTAAATGCAAGCACAAATGTTGTTGTAAACGCTGCTCCTACTGCTAATGCATCTAATACAGGCGAATACTGTGAAGGTCAGACAATCGCTTTGCAGACAACTTCAACTGGTTCGTATGCATGGAGCGGTCCTAACGGTTTCACTTCTACAGAACAGAACCCGACAATCGGTAATGCAACCACTACAAATGCTGGTACTTATACTTTGGTTGTAACAAGTGCCAACGGATGTGCTGCAGAAGCAACAACAGAGGTGGTTGTTAATGCAACTCCTACATTGACAGCTTCGAATACTGGTGCATATTGCGTAGGCGAGACGATTTCGTTGTCGGCAGCATCGGATGCGGCATCATTTGCATGGAATGGTCCTAACGGATTCACTTCGACCATGCAGAATCCAACCATCGAAAATGCTGCAACCACAAATGCTGGTACTTACGCCGTAGTTGCAACAAGTGCAAATGGATGTACAGCAAATGCTAACACAGTAGTAGCTGTAAATGCTAATCCTACAGCAAATGCATCTAACACTGGTGCATACTGCGAAGGTCAGACAATAACCTTGCAGACAACTTCGACAGGTTCGTATGCATGGAGCGGTCCTAATGGATTCACATCTACAGAACAGAACCCGACAATCGGTAATGCAACTCTTGCAAATGCTGGTACATACACATTGGTAGTTTCGACTGCTAATGGTTGTAATGCAGAGGCAAGCACAACAGTTGTTGTAAATGCCAACCCGACAGTTGAACTCGGTGCAAATGTAACAGTTTGTTCTGGTGCAAGCGCTGTTCTTGATGCAGGTGCAGGTCTTACATATCATTGGTCAACAGGTGCAACTACCCAGACAATTTCTGCTGTTGCAGGCGACTACTATGTGACCGTTTACAATGCAAACGAATGTTCGGCTACCGACAATATCTCGGTTGCAAATCACCCGCAGACAACTCTTGCTGTAACTTCTACAGCAGAATCGCACAACAATGCAGGCGATGGAACTGCAACAGTAACCCCGACAGGTACATCTCCATTCCAGTATAACTGGTCAAACAATGGAAATACTGCAACAATCAGTGGCCTTGCTGGTGGCAACTACAGTGTTACTGTAACCGACGGCAACGGATGCGAATCAACAGCTATGGTTAACGTTGCAACATCGAATACTCCTCCAGTTGCCGACTTCTCGGTTAACAATACCGCTGTATGTCTTGGTGCAGAGGTAGCATTCACCGATCTTTCGACTAACATTCCAACATCGTGGGCATGGAACTTCGGTGATGGAGAAACATCCAACGTACAGAATCCAGCTCACACATACGCATCAGCAGGCAGCTATACTGTTTCGCTTGTTGTTTCGAATGTAGATGGAAGCGACACAAAGGAATATGCTAATATGGTTGTAGTAAATGCTGTTCCTACAGCTAGTGCAACTAACACAGGTGCTTATTGCGCAGGCGAAACAATAGAACTTTCTGTCGCAAGCGACATCGCAACCGAATACCAGTGGGTTGGTCCTATGGGCTTCAGCAGCGCATCGCAGAATCCTACTCGTGCCAACGCAACTACTAATCACGCTGGAACATATACGGTAACCGTAGCTACAGCAGCAGGATGTTCGGCAGTATCGACAACTAATGTTATCGTAAATGTTAATCCTACAGCTGATGCCTCAACCGATGCTTCATACTGCGAAGGTCAGACAATCAGCTTGCAGACAACTGCAATAGGTTCGTATGCATGGAGCGGTCCTAACGGATATACTTCAACCTTGCAGAACCCGACCATCGACAACGCAGCAGTTTCGGATGCTGGTACATATACTTTGGTAGTTACCAATGAATATAGCTGTACAGCCGAAGCAAGCACAATAGTAGTTGTAAACGCAATTCCTACATTGACAGTATCTGCAGGTGCTGCATATTGTGCTGGTGAAACCGTTTCGTTGACGGCTACTTCGGATGCAACATCTATTGTATGGAATGGACCTAACGGATATACTTCAACCTTGCAGAACCCAACAATCGCGAATGCTACACCTGCAAATAGCGGTACTTATACCGTAGTTGCAACAAGCGCAAACGGATGTATTGCTAATGCAAGCGTAGAAGTTACGGTAAATGATACTCCTACAGCAAATGCATCTAACACTGGCGCATACTGCGAAGGTCAGACAATAACTTTGCAGACAACTGCAATAGGTTCGTATGCATGGAGTGGTCCTAACGGATTCACATCTACAGAACAGAACCCGACAATCGACAATGCAACTACAGCAAATGCTGGTACATATAATCTGGTTGTAACAAACGCAAACGGATGCGCAGCTGAAGCAAGCACAATAGTAGTTGTAAACGCAACTCCTACATTGACAGTATCTGATGATGCTGCATATTGTGCTGGCGAAACCGTATCGTTGATGGCAACTTCGGACGCTGCATCGTTTGTATGGAATGGTCCTAACGGATTTATTTCTGCATTGCAGAACCCGACCATTGCAAATGCAACTCCAGCAAATAGCGGTACCTACACAGTAGTTGCAACAAGTGCAAACGGATGTGCAGTTCAAGCAAGCGTAAATGTTACAGTAAGTGCAATCCCAACTGCTTATATTACAAACAACAGCGGAACTACAACATTGACCTGCTCGATGCCATCAATTCAACTTGTAGCAAATGGTGGAACTTCATATTCATGGAACAACGGCATTGCTACTACTGCCGAATACAATGTAACTGCAGCTGGTGAATATACAGTAGTCGTTACAAATGATGGCAACTGTACCGCCGAAGCATCGATAACAATAACAGAAGATGCATATTATCCTACAGTTACAGTTGAAGGAGGTTTGGCATACTGCGAAGGCGGAACGATTTCACTCACTGCAGTTTCAAATGTTCCTGCAACCTATTCATGGAACGGTCCTAACGGATTCACTTCTTCTTCGGCATCAATCACATTGCCGAATGCGACAATGAACTACAATGGTGCATTCGTTGTTACTGCTACACCGGCTAACGGTTGTGCAGTAAATACAACAGCCAATGTGGTTGTATATGCTAATCCAAGTGTTGCAATCTCGAATAATGGTCCGGCTTGCGAAGGCGAACAGGTAACATTTACAGCATCGAGCAACGAAACATTGTCATACTCTTGGAGCGGTCCTAACGGATTCACTTCTACAGTTGCTTCTCCTGTAATTTCAGCCGCAACATTGGCCAATGCGGGTACTTATACTCTTGCAGTAGAAAACACCGCTACAGGCTGTGTAAATACCTTCCACACAGAACTTATCGTAAACGCTAATCCGGTGGTTGATCTTGGTGACGACATTGCTGTTTGTGCAAACGTTACTGCTACACTCAACGCAACTCCAGGTTTCGTTTCTTATACATGGAATGGTGAAGCTGGTTTGCAGTCGTACGTTGCAAACGAAGATGGTGTTTATACTGTAGTTGTAACCGACAACCATGGATGTACAGCAAGCGATATGGTTTCTGTTACTCATTACGAATTGCCAGAACTTTCGTTCGCTTCTACAGCTGAGACAGGAACAGGACAGGCCGACGGTACTGCAAGCGTGGAAATTTCGGGTGGTGTTGCTCCTTATGCAATACATTGGAACACTAACGCAACCACAGCACAGTTAACCGGTCTTGCAACTGGTCAGTATACAGTAGTCGTTACCGATAATAACGGTTGTGAAGCTAGTGGTTCTGTAAATGTAGGTCTTACACAGACTCCTCCTGTTGCAGCATTTACTCCTTCTGTAACTTCTGGCTGTGCTCCTCTTACAGTAAGCTTCACTGATGAAAGTACCAATTATCCGCAATCATGGACTTGGTATTTCGGAGCAACTACTTCCAACGAGCAGAATCCTACTTTCGAGTTCACTGAGCCGGGTACATATCCTGTATTACTCATGGTATCGAATCCTGATGGTACAAACGTAGCATCAACTACAATAACTGTTTATGCAAATCCGACTATCGAACTTGGCGAATATCCCGCTGCATGTGAAGGTTCTTCAATCACAGTATCGGCAACTGGTTTTGCTTCTTATGCATGGAGCAATGGTTCTGTTGAAAGCTCAATTGATGTTACCGCAGCAGGAATATATACTCTTGTAGTAACCGATGCTCACGGATGTACAGCAACCGATGATGTTGCTATTGCATTCAATCCGCTGCCAGAAATTGAACTTGGCGACGATGTTAATGTATGTAGCAATGCTTCGTCAGAAATAAATGCTGGTGACGGTTATGCTTCGTATGCATGGAGCACAGGCGACGCAACCCAGTCGATAATGGTTTCGGCTGCTGGCGAATATGCAGTAACCGTAACTGACGAATTCGGATGTGCCGCTTCGGATGCAGTAAATGTAACAGTTCTGCAGGCTCCTATATTTGTCTTCAACGACACAACGGTATGTAATAATAGTGAAATTATATTCACTATCGATACCGATGATGATGTATTATGGTTCAGCTCGATTGAAGGCAATACTTACACCGAAACTTATCAATATGCTGGAGATTACTTGTTATGGGTAACTGTCGCTAACGAGAACTGCGAAGCAATTGATACAATAACGGTAACCGTAGAAAACTGCACATCCATAGATGAGTTTACAGCAATGGAAATCCAGCTCTATCCTAACCCAGTACGCGATGAGGCAAACTTCACCGTTACGGGTTACGAAGGCATGGTTACTTATTCGGTTGTTGATCTTAGCGGTAGAGAAATGACTTTCGAAACCGTATCGGTTGACAACGAGTCGGTACATTCTGTTGATGTAAGCAACCTTGTTCCTGGAATGTATATCCTTAGGGTTACAACAGGAAGCGAGGTTCACAACCTCAAGTTTACCAAGGAATAATCAATAATGGAAACAATAAAAAAGGCGGATTTCGGTCCGCCTTTTTTGTTTCTATGGTTGCTGTTTGTCTTTCTTGCCCCCATGCCTTAAGGGCATTAAAGTCGTTAAGGTCTTTAATGGCTGGGGGCAAAAAACAGCAATATACTATGCAATTCCTTTTTCTTTCAGCAATTCTTCCATCTGCTTCTGCAGTTCCTCGGCCTTTTGTCCTGCAACTTTGGCAAAATTCTCGGTGCTGTCGGCAAATATTATTCCGCGCGACGAGTTTACCAGCAGACCGCAGTGGTCGTTCATGCCGTACTTTGCAACTTCCTCGAGCGAGCCTCCTTGTGCGCCTACACCTGGCACCAGCAGGAAATGGTCGGGAACAATCTTGCGGATATCGGCAAGCATGTCGGCCTTTGTTGCGCCCACTACGTACATCATCTTGTCTTTGCCTGCCCATTGCTGCGACTTCGACAAAACTTCCTCAAAAAGTCTCTTATTGCCGTTGTTGAACATCTGGAAATCTTCAGAACCTTTGTTGCTGGTGAGAGCTAGCAGAATCACCCATTTGCCGTCGTAGGGTAGGAAAGGCGATACCGAATCTTCGCCCATGTACGGAGCAACGGTTACAGCGTCGAAGTCCATCTTCTCGAAAAAGGCACGCGCATACAATTTTGAGGTGTTGCCTATGTCGCCACGTTTTGCATCGGCGATGATAAATATTTCGGGGTATTTGCTGCGGATGTAGGCCACGGTATCTTCGAGAGCCTTCAGTCCTGCAGTGCCTTCGCTTTCGTAAAATGCGAGGTTTGGTTTGTATGCCACCGAATATTTTGCAGTGGTGTCAACTATCTGCTTGTTGAATTCGAAGATTGGCGATTCTGCGTTGAGCAGATGCTTAGGCAGTTTTTGGATGTCAGAGTCGAGTCCTGTGCAAAGGAAACTTTTCTTTTCTCTTATTTGTTCGAATAGTTGTGTGTAATTCATATATGTAATTTTTTATTTTACGATTTACGAGTGACGTTTTTTGTTTATTGTCTATTCATATATCCCTACGTTTGCCACTTCCTTGTTGATTTCCACATTGCCAAACTTGTCGGCGATGAGGTCGAGCAGGGATTCTATTTCTTCTACGGTGTTAGCGGTGAGAAGTTTTAGCCTTGTTTCCTTGAAATTAGGAATAGCTTTGAAGTACATTGTGAAGTGGCGGCGCATTTCGTAGATTCCGCGCATTCCTTCCTTGTAATCGACCGACTTGTGCAAATGTTCGCGGGCATAGTCAACGCGCTCGAGGACGGTAGGAGTGGGGAGTTCTTCGCCTGTTTCGAGGTAATGTTTCACTTCGCGGAAAATCCATGGTCTGCCAATAGCTGCACGACCTATCATTATAGCATCAACGCCGTATGTATTAAAGCGTTCGGCAGCGATTTTCCCGCTGGTGATGTCACCGTTGCCGATAATTGGTATGTGAATTGCAGGGTTGTTCTTGACCTTGCCTATGAGCGTCCAGTCGGCTTCGCCCTTGTACATTTGTGCACGGGTGCGTCCGTGTATTGTGAGCGCCTGAATGCCGCAGTCCTGCAACATCAGTGCAACTTCCTCCACGTTGAGCGATTCGCTGTCCCAACCCAGACGGGTTTTTGCTGTAACCGGGAAACGCGACACCTTTACAACTCTTTCGGTTATCTCCTTCATCAGCGGTAAGTTACGCATCATTCCCGAACCTGCACCGCGACCTGCAATTTTCTTTACGGGGCAACCATAGTTGATGTCTAGAATGTCGGGGTCGGCATTGTTGATGAAGCGTGCGGCTTCTTCCATTGCGTCGGGGATATGACCATAGATTTGCGTGCCAACAGGTCGCTCGTAGTCGAAGATGTCAAGTTTCTTTACAGTCTTCTGCGCTTCGCGGATAAGTCCGTCGGCGGAGATGAACTCGGTAAACATTAGGTCGGCACCGAATTTCTTGCACATATAACGAAACGACGGGTCTGTAACATCCTCCATTGGTGCGAGGAATACAGGCCTGTCGTTAAATTCGGTATTACCGATTTTAAACATTTGCTTTTAGCTCAATGTTGCCTTTACTTCGGTTTCGTCGAATGCCTCAACAATGTCACCGACCTTAATGTCGTTGAACTTGTCGATGTTAAGACCGCATTCCTGACCGGCAATGACTTCCTTGGCGTCGTCCTTGAAACGCTTCAAGCTGCCGAGTTCGCCAGTGTAGATGACAATACCGTCGCGGATGATGCGGACTTTCGACTTGCGTGAAATCTTGCCGTCGGTAACGAGACATCCGGCAACCGAACCAACCTTCGAAATCTTGAAGACTTCGCGGATTTCGGCCGAACCGGTGATTGTTTCCTTTACAACCGGCTTCAACATGCCTTCCATAGCGTCCTTGATTTCGTTGATTGCATCGTAGATGATGGAGTAGAGGCGGATTTCGATGCCTTCCTTCTCGGCGGTCTTGCGTGCATAGGTAGAAGGACGAACCTGGAAACCTACGATGATAGCATTCGATGCGGCAGCCAGCATAACATCCGATTCGGAAATCTGACCTACTGCCTTGTGTATGATGTTCACCTCGAACGATTCGGTCGAGAGTTTTATCAATTCGTCCGACAGAGCCTCGATTGAGCCGTCCACGTCGCCCTTTACGATGATGTTTATCTGGTGGAAATCGCCGAGAGCCATACGGCGGCCGATTTCGCCGAGGGTGATATGCTTCTGAGTTCTGATGCTAAGTTCACGCTGCAACTGCAAACGCTTGTTGGCAAGGCTCTTGGCTTCCTGTTCGGAGTCGAGTACGTTGAACTTGTCGCCAGCCTGCGGAGCACCGTTGAGACCAAGTACGAGAACTGGAGTAGATGGACCAGCCTCGGTAACCTTCTGGTTGCGTTCGTTGTACATAGCCTTTACACGGCCTGTTGCGCAACCTGCAAGCAGAATGTCGCCCACGTGCAAGGTTCCCGACTGAACTATGAGAGTAGCAACGTAACCGCGTCCCTTGTCAAGTGACGATTCGATTACGGTACCTGTTGCGTTCTTGTTTGGATTTGCCTTAAGGTCAAGCATTTCGGCTTCGAGAAGAACCTTTTCGAGAAGTTCCTCGATGTTGAGACCTGCCTTTGCCGAGATGTCCTGCGACTGATACTTACCGCCCCATTCTTCGACGAGGTAGTTCATATTTGCCAACGATTCCTTAATCTTGTCGGGATTAGCCGTTGGCTTATCTATTTTGTTGATTGCAAATACGATAGGAACGTTTGCTGCTGATGCGTGGTTGATAGCTTCCTTTGTCTGCGGCATTATGTCGTCGTCGGCAGCGATGACGATGATTGCCACGTCGGTAATCTGGGCACCACGGGCACGCATTGCGGTAAATGCTTCGTGGCCTGGAGTATCGAGGAAGGTTATACGCTTGTCGTTAAGTTTAACGCTATAAGCACCGATGTGCTGTGTGATACCGCCGGCTTCGCCAGCAACAACGTTGGTGTGGCGGATGTAGTCGAGCAACTTGGTCTTACCATGGTCGACGTGACCCATGACGGTAACGATAGGCGGACGCGGAACGAGGTCTTCCTCGTTGTCTTCGGTCTGCTTGATTTCGTCGAGGATTTCGGCGCTGACGAATTCAACCTGGAAGCCGAATTCCTCTGCCACGATCGACATTGTTTCGGCATCGAGGCGCTGGTTGATAGAAACGAACAAACCAAGGCTCATGCAGGTTGCGATGATTTTGGTTACAGGAACGCCCATCATGGTTGCGAGTTCGTTTGCCGAAACGAATTCGGTAACCTTTATTATCTTCTTTTCGGCTTCGAGACGTTCTTCTTCTTCGGCGCGGCGCATCGAGAACATGTCGCGTTTTTCCTTACGGAATTTTGCGGCTTTCGACTTGTTCTTGTTTGCGGTGAGCTTAGCGAGAGTTTCCTTTACTTTTTCCTGTATGTCCTCCTCGTTGATTTCAGGTTTCTTAGGAGCAGGTTTTCCGCCTTTCTTTTTCTTACCGCCTTCGCCAGCCTGACCCTTCTTCGAGAAGTCGTTCGAGCCGGAAACCTTGTTGATATCGACCTTTATGTTGTCGCGTTTGATACGTTTGCGTTTTTCCTTGCGCTCAGCCTTTTCCTTTTCGCGGTTCTTCTGGCGTTCTTCCTTAGCTTCCTTGCGGGCGCGTTCAGCAGCTTCCTGCTTGCGCTCGTATTCGCTGATGTCGATTTTGCCAATGATGTTAGGACCTTGGAGTTTTTCGACGTGAGTCTTTATGAATTCGGGCTCTGGAGGAGCGACCTTTTCGGGCTTTGCCTCGACTTCGGGTTCTGGTTCAGCGGGCTTTTCTGGTTCTACAGGCTTAGGAGCAACAACAGGCTTTTCTTTCTTAGGCTCTTCGGCCTTGACCTGCTTTTTGGCTTTCTTCTGAGCTTCCTTGGCAGCCTTCAGTTCCTCTTCCTTCTGCTTTCTTTCCTCTTCCTTTTCGGCAGCGGTCTTACGTTTTGGACGGGTGTTCTGGTTTATCTGGTCGAGATTAATCTTGCCAAGAACCTTTGGACCGTTTTCGTCGGTATCGATCTTGCCTTCGATAGGCTGTATTTCGTGTGGTTTAGGAGTTGCTTTAGGTTCTTCCTTTGCGGGAACTTCGGCTGGTTTCTCCTGAGGTTTAGCTTCTTCGGCCTCTTTCTGGGCCTCTTTCTGGAGACGTTCTTTCTCCTTAGCTTCCTTGGCTTCCTTAGCTTTTTCTGCCTCCTGTTTCTGCTTCTCAAGGTTCTGCTGCTTTTCGATAGAAATGTTCAGCTCCTTGTTTTCCTTAGCCTTCTCGGTATCCTTGATGGCGGTTTCGTTCATGGCTTTCGAGTCCTTGAACTTTTCGTCGAGCAGAGCCAACCATTCGGGTTGTACCTTAGCGTTAGGGTTGTTTTCGATTTCAATACCCTTGCTGGCGAGATATTCCACGATGGTTGAAGTCGCTACATTGTAGATAGCAACTACGGCGCTTAATCTTTTTGGTTTCGTTTCCGAAGTCATATTTTTCTCCTAAATTACCTGTTTCGTTCTTTTTGCGCGTTTTACTTGTTAAATTCGGCTTTCAAGATTCTTATTACGTCGTCGATAGTTTCCTCTTCGAGGTCGGTACGGCGAACGAGTTCGTCCTTGCTGAGTTCGAGTACGCTGAGTGCGGTGTCGCAGCCAACAGCCTTGAGCTGGTCGATTACCCACTGTTCGATTTCGTCGTTGAATTCGTCGAGATCGATATCTTCTTCCTGCGAAACTCTGAATACGTCGATAGTGTATCCGAGCAACTGGCAAGCGAGCTTTATGTTGAGGCCGCCCTTACCGATAGCCAATGAAACCTGGTCGGGGTTAAGGTAAACTTCGACGCGCTTTTCTTCGTTTATGATCTTGAGCGAAGAAATCTTGGCTGGGCTGAGTATGCGCTGGATATACAGCGGCATGTTTGTGGTATAGTTTACTATATCGATGTTTTCGTTGTGCAGTTCGCGAACGATGCCGTGGATACGGCTACCCTTCATACCTACGCAAGCTCCAACCGGGTCGACGCGTTCGTCGTAAGATTCAACGGCAACCTTAGCTCTTTCGCCAGGTATGCGGACAATCTTCTTGATAGTGATAAGTCCAGAATCGCCGATTTCGGGAATTTCCTGTTCGAAAAGTCTTTCGAGGAACTTTTCGGAAGTACGCGAAATCTTTATGATTGGGCTTCCGTTCTTGAGTTCTACGCTGGAGATGACAGCCTTGAGGGTGTCGCCCTTGCGGTATTTGTCGCTAGGAATCTGGTCTTGCTTCGAGAGGAGGAGTTCGGTTCCTTCTTCGTCGCGGACAAGGATTTCGCGTTTCCATACCTGATATACTTCGGCGGTGATGAGGTCGCCGATTTTGTCTTTGTATTTGAGGTAGATATTGTCCTTTTCACGCTCCATAATCTTTGCCTGGAGGTTCTGCTTCAGAGCGAGGATTGCACGGCGGCCAAAGTCCTGGAGACGGATTTCGTCGGAATATTCTTCGCCGACTTCGTAGTCCTCGTCGATTTTCTGGGCTTCCGACAGTGGGATTTTGGTGTATTTGTCTTCAATTTCATCGTAGTCGTCGTCTTCGACAACTGTTCTTGTACGCCATATTTCAAGGTCACCGGTCTTGTCGTTTACAATCACGTTGAACTTGCTGTCTTCGCCATACAATTTTACCAATGTTGATGAAAATACGTCCTTCATCACGCCGATCATCGTCGATCTGTCGATGTTTTTCAGCTCCTTAAATTCGGCAAAGGTGTCAATTAAGTTTTCCTGTTGTACCATGGCTTTTATTATTTAAAGTCAATTACGCTTTTAACTGTTTTTATATTAATTCGTTCAATATCAAATTGTTCTGTCATAACCACCTTTTTGTTGGCTTCCTTTTTCACGGTAGCCGTCTCGACGGTTATGGCGTTGTCGGTATATGCCTTGAGCGTTGCGACGATTTTTTCGCCGTCAACGTAAACGATTTCCACCTGCTTGCCGATATTTTTCAGGTACTGTTCCTTTACGCGGAAAGGATTTGTGAGTCCTGGAGAGCTTACTTCGAGCGAATAGTCTTCTTTTTCGCGGTCGAGGCACTCTTCGATGGCCTGGCTTATGCGGCGGCACTCGTCAATTGTGATGCCGTTCATGTCGTCAACGTATATGGAAATATCGTTGGATACACTTACAGCAATATCCACAACAAACTGTGTTTCAGAGAGAAACCGTTTGCTTAAAACTTCTATATCTTCCTTCCTTATCAACGTCAGAAAATAAAACGGGGGAAATCTATCCCCCTGTCAGTTCTAAATCTGCGCAAAAGTACAACTTTTTTCCGAAATGGCAAAACTTTTTTTAGTGCCTGCGGCGGTTGAGGGCTAAAGCCCGTTTCTGTGGCTATGCCGTTTCAATGCCTGCGGCGTTTCTGTGGCTACGCCGTTTCAATGCCTGCGGCGTTTGAATGCTTCGCGTTTCTAAAAAAGCGGAATGTCATACTGAACTTGTTTCAGCATCTGATTCCGCTTTTTTTGTTTCTAGGTTTAATGGCTTCGCCGTTTCTATGCCTGCGGCGTTTCTATGGCTACGCCGTTTCAATGCCTGCGGCGTTTCTGTGGCTACGCCGTTTCAATGCCTTCGGCGTTTCTGTGTTTAAGGTTTCTGTGGCTTCGCCGTTTCAATGCCTACGGCGTTTCTGTGGCTTCGCCGTTTATGAGGCGCAATGAATTGCGCCTGTACAAACGGCTGTTAGCCTGCTAGCCTGTCTGCCTGTTCGCCCTTATTTCATCACAAAGTAAACCACTAAAGCAATGATGTCCAGTATCGAGATTATCAAGTAGATGATCGCGTTTGTGCGAGTTGCCTTGTCGTAGATGTTGACTTTTTCGCCGTTGAAGATGCGTTTTTTGCCAAGCAGCGATGCTGCGAGGAAAATGCCGATGATACCGCCGAGGAAGGCGAAGATGTAGCCGATGATTATTGTTCCGTAACCGCCAAATTTTGGTTTGCGGACTTCTTCGAGACGTTTGTTGCGGTATGCTTCCACAACTTCGTCGCTTACGTGCTTGCCGCGCTTTTCGAGCAGGGTTTGTGCCATTACAATGTCTTCAACCGCCCACTCGTCGGGCTTCTTTATTACATCGAGCAGCTCTTCGTCGTTGAATTCGTTGAGCAGAGTGTTTTCTTCGCTGCCTGCGTTGCGGAAATATTCGGCTATGTGGCTGTGGAGTTCGTTTTGCGAACGTTCGAAATCGTCTTCGGCAACCATGAGCATGAACTTGTACTGCATGGCATCTTCGGCAACTTGCACTCCGTAAGCCGAAGAGAGAACGTCGGTGCTGTCGGCTCTCGGATTCTCAATGGTATAGTCGATTCCGCAATCGTCGAATACGTCGGTGAAGAATTTCATGTCGTCCTCGTTGCGGAAAACCCTGAATAGTATGTATTTCTTTTCGTCTTCCATGATATAATGTTTTATTCGTTCCAAATTTCCCAAGCTTTGTCGGCCTGTTCGTAAAGCATTGTAAGTCCGTTGGTTGTGCGTGCGCCCTGTGCTTCACAGTTCTCGATGAATTTTGTTTTGGCAGGGTTGTAAACGAGGTCGAGGCAGATATGGTCGCCTGTGATGCCTTCGTAGGGTATCTGCGGGAACTGCGATACGTTGGGGAACATTCCGACGGGTGTGGCGTTTATTATCAGCGAGTGTTTCGGGATGTCGCGAAACGTTGGTCGATGCTATGCCCATTTCGGAGAGCACTACCTTGGCGGTTTTTGCCGAACCTCCGCTGCCGAGTATCAAGGCTTTGCATCCGGCAGGCACTTCGAGCATCTCGAAGGTCTTGCGCAGTCCGTAGATGTCGGTGTTGTAGCCTTTCAGGTGAGTGTATTCGCCGTCGCGAGTAATCTTGATGACGTTTACGGTGCCGACTTTCAGGACTTTGGCGTCGAGTTCGTCGAGGAAGGGGATGATGGTCTCCTTGTAGGGCGAGGTGACGTTGAGTCCCACGAGCGACGGGTTGCCGTCGATTATGTTTGTAACTTTCGATACTTCGGATATTGGGAAAAGGGTGTATTTGCAGTTGGAGAGTCCCAGTTCCGCGAATTTCTTGGTGAAGTATTTCTGCGAAAGCGAGTGGCTGAGCGAGCCACCGATGAGTCCGAATAGGCGTTTGGGCATAAAGTAGGGTTTCTAAGTTTCTATGTTTCTATGGGCTGCGCCCGTTTCTGTTGAGACGCAAAATTTTGCGTCTGTACAATTTGAATGGCTTGCTGGCTTACTGACTTTGGTGCTTTTAGCCTTTTAGCCTGTCAGCCTTCTAGCCCTTTATCGGTTTCCTTTCTTTTCTTGTGGTTTGCAATTGTTTCGGTAATTATTATCAATGCTGCGCCTATGATGATTATAGCAAGGGCAATGACGAATTCGGAATTCATTTCGGGCAGGTTGTAGTCGTATCCAGTTACGATTTCCTTTCCGTTGGAGAGGGTTTCGACGACGCCAGTTTTCCACGGCCAGATTATTGGAAGGCTACCGATGATAAATCCGGTGAGCAGTGCGATTGTCATGTCGTGGTAGTTTTTGAAAATCCATGCCAGGATGTGAGCGAATGCCAGGATTCCGACCACAACGCCAATCATTACGGGCAGGAGAATTGTCATCGATTCCATGGGGCTTTTTGTGAGCATGTCGATGCCTTCGATTACCACAAGCTGGTAGTCGCCCATGAGCACTAGGATGTATGATCCCGAAATGCCTGGAAGTATCATTCCGCTGGCGCCTATTGCACCGCAGAGGATAAGGTAGAAGAAGTTGTCGTTTTCCTGTGCTGGGGTTCCGAACGAAATAAGCAGCGACACTCCGATTCCGATAATGAATGCTGCAATCTCCCAGATGCTCCATTTGTTGATGGCTTTGCCAACATAGAAAATTGATGCGAGGAGCAGTCCGAGGAAGAACGACCAGATGTAAATCGGGTAGTTTTCGAACAGGAACTTGAACAGTTTAGCCACCGATACCATAGCCAGGGCGATTCCCAGCAGCACTTCTATGAGGAATACGAAGTCGGTGTATTTTGCAAATTCCTTGAACTTGCCTGTGAAGAGCAGTTTTAGTGCTTTAAAGTTAAAAGACTTCAGAGAATTGATAAGTCTTTCGAAAATTCCGACTATGAGGGCTATTGTTCCGCCCGAAACGCCGGGTATTACGTTTGCTATTCCCATTCCAACGCCCTTGAGGACGTTTACAAAAAAATTCTTCATTCTAATATTTTATAATCTTTGTCGTTTCCGAACTGCCGTCGGCGAAAGTTGCTTTTACGAAGTAAATTCCGCTTTCGTACTGTTCGATGTTAATGGTTGCAAAGTTAGCATCTGTTTCGCAGTAAAAAGTTTTTTTGCCAAGAATATTGAATACCGACACCGAAACCATTGGTTGTTCGCAAGATATGTTTACCATGTCAGTCGATGGGATAGGATAGGCCGATAGTTTTGCCGTGGTTTGTGCGATGTCGGTTCCGGCATCGGGACCGAGGCACGACTCGAAGTCGCAGTGGTCGTGCCAGATTGCATCGACGAAGTAGGGGCAGTCGATAAACGGGTTGCGGTTGTTCTGTATGCGGTAAATGGCGTTGTTGCGGTCGATTTCCTTTTGCGACACGGGGTCGGCGTAGTGCCATTGTATGAGCATCTGCAGTGCCCATGGTTTCAGCTGGCTGCCGGAGAACATCGACTCGCTGGTCTGTCCGAGGTTTCTGTTCATGTAGCGAACGCTCATATAGAAATATGTGCGTGCGAGGTCGCCCTTGTATTCGTCGGCGGGTTCGAAGGCTTGTCCCGAATATCCGGGATATGTGCTCTGTCCCACTTTGCTGCCGTTGCTCGATGTGTATGTGGGGTTTGAAACTGTGGACAAAGGCAGGTTTCCGCGTTTGTTGTTTGCCCATCCGTCGGTGGGATATACGTGGAACAGATCCGTTCTCATTGGTGTAGAATCGCCGAACCAGCTTTGGGGCACGGTGTGTTCGCGGTTGTAGCAGTCGCATTCCTTGCTGTAGTTGCCGCACTGGTCGTTGCCTACGAAAAAGTTGCAGGTGTCGGTGTAGATGTCAATGATGTGGTTGCTGGCATCGACGTCGGTCTGGTAGAATTTGCCCCACAGCTGGCCGTAGTCGAATTCGGTGTGCCCCGAAATTATCGAGTGCAGTGCTTGCCGCAGTCCCTCGCCGCAGAGGTCGCGGGTGGCGTTGTAGTAGTTTGCCGGCATTTGTGCGTACGAGACTGTAGCACAACATAATATTGCGGCAGACAGGATTATATGTAGGAATTTCATCTGCAAATATTTTTGTGCAAAGATAAAAATTTATTTACGATTTACGAAGTGCGATTTACGATTGCAGAAGGCACAATTGAATATTTTAATATATAGGTGGCTTTATTTTTATGTGCCGCACTGTTCCAATTGAACCGTCAGATTATTTAAGATTCCCTGCTATTTCTTCTATCACCTTCGGATAATACTCGTACTCGAGCGCGTGAACCTTGGTGGCAATGTCGTCGGGTGAGTCGGTGGGGCTAACCTGCACCTTTGCCTGGAAAACCGTGCTTCCCTGGTCGTAGTTGCCGTCGATGAGGTGGATGGTGATGCCGGTTTCGGTTTCGCCGCTCTGCTTCACGGCCTCGTGCA
>CADARW010000009.1 GCA_902790405.1 uncultured Bacteroidia bacterium
AATTGCTTGCATATCTTCAGCTTTGAATAATTGCAATATGAATAATCAATTCAATTTTACTATCGGATGTTATTCAACAATTGCCCAAGAAACAAACGAGTACTACTTTGATGGTCAAATCGCAGAAATCTTTGCTTTCAATACCGTTGATAGTACTCTTAGAAATCAAGTACATGAATATTTATTCAGCAAATACGCACCTGCTCCCATCTACCTCGGTCTCGACATCCACACCTCCTCTTTCTGCGACACCGCCATCACTACCGCCTACAACCCCGATTTCATAACCTACCAGTGGAGCACCGGAGAAACAGATTCCGTAATACATGTAAACCGTAGCGGAAGATATACGGTAACCGTAACAAACAGCTTTGGAGTAACCAGCACAGACGACATAAACGTATATTTCCCAGAGCACAACCAGTTACAGGATACTACAATATGCGTAGGAGATACTATATTATGGAACATCAAAATGCGACAGGACGAATATGCTTTCCAATGGTATAAGGACGGACTGCCTTTCGGAAATGAACAATCGTTGCAAATATTTGAGGAGGGAGCATACAACTGCATAATCACAGATTCGCTTTCTGCAAAGGAATATTCAAATCATACGGTTGTTAAGGTTTGTGAAGAATAAATGGAGGAAAAAGAATGATCTATGCTACGGCAACCGCCTGCACATTGCATCCGGCTACACAGAAACTACCTCGGCAATTTGGAGCGATGGCAGCACAGACATAGAACACTATCTTACACAACCTGGAACATACTGCGTAACCGTCACCAACAACCGCGGCTGCCAGGCAAGCGCCAGCATAAACGTAATCCTGCGCGGTCAGGTGCCAACACCCGATTTCAGCATCGAAGGGCACTGCCAAAACGCAGAGGTCTCCGCAACAAACCTAAGCTACTCAACAATTGGCGACATCACAGTCTACAAATGGTTCGCCAACGACAGTCTCATCGGCACTACCGAAAACATTAGCCACAGCTTCGACCAGCACGGCACACAGTCGCTGCGCCTATACCTCGAAACTTCCGACCAATGCTTCAACGATACAACAATATTTGTTTACATCGACCCGCAGCCGCAACCCGATTTCTCGCCAAAATCATTCTGCCAGAACGCAGAAACCGAAATCAATGCCCACCATGCTATTGCCGAAGGCGAAATTGTATCGACCTTGTGGAGCATAGAGGGCGAAACCTTGTATGGTGACAACATAAGCAAATCGTTTGCCGGCACCGACCTCGTACCAGTAACAATCACCGCCGAAAGTGCCGTCGGATGCTCGGGAAGCCGAACCTACGAGGTTGTCGTAAGGCAAACAGAAATACCAGCAATGAACATCTCGGGACTTTGCCTCGGCAGCGGAACTGCATTCACAAACGAAACGCCGTTCAGCAACACCAACCCGCAGATTGCCTGGGAATGGGACTTCGGCGACAACACAGGAATTTCGACAAGGAAAAATCCAACACACTACTACTCCACAACCGGCAACTACAACATTTCAATGTCGGTAACATTTGCCAACCACTGCACGACAAGTATCGACACTACAATAAGCATCTACTCGCAGCCTACAGCCAGCATTATCACAGCAAACGGTTGCGTTGGCGGTCAGACCGAAATGCTTGCCGACATCAGTACCGACGACCATATATATAATTATAGGTGGAACATCGGCGACATATACGAATCTAACGAGGCACAGCCGATATTCGTAGCCGACTCGGCAGGCGTATTCCCCGTAAGCCTCGAGATAACCACCGAACACCTGTGTACGGCCGAGGCTACCGGCACACTCAACATACACGGGCAGCTGAACGTTTCGTTCCGTCAGTCGCGCGACTGGGGCGGCAATCCGATGTACGTGCAATTCGAAAACACTTCGGAAGGCGCAACGTCGTACCACTGGGACTTTGGTGGAGCAGGCGAAAGCAACCAGACAAATCCATACTTCATTTTCACAGAACCAGGTACATACGATGTAAGCCTCACAGGCACAAACGAATATGGTTGCAGCAGTCGATTTGTTGCACCGACTATCACCGTGGTTGAGCCTATAGTGGACATAATGCTGATGAACCTAAGCGCCAAGGAAGAAAATGGTTTTGCCAGAATATCGCTGATTGTCGTCAACATGGGCACGCTGCCTGTGGAAGAGCTTGTCCTCGAGCTAAAGGTAAACAACCAGATATACCGCGAAACTATCGGACATATCGCTCAGGGCGAGGTTGTTCCGCACACTTTCGGCACAATGATTCCGATACTGCATAGCACCGACATTGCCAACACCATCTGCGTGGAAGCACTGGTTCCCGACACCGAAGGTCATTCTGACATCGACCTTAGCAACAACAGCATCTGCGTCACCGGCTCCGACAACCTCTCGGTAGGCAACCCCTATCCTATTCCCGCAAGCGAGCAAATCACCTGCGACATATACACAAAAGTCGCAACCGACCTCGACATTGCAATATTCAGCATCTACGGCAAACTTGTAAAGCACGAGACCATAAGCCAGCACAAAGGCTATCTGAAATATGTTGCAAACGTGTCGGAACTGTCGGCCGGAATGTATTTCATCAGGGTAATCGGTGGTGACGAAAGAATCACAAATAAATTTGAGGTAAGGTAAAAGGCTGCGCCAGTTTCTAAGTTTCTCGCTACGCTGCTTCAATGCCTACGGCGTTTAACTTAGTTGGGGGCTTCGCCGTTCTAGCTACGCTGTTTCTATGGCTTCGCCGTTTCAAGTGCTGCGTACGTTTAACTTCGTTGAGGGCTTCACCGTTCAAGTTTCAGGTTTAAGGATTTGAAGATTCGAAGATTCGATGTTATTATTGTTACAATGCTATCAATTATCCTTATATATAAAACCATCTTATATGCGAAATTTTTCGCAACGAAAATTTTCGCATAGAGTTTTGTATTGATAAATAATGTATTATATTTGCGAAAAATTTCGCAATGAAAAATTTCGCAACAGAAAATAATCCATTCAAATTCGGAAGCGTAGTCGATGACGACTTCTTTACAGACAGAATTAATGAACTGTCGTACATAAAAGGCATAATGAACAGCGAGAACCATCTGATTCTCATAAGTCCACGTCGTTACGGGAAGAGCAGTTTGGTTCTCAAATGCGTGAAGCAGATTTCGCGTCCATACATAATGCTTAACCTGCAAAGCATAACCGACACCGACGATTTTGCTGTAAAAATCCTAAAGGCTGTATTCAAACTTTACCCGAAGGAAAAACTGAAGCATCTTATTGCCAACTTCCACATCGTCCCGACAATAACCTCCAACATACAGACAGGCAACATTGAAGTTTCGTTCAACCCAAGCTCTAACAGCACGGTTATGCTCGAAGATGCAATATCGTTACTGGAAAACGTTAGTTCGAAAAACAAGCGTCTGATTGTAATACTAGATGAGTTCCAAGAGATTGGAAACATAGGCAAGGGTTTGGACAAGAAGATGCGAGCAATAATGCAGTTGCAGAAAAACATAAACTATATATTCCTCGGCAGTCAAGAATCGATGATGGAACAGATTTTCGAAAGAAAAAAATCACCTTTCTACCATTTCGGTCAACTTATGCGACTGGGGAAAATTCCACAACTTGACTTCGAGGAATACCTTGCAAAAAGGCTTTCTCCAGTTACAAAAAAATGCAAGGGGCTAATATCCGAAATTATCCAAGTTACAAAATGCCATCCGTATTATACTCAGCAACTTGCATTTCAGGTATGGGACTTGGCATACCGCGAAAGAATCTCGGAAAATATAGTTGAAACCGCAATAAACAGAATTCTGCTACTTCACGATTTCGACTATGAGCGGCTGTGGATAAATTTCAACAAAACCGACAAGCGTATCTTGCTGATGGTATGTTCCGGCGAAAACCCTCTTGCCAACAAGCAGATTGCCACAAGCACATCGTTCAGCGCAATAAAGCGGCTTATGCATAGCGGGTACATAATAAAGGATGAAAACTACGAAATAGAAGATCCGTTTTTCAGACGATGGATAATCAATTACACCAAATAAATGCATTGCGAAAAATTTCGCAACGAAATTTTTCGCATAACATTAATCATTGTATATCAATTGTTTATTATTCATTTTATACAGACGCAATGCATTGCGTCCCTACAGATTTGGACATTATTAATTTTCAACTTTCAATTGAAATATATTTTTCCGTCAATCTTCTCAAATTTTTCGGCATCCGACCTTCTCATTTCCACCTTCCCATCGTTCCAAACCGACGGCCAACCACCGATGATGTGTCCTAAATACACAATCTTTATCGGATGCAGGCCCTTAGCTAAAGCCACCGACTTGTCGTTGCGAGAGAAACGCTTCACCTCGCCCGAATTGTCAATTAACTTAACACCATCGAGCCAAAATTCCTCGTTGTCGGTGGAAAAATAGTACACGCCATCCTCATCAATTTGGATGTAGCCTTTGGCAATGGACGCATAATTGTCGTAACCATTGAGCGGTTCTCCGAAATTCGTCACGCTGCGGATGTCAACCAGCTTGGAAATCACCGTATCGCGTTCCACCTTACCAGTTGCCTTTTCCAACTCGGCAACATTGAGGAACATTCCTGCAACATTGTGCATGCGCAATCCTGGCTTCACGTCAGCTACTTCCTCGGCAGGCGTATACTGTTGCTTCTCAACGGTAATTTCGCGCACGCGGCTCAACTTTCCCGACGGCAAGACCGAAGCAATCTTCAGCAAGGTATTTTCTTTAATTACTATAGGTGCAACATATTCGGTAGATTTTGCCGTCAGGTCGGAGCCATCGGTAGAATATACCATCTTCACAGGACGCGAAGTCGTAAATTCAAGCACTGCCGAATCGACAAAAGCCACGAAGTTGCACGAGCCGTTTGGCTGTTCAGGCAGCGGAATATGGTATGTTGCGTTGTGCATGTCGAGGCGTACATACGTGTTGTTGAGGCGACGGCAGAAATCGGCATAATCCTTCTTCTCAAGTGGCGACCAGGCAACTTCGGCAAGCGCCATCACGCGCGGATAGTAGCGGTATTCGCGCAAGGTGTTATTATATAGGTATTCGGCCCAGAGGTTACACTGCACACCGCGAACGTGACCGCCAAGATTCAGTTTTGCCAAGGTATCGGGAATCGGATTGTAGGCGTAGGTCTTCTCCATGCGCGAGTCGCCACCGATGGTCACAGGCTCTATCTTACTGTCGCCCTGATAGTAATCGATGTACATACCGCCGTTGTATGGTGTCATCACCACATCGTGACCTTTCTGTGCAGCGGCAATTCCTCCGTCTTCGCCACGCCAAGACATCACTGTTGCCGACGGATTTATCTCACCGTCAAGGATTTCGTCCCAGCCGATAATCTTGCGTCCGTGCTTTGCGAGCATAGCCTCGACGCGCTTCACGACATAGCTCTGCAGGCAGTCTTCGGGCGAATGATTGGGATTCTCGTCAAGATGCTCTTCCTTTATTCGAGCTTGACACAGAGGACATTTCTTCCAGAAAACCTTAGGGCATTCGTCGCCGCCGATGTGGAAATATTCGCTCGGGAAAATCTCGACCAGCTCATCAATCACACCTTGCAAAAATTCAAATGTCGATTCCTTTCCAGGACACATGACAATGTCCTCGACTCCCCACACTATGCGCGGAGTTACCGTATCGTTGTTACACGACAGCCAGGGATATGCCGATATGGCTGCAAGTTCGTGACCAGGAACCTCGAGTTCGGGAATTACGGTTATAAAACGTTCGGCAGCATACTCTACAATCTCGCGAGCCTGCTCCTGAGTGTAGAAACCGCCGTACTCGTAGCCTTCGCCCTCGATGCGTGTTGCACCAGCCTTGGTGAGTTCGGGGTATTTCTTTATTTCGATACGCCAACCTTGATCATCAGTAAGATGCCAGTGCATGGTGTTGATTTTATACATCGCCCAGATGTCAATTTGCTTCTTAATAAACTCAACATCAACGAAATGCCTCGACGGATCGAGATGTACACCACGATAGGCGAAGCGCGGTTCGTCGGAAATTTCAACGTATGGCATACTCCATTCAACATTTTTAACGACCTCAGGCGATTCTACTTCGGCAGGAAGAAGCTGCATAACGGTCTGCATTGCATAGAAAAGTCCTGCTGCAGACGAAGCCGTAGCCGACACACCGTTTTCACCTACCGAAAGTTTGTAACCTTCGGGAACAATCGGAGCATTAGCCTCAAGCTTAAGTGCTATGGCATTCTTTTCTCCGTTTTCCTCAACTTTGAAATCATATCCGGTTGAGAGTCTTATTTTTTTTGCAAAAAACTCGGCAATATTCCGTGCAGAATCACAATTGACAACAAAAACGGTATTCTTGTCTAGTACAAAATGCTTGGTCGTGTCAACCGACATTTCCTTAGGCACTGGGATAATGTTTATGCCTTCGTTATAAGGCTTAGTCTCGTAGTTCTTCGCACACGACGACATCAACAATGCTGCCGTCAAAGCAAGTATTAAAAGTTTACACTTCATAATAATTCAATTTTGTGAGGTACAAATTTACAAAAAACTATTCAAAACATATTGCAAACGTTGCACGCAACAATTTTAGACGTTACACGCAACAATTTTAGACGTTGCTTGCAACGTCTCTACTACGAGATTTCGATCATCAAACCTTTCAGGTATTCGCCTTCGGGATGATAAATGCTTACTGGATGGTCGATGGCGTGCGGTAGCTGGCGGACAATGCGGACATTCCTGTGGGCATTGGCTGCTGCTGTGAAAACCATAGTCTTGAAATCGTCCTTGCTTACCGCCTGCGAGCACGAGAATGTGAAAATCAGTCCGCCCGGCTTAATCTTTTCGATTGCCTTCTGGTTGATGTTCTTGTAACCTTTCAAACCCTGCTGCAAACTGCGGTGATTCTTGGCAAAAGCAGGTGGGTCAAGTATGATGATGTCAAAATTATTGTCGATAGTACCAAGATAATCAAGGACATCCTTTGCAACACCTTTGTGCGGTGCATTGGTGAAATTCAGTTCCACATTGCGTTCGCACAATGCAATGGCTTTCTTTGAAATGTCAACTGTCTCGACATACGAAGCACCGCCACGCAATGCCGACAGCGAAAATCCACCAGTGTAACCAAAGGTGTTCAGCACTCGCTTGCCCGACGATAGTTCGCCAACCAGTTTGCGGTTTTCGCGCTGGTCAACAAAGAAGCCAGTCTTCTGTCCTTCGTAGAAGTTGATTATCATACGGTTGCCACTTTCACAGATTTCGCGTTCCTCAATGGATTCGCCCCAGATGAACGAATCGGTAGTTTGGATATGCGGGATTGTTGCGCTACTCTTGTCGAAGATGGATATTACCCTGTCGCCCAATAACTTGCAAACAATTTCAGCAAACTGTGGAAACAACCTGTACATTCCAACCGAATGAGCCTGAAACACAACTACACCATTGTAGAAATCGGCAATCAGTCCGGGCATAAAATCGCCCTCGCCGTTCACAAGGCGGAAAACATTGGTGTCGGGCGAATCGAAAAAGCCAAAATTGCGGCGGTAGTTTATTGCCGATTCGAATCTTTTTGTCCAGAATGCCTCATCGATTGCACTACGTTCAAAATCAAAGACTTTTGCAATTATGCTATCGTCCTGATAATGCGCGGTAGCCAGATAGTTACCATCTGACGAGAATATTTCCACAAGGTCGCCTTCTTGCGGGTCGCCTTGCATTTTGGCAATTGCACCCGAGAACACCCACGGATGGCGGCGCATCAGCGACTTCTCCTTGTCGCGCTTGAGTATAAGTTTTGGAAATGTGGTCATAAGTCCAGTGTTTACGCGCTCTGAGCTTTGCAAAAGAAGTGTTTTCTACTTAATTTCCGTATCAACCTGCGGCAAACCCTTTATTGCATTGTACTCGAAGCCCATGCGCTTGCCGGTCTGCATCTTCGACTTGTTGATGCGCTCCTTCATGTAATCGACATTTACAATCTTCACATCGTTGTACGGAGGAACCAGCAGGTCGAACTTAAGTACATACGCTATAGCCGACTCAACAAGCTGATGCAGACTTTCGTAGTCAATCTTATTCTTGCCGAACGCCGGGTAGCCAAAGCCCAGTTCGCGACGACCTTCAACGAAGAAAGTGCTCTCGTTGTTGATGAACATACGGCCAATCAGGTAGCCAAGGTCCTCGTCTCTGTTGTACTTGAACGAATCGGCGAGGAAGTTGTACATGTTGATTATTCCCGAATATGTAACCAACGGACGGTCAATATAATAGCTATCCTTCCAAATTTCGTGGTTACGCGGGAACTCGAAAATGTTGGAGTGCATATTGAATATCAGCAGGTCGCCTGCAACCTTGATTTCGGTCTCGAACAGACCGCGGTCGCGGTATTCGAGCTTTATTCTGTCGTCGGCATCCTTCAGGATTCCATTGTATTCGATTACAATGTCGTGCAACACCTTTTTCAGTATAGTAAATGCTTCCTTGGTATTGTCGTACACAACCTGTTTCAGTTGCGACTTCTCAAGCATTGTCTTTATTATTCCGTCGCGTACTTCTGTATTTCGTTCCATTACAATTTTAGTTTCTAAGTTTATGTGGCTGCGCCGTTTGATGGGCTGCGCCTGTTTATAATTGTTTTTAAAGTTGTTTTATAATTTTAAGATACAATATTTGATGATGCAATTATTTTATCTACGATGACAGTGTCTCCTTCTATATGAAATATTATTGTCAAACGACGATTGCGTGTTCTCATCTGCTTTGCATGTGGATGATATTTCTTTACCGACAGCCATCTACTTTCAGGAATAACGTCTGCAAGGTATGACAATGTCATAATTTCCGCACCCAATTGCCGTGTATATGACAATGCATGTTCTGGTGTACTTACACTAAGTATGAAATTGGCGATACTATCAATGTCAACAAAAACGGAATCCAAGATTTTTACTTTGTATTCCTTCATATCTTTTCCGCAATAGCCTGCTCTAACTTTGTTATAAACTCCTCTACAGAATGTAGTCTTTCAGGAGAAGTGCGTTGCACCTGTCCATCACCATAACCCATTTGGGATTTTGGCTGTATCTTTTGTGAAGTCAAAACACTATCCATTTTTATAATATTTATTGATGCAAAGATAAACAAATTTCCTATCTATTGTCAAATGTTTTCAAATTTATATATGTGTCCGATAAGTTAGCACCTTGCGTATGGAGCTAAAAGTTGAAAATCCAGAAGGACGAGGAGGACAGAGGACTGATTCTGGGTTCAAAAGCTTGAAGGCTCGAAGACTTTTAGCCTTTGAGCCTTCAATCCCTTTTTTTTTGCATCTTGTCGTTAATTGCCAACCTTTAGCTCGCGTAAGCAATTATAACATTATCAATTATCAATTGTTTTTTAGTATGCCTTTGCAAACAGCACTCTTCTCTTCGATTGCTTTCCAGAGTAAACGCAAACGCCTTCTTCTTCCTCGGCATCGAGCGGAATGCAGCGGATAGTAGCCTTGGTTTCCTCCTTGATTTTTGCCTCGGTCTCGGCAGTGCCGTCCCAGTGTGCAGAAATGAAGCCCGGAGTTTCCTCGATTACGCGCTTGAACTCGTCCCAAGTGTCAACCTTATAGGTGTTGGCAGCACGGAAATCGTAAGCCTTCTTGTAGATGTTCTTCTGAATATCCTCGAGCAAGTTCTTGATGTGGTCGATAATGCCTTCATCTGCAACATTTTCCTTGGTGAGAGTATCGCGGCGTGCAACTTCCCAAGTGTGGTTTTCGTAGTCGTTTGGTCCAATTGCGAGACGTACAGGAACACCCTTCATTTCCCACTCGGCAAACTTGAAGCCCGGACGCTGGGTGTCGCGGTCGTCGTACTTGTAGCTAATGCCAGCAGCCTTCAGCTTAGCGCAAAGTTCGTGTACGCGTTCCGAAATCATATTGAGTTGCTCATCAGTCTTGTAAATAGGAACGATAACTACCTGAATTGGAGCCAGATGCGGAGGCAATACAAGTCCGTTGTCGTCGGAGTGAGCCATAATGAGCGCACCCATCAGTCGGGTAGAAACGCCCCACGAAGTTGCCCAGACATATTCGGGTTTGTTTTCCTTATTGAGGAAAGTTACATCGAAAGCCTTTGCGAAATTCTGTGCAAGGAAGTGCGAAGTACCTGCCTGCAATGCCTTTCCGTCCTGCATGAGAGCCTCAATACAGAAAGTTTCCTCGGCACCGGCAAAGCGTTCGCTATCGGTCTTACGGCCAATAACAACTGGAACACCAAGGTAATTCTCAACGAAATCGGCATATACGTGAACCATCTTGTCGGCTTCTTCCATTGCTTCCTCCTTGGTTGCGTGTGCGGTATGACCTTCCTGCCACAAAAATTCGGCAGTTCGCAGGAACAGACGGGTACGCATTTCCCAACGAACTACATTTGCCCACTGGTTTACAAGGATAGGCAGGTCGCGGTACGACTTAACCCAGTTGCGGTAGGTGTTCCAGATTATAGTTTCGGATGTCGGGCGGACAATGAGTTCTTCCTCGAGTTTTGCTTCGGGGTCAACTTCGACAGCAGTTTTGTCGGCATTGGTGCGCAGACGGTAATGAGTTACAACTGCACATTCCTTTGCAAAACCTTCAACATGGTCGGCTTCACGGCTGAAGAACGACTTTGGAATAAACAGCGGAAAATATGCGTTGGTGTGACCTGTTTCCTTGAACATGCGGTCCAAAATGTCGTGCATTTTTTCCCATATCGAATAACCGTAAGGCTTGATAACCATACAACCTCTAACTGCGGACTGTTCCGCCAAATCTGCCTGAACAACAAGCTCATTGTACCACTGAGAATAATTCTCCGATCTCTTCGTCAACTTTGCCATTTCTATCTTGGTATAAAATTTGCTATTACGTTAATAAATGTATTAAAATTGTTATTATTTTTGGAGTTACAAAATTAGCAAAAATTTTTCACTATGAAACATTTGTTTTACATATTGACCCTAGTGCTCCTCACCCTAGCATCTTGCGACGCAAGTCTTTACACCACAAAGATTTACGATGATGCCTACTATTCAAAAAGCAAGGAAGAGGTGATACCTTCGAAGACTGTTACCGTCAACAACGAAAGCAATGCAGAAGCGCCGAAAGGAGAATATAATGCCGACGACGGCTACTATCACAACGACGATGGCACGGTCACATACTATTCCGATAACGATTATTATTCGGATTCGAATGACAGTTATGGCGGTAGCGACAGCTACTACGATGGCAATGGCAACTACATCGAGAACAACTATTACTACATAGGCGACGACTACTATTACACCTCGCACTTCCGCAGGTTCGGTACTTACTACACGCCTGTGTATTACTACGACCCATACTGGGATCCGTGGTACACGCCGTACTATTCGTACAGCTACTACTACGACCCATACTTCTACTCGTGGTACTACTCGCCATACTACTACACTCCGTATTATCACCACTACGGATACGGTTACGGATACTACAGTCCGTACTACAGCCACTACTACGATTATTCGTACTGGCACCACCACTATCATGGTCACGGACACAACCATGGACATGGCCACAAGCCAAACGACGACAATGTCTTCGGCTCGACCTATTACGGACACCACGGTTCGATGGGCGGATACGGCAGCGGTGCAGGCAGTGGCCGCATAATAACCAATGGTAACGACAACAATGGAGGTGCGTCGATAAGCAAAGCTCCATCAACTGCAGCCACTACCGGCAGGGTTGCTTCAGGTTCGTCGGACAACAGAACGACAAACAACACACCCGACAGCCCATCAAGAATCGCCAACGACGGCACAACCATCAATACAAACCCGAACAACAACGCTTCGAGAATAGACACAAACGGTTCGAGCGCAACAAAAGAGCCGACAGACTCAAGGGTTAACAACGGTTCGAGCGCAACAAAGGAACCAACAAACAACACTGGTAGAGTTGATTCAGGCTCAACTACTACCAAAGAACCTAGCAACAGAGTCAACAATTCATCATCCGACAGCAGAGTTAACACTAATAACAACACTAACGTCAGCAAGGAGCCTGCAAGCAACAGCGACTCTAACAGCCGAGTAAATTCGTCGAGCAGCAACCGCAGCTACAACAAGCCTAGCAGCTCAAGTTCGAGCAGCTATAACTCGTCGTCGAGAACTTCGAACAGTAGCTCGTCTAGTTCTTCAAGCACAAGCAAACCATCATCAAGCAGCAGTTCGAGCAGCTCACGTTCATACAACAGCAGTTCATCGTCAAAACCTTCGAGCAGCAGTTCGAGCAGCTCGAGTACAAGGTCATACAACAGCAGCTCGTCGAGCAGCAGACCATCATCAAGCGGAAGCTACAACTCGTCGAGCAGTTCGAGCAGCCGCAGCTATTCGCCATCAAGTTCATCATCGAGCAGTTCGAGCCGTAGCTACTCACCATCATCAAGCAGCAGCAGTTCTCGCTCAAGCAGCAGCTACAGCGGAAGTTCGCACAGCTCAAGTTCATCACATAGTTCAAGCTCGTCACATTCGAGCAGTTCATCGTCACACTCAAGTTCAAGGAGATAAGTCATGAAAAAGTTAGTATTTAGCATATTTGCATTATTGCTTTGCGCAGCAGCAATAGCACAGAGCGAATCGGACGCATTAAGGTATTCATTCTATATGCCTAGCGGCACAGCACGTGCCAACGGAATGGCAGGTTCGTTCGGAGCGATAGGTGCCGACCCATCGACAATAGGATTCAATCCTGCAGGCATGGGCGTTTACAAATCGACACAGCTTTCGTTTTCGCCAAGTTTCAAGATTAACAACACCGAGTCGTCGTACCTCGGAAGCAGCAACCGCGATTTCAGCGCAAACTACTTCGACATCAACGAAGCCTCGTTCGTGCAGGCAATCGAACGTAAGAACGACAACATAGGCCTCACCTACTTCATCTGGGGATTTTCGTACAACAAGCTCAACAAATTCTCGGAAAATGTAAGCATCAGCGGCATAAACGACCATGGCTCGCTTACCGACTGGTTTGCAGCTAGAGCCAATGGCACCAACTACCAGACTCTTGGCGACAACGACCCGTTCTATAGCTACCTCGCATGGGAAAACTACCTTATCGACCCCAATGGCGACAACGAGCACTATATAAGCGCATACAATTCGTACGGAGAAAGACAGAGCCAAAGACTGACAAAGAAAGGTTCGCTCGGCGAATATAACATCTCCATAGCATTCAACTTCATGCACAAGTTTTATGTTGGCGCCGACCTCGGTATTCAATCGGTAAACTATAAGCAGACCATAATTTCATACGAAAGCCGAGAAGGCGTAACCACTGGTCCCAAGAATTTCACATTCGTTGACTACGTGACATCATCTGGCGCTGGCGTAAACTTCAAGCTCGGCATTTTGTACCAACCAATCGAACAGTTGAGATTTGGCGCTGCAATACACACCCCAACATCATTAAGCATGAAAGACTACTATAGCACATCATGCAAAATGCAGGGATGGATTCCACGTGATACAACAGGAGTCCTTGCAGATTCCACATTATCGAAAGACTCGCCAGAAGGCAAATTCGAATACAACATACTATCTCCGTTTAGAGCCAATGCTAGCATCTGCTACATACCGAACGAGAATATTCTCATCAACTTCGACTACGACCTTGCAAACTACAATGCAATAAAGATGCGTAGCGACGAATATGACTTTTCTAACGAAACACAGAATATTATAAACAGCTACAAAGTTGGACATTGCTTTAAGCTGGGTGCAGAATACAGATTGGGAGCATTGAACTTCAGACTTGGCGGAGCATACTACACAAGTCCGTACAAGAGTTCCACTCCAAACAAAAACTCCGACACATGGCTAGCAAGTGCCGGTCTCGGATTCCGCACCAACAACTTCTTCTTCGACATTGCCTACTCGTATCTGGCAAACTCATACGTTTACTACATGTACGAAGGACTTGTTACCAGCGATGCAAGCAAAATCAAGTTCAACAGGCATCAGATTTCATTCACTATAGGATGTAAATTCTAATATGATTACCGCATTATAATTGAAGCGACCGAAATTTCGGTCGCTTTTTGTTTTATACAACATATCTTGACGTTTTTTATATTACCTTTGCACGAATAATGAAACGCACGGCCGACATATCACATACCTATATAATTATATTGCTACTGGCAACAGCAATGCTTGTGCTAGGTTCGTGCAAATCCACAAAATTTGTCGGCGACGACGAATATCTCCTTGTCAAAAACAAGATAAGTTGCGACGAAAAATCGATAGACGAAGACGAGCTTATGCTCACCTTAAGCCAGAAAAGCAACAAAAAAATTCTCGGACTCGTTCCATTCAACCTCTACGTCTACAACTTCATGAAGAGCGGAAAGGAGCGCAACTGGAAGAACAAACTTGCCAACTCGATAGGCGAAGAGCCCGTCATTTATGCCAACGAAGCTAAACTCAAAAGCATAGAAAACCTGAAATCGTACATGGCAAGCCAGTCGTACTATCGTGCAAACATTAGTGTAAACGAACGTTTCTCGAACAAAAAGAAGGCAAAAGTAAAATACACTATCGAATCGGGTCCGTCGTACAAAATTGCATCTATCGACTACAATATAAACAACGAATCCATAAAAGAACTTTTCTTCTCCGACACCATCAACTCGCTTATAAAGCGCGGTCACAGCTTCAACACCGACACACTAAAGGCCGAGCGCGAACGTATAGCACGATTTTTCAAGCTAAACGGCTACTACTACTTCTCGGTAAACAATGTCCATTTCTTTGCCGACACACTTCGTGGCGACTGCACTGCCGACATCACAATAAGCCTACAAAATACCGACGATGCCACCGATGCTTTCCAAAGCCAGACTATTAGGACGGTAAACATATACACCAACTACGACCTTACCAAAAAGAATGACACCGTAGGAAAAAAGACCAATATGTTCGTAAAGGACGGCATTAAGTTCACCTACGACGGCAAGATGACTCACCGCACATCGGTACTGCTGCAGTCGTGCTTCTTCAAGCCCGATGAAAAATACAGCATCCAAAACGTGGAGGACACATACAGCCACCTGTCGAGCCTGAAGCAGTTCCGCCTCATCAACATCAAGCTTGTGCCGCCAAGCGTCGAAGAGACCTTGCTCGAAAGCATCAGCAAACGCTACCTCGATGCAAACATCTACCTCGCCCCCATGAAACGGCAGTCATTCAACGTGGAACTCGAAGGCAGCAACACTTCGGGCAACATAGGTATGTCGGGGGTATTGTCGTACAAAAACCGTAACATTTTCCGTGGCGCCCAGATTTTCTCGGCAAAAGCCAACATCTCGTTCCAGACATCGGCATTGCTCGACACCACCACAAACGAAGAGATAAAGTCGAAATTCTTCAATACCCTCGAATATGGCGGCGAAATAAAAATTATATTTCCTAAATTGCTGCTGCCGTTCTTCAACAACATCGAATTTATCAAGCGCCACGACCCAAAAACTCAGCTGAGCCTGTCGTACAACTACCAGAACCGTCCCGACTACACCCGAACTATTGCCAATATCAACTTCGGATACAGCTGGATTGATTACAAAAACAAAAACATAACCCACTACATAAACCCTATAGAACTGTACTGGGTAAAAATTCTCGACTTCAGCGAAGACTTCAGGCGAAGAATACAGAACCTTTACATAAAATATTCGTATGAAGACCAGTTCCTTTGGGTTTTCAGCTACGATATGGTATTCAACAACCAGAACGTAAATAAAAATCGCAACTGGTCGTATTTCTGGCTAAACCTCGAAACTTGCGGAAATCTTCTTGATGGAATTTATGCAGCCAGTGGAATACAAAAGGACGAGGAATCGTACAAGTTTCTTGGCGTAGAATTCGCCCAATATGTAAAGGCCGACCTCGACTACAGGTTCTACAACATAATCGACGAAAAAAACAGCATAGTTTACCGCGCATTCTTCGGAATAGGACTCGCATACGGAAATTCGAAAACTGGTATGCCTTTCGTAAAACGATACTTCATTGGCGGAGCGAACGACATCAGGGCATGGCAGGTACGAACAATCGGACCTGGTTCTTATTCAAACATTTACCGCAACTACGACCAGATTGCCGATATGAAGCTTATGTTTAACATGGAATATCGTTTCCCGATTTTCTCGATTATACAAGGAGCACTCTTCGTCGATGCAGGAAATATATGGGCCATAGACAAGAACGACAACCGAGGCGGCGCTCTGTTCAGATTTACCGAATTCTACAAGCAGATTGCCCTCGGCACCGGTTTTGGCTTCAGGTTCGACTTGAAATTCCTCGTTCTTAGGTTCGACATCGGAATTCCTGTCTACAACCCATCCATTAGCGACGACCCGCAATGGTTCGAATCGTTCCGACCATTCAAAATAAACAAGTTCACGCTCAATTTTGGTATTGGATATCCGTTCTAAGGGCTGCGCCCGTTTTATGGCTGCGGCGTTTGAATGGCTTCGCCGTTTCTAAGTTTGAAATGGTTTTACGATTCGACAATTCAATCTAAATTCATAAATCCACAATCGTAAATAATATTGTATCTTTGCAAAAAAAATATTCGTATGAACATAGCAGTTTGTGTAAAACCAGTTCCCGACTCGAAATATTACGACCAGATTAAGATAGATCCGGTAACAAAGACTTGGGACCGTTCGGGAATCCCTACAGTAATAAGCGACCTCGACAAGCATGCTCTCGAAGCCGCAATTTCAATCAAGGAAAAGCATGGTGGTAAAGTTGCCGTTTTCACAATGGCACCTCCAACAATGAAAGACACCATAATGCAAGCCCTCGGTATGGGTGCCGACGAAGCCTACCTCATTAGCGACCGCGCTTTTGCAGGCTCCGACACTCTGGCGACATCCAACATACTGGCTGCTGCAATCAGAAAAGCAGGCGACTTCGACCTTGTAATCACTGGCAACGAAAGTGACGACGGCAGTACAGCACAAGTATCGCCACAGCTTGGCGAATGGCTCGAAATGCCTCACGTAATGAATGTAATTAAACTCGAATGCAACGGCAATAGCATCAATGTCACCGCAAAACAAGATGGCGGTAGCATCGAGTACGAAATCGGACTTCCTGCTGTAGTTGGCGTTACACGAAAGGTTAACAAACCACGTCTGGTAAGCATAATGGGAATAATGAAGGCAAAGCAAAAGCCTTTCAACGTTTTTACAGCCAATGACATCACTCCAGACCCCAATTTTATCGGTCTGAAAGGCTCTCCGACACAGCCTGGTGGCATTGCTTCACCCGAAATGGGCCGCAAGTCGGAAAAAATTGAGGGTACTCCCGAAGAAATTGCAAAACGCATTGTTGACGAACTTTATAAAGCAGGGATAAAGTAATGGAAATTCAAGAAAAGAAGAATATATATGTAGGCGTACAAACTACACAAGTTCGAGACATAAGAGACTTTATGATGGAAATCAATTCGTACAAAAACATACTGGTATTCGCCGAAGTAAACGACGATAAGGTTTGCGACAATTCGCTTGAGCTAATTGGAGAAGCTAACCGACTGAAAGCTATGCGCAACAACGACAGTCTTGTGATAGCTGCGCTAATTGGCAACGATGTAAAGAAACACGCTCCTACCCTTTTCGGATACGGAGCCGACAAGGTTGTTGCTTTCGACAACCCGAAACTGGAAATCTACCGTTCCGACCTGTACGGTGAAGCATTGGCTGCAATAGTCAGAAACTATCATCCAGAGATTGTGCTTGTTGGCGCAACTGCTCTCGGAAGCGAACTTGCTCCGACAACCGCAGCAAAACTGCGCACAGGACTTGCAGCGCACTGCACAGCTCTCAAGATTCTCGAAAACGGACAGTTTACTCAGGTTGTTCCCGCTTTTGGAGGCAAGGTGCTTGGCGACATTTACATTCCCAACCATCGTCCGCAAATTGCATCGATAAAGGCTGGCATAACAAAGAAACTCGAATACAAGGAAAAGAATGGCGTTGTTGAGGATTTCTCGTGCGAACTGAATGGCTGCGACAGAATGAAAGTCGTGAAGGTCGAGAAAGACACCGAAACAAAGAAATCGCTTAATGATGCCGACTGCATAGTTGTTGGTGGTTTTGGAATCGGTTCGAAGGAAGAATGGACAAAACTCGAAGAACTTGCAAGGCTTCTCGGTGGAGCTAATGGATGCACTCGTCCTGTTCTCGATGCCGGATGGATTGACAACGAAAAAGCTATGATTGGTACCAGCGGCGTAGCTGTAAGGCCTAAAGCATATCTTGGCATCGCTGTTTCGGGCGCAGCACACCACACCTGTGGAATCAAGGATTCGGGACTTATAATTAGTATCAACAAGGACGAACACGCACCTATTTTCGCATGCTCCGACTATAAGGTTGTCGCCGACTACAAGAAGATTGTCGATGCCTTGATTGAAGAATTAAAGAATAGGAAATAAACAGCGATCGTCATTTCCACACAAAAAAAAAGAATTGCCCACATTTGTGAGCAATTCTTTTTTTATTCGATACCGTGACTAGTATATCACCGTCACGGTTCCCTTATATGCCTCGGTACGCTGATACAAGTCAACTATGTACAGGTAAGTACCTGCTGGCACGAAATGACCTCTGTAACGGCCATCCCATGGCTCGTCGTTGCCAGTACCCTTATACATCATCTGACCCCAGCGGTTGAATACATAAACCGTAGCTTCTGGGAACATCTCGAGGTTTTCAATTATCCATTCATCGTTAATACCATCGCCATTAGGAGTGAATACATCTGGTATCTTGATGCAGGCGCCCGCCATATCGGTTAGTGTTATCGATGCTACCTGATATGTACACTTGTTGGCATCTACTACGCTTATAGTATATACACCTTCGCGCAAGCCAGTAAGCAGAGGAACATCAGAATAATATGAATCCCATCCGTACATATATGGCTTGGTTCCACCAGTTGCTGTTATTTCGATAGAACCATCGTTGTTGCCAAAGCAAGACGGCATTGTCAAATTATACGACGATTCGAATTCCTCAGGTTCTACTAGCTGGATTACATTGCTTGCTACACATCCGTTAGCATCCGAAACATCCATTACATAAGTACCTGGGAGCAAACCTGCCATATATGTTCCAGAGAACGAAGCATCGTTGAACATAACCGAGAAGGTATAAGGTTCGACACCACCAGTAGCGGTAAGTGCGATAGAACCGTCGTTCTTTCCGTAACACGAGATTGGCTTCACATCCGATATCAGCGACAGTTCTTCAGGCTGATCAATATCTACAGAACCAGTTACCGTACACATATTGGAATCTGTCAATGTAACAGAATACCTACCAGCTGTAAGAGATGTTAAAGCATCGGTGGTTGCGCCATTGCTCCATTCATACGAATAAGGAGGTTCGCCACGAACACCAATAGCAGTAGCCGAAGCGTTACCAACACCGAAGCAGGTTGCATCTGTATATCGCATCTGAATTGCAAGGTCGTTAAATTGTTCGAGATTGATGCTTGCATTAGCGGTACATCCCCAGTTGTCGATCACCGTTACATAGTATGCACCTGCTGGCAGATCCGATGCAATCATTCCAGTAGCACCAGCCACACTCCAGTTGTAAGAGAACGGAGCAACACCAGATTCAGCTACGGCCTGAAGAGTTCCTGCAGTAACATTAATACCACAACCAGGAGCATGTACGACATCAATATGAGCATTTATATTTCCATAAGATTCAACTAAGGTTGATCCAGTTACCGAACATCCATTGTAATCGCTTACTGTGAGCGCATATGTACCAGGCATTACATTTGTCAAACGTGCGCCAGAATATGTCTGACCAGAATCGTTTGTCCACGAATATACATACTGGCCAGTTCCGCCACCTACACTTGCCACTACAGTACCGCCAAGAGCACCACAATTTGCGCCTGTGCTACTTACCGAAGCCTCAAGCAATGGATACTGAGGAATTTCGACTGCTGCTGTCGATGTACATCCGTGTGCATCGGTTACAGTTACCGAATAGTTACCTGCTGCAAGGTTTTGAGCATTTGGAACATTCTGGACAGAAGATGTACTCCATGAATAGTTATACGCTGGTGTACCGCCTGTCACTGTTACCATTGCCGAACCGCTAGACTCACCGTAGCAAGCCACGCTAGTTATATTGGCATTCGAGAACGATGCTAGCAACGGCGCACTCTGTCCGTTAACCGTTGTCGATGCTGTAGACGAACAACCATGCGAGTCTGTTACTGTAACGGAGTACTGACCTGCAGGAAGGTTGGTTAATGTAGCTGACGATTGTGCCGATGCAGAACTCCATGCATAGGTATATGATGGAGTACCACCTGATACGGTTACAGTTACCGAACCTGTTGTCTGTCCGTAGCAGTTTACATCGATTACACTACCTGTAGCAAATACTGCAGTCAAAGGCTCTGACTGTCCAGATATTGTAACCTGCGAAACCGAAGTACATCCATGGTTATCTGTTACTGTAACTTCATAATCTCCAGCGAGCAAGTTAGTAGCTGTGCGTGTAGTTTGAGCTGGTGTTGTACTCCACATATATGAATATGGAGACGTACCTCCATTTGCTGTTACGGTAGCAGTACCCGTTGCTTCTCCAAAGCAAGACACATTGGTTATGCTTCCGTTAGCAAACGATGATGTCAACTGAGATGACTGTCCATTGATAGTTACAGGCTTTGTAAGAGTACATCCGTGAGCATCAGTAATTGTCACCGTATAGTTACCAGCACCAAGATTTGATGCTGTTGCAGTAGTCTGCACTGGCGAAGTATTCCACGAATACTCGTAAGGTGTAGTACCGCCGTTCACTGTTACGGTTGCAGAACCTGTTGACTCACCATAGCAAGCCACGTGGGATACATTAATCGATGCAAACGATGCGGTAAGTGCTGCAGATGGCTGAGCAATTGTTATAGCCGAAGTAGAAGTACATCCCTTAGCATCTGTTACCGTTACTGTATATCCGCCAGCAGCAAGGTTTATTGCCCTCTGCGTTGTCTGACGAGGAGTTGTGCTCCAAACAAATGTGTATCCAGGAGTTCCTCCAATTACCGAAACTGATGCATAACCAGTACGCTGTCCGTAGCAAGCTACATCAAGAACACCAGTATCAGGAATTTCGGTCTGCAACAACTGTGGCTGCGGTATTACAACTTCGAAATCAGAAGTACATCCATTGACATCGCTTATAGTGTAGTTGTAAGTACCAGCAGGTTCTACAATCTGACCTATGCCTTCATAAGGAGCAACACCACCCTGAGCTCCGATAGTTACTACCGAAGTCTGTCCGTTACACATTATTTCGCTAGCCGAAACAGTGTGTACTAGTGGTTGTGGAACAACTGCATGACCAATTATCTGCGAGGTGTTACCGCAAGCATCAGATACATAGATTGTAACATCGGTATTTTCAGTTATCATAGTTGCATTTCCTGCAACAGGAACCTGAGTTATATTAAGTTCACTTACAGGAGTACAGTTATCTGTCGACATTGCCCTTACAACCGATGTGAAATCTGGAAGCGGGAACTGGCAGTTTTGTCCCTGACCTACATTCAATGTAGGCTGAACACCAGAAATCAGAGGTGAGATAGTATCGTTAATAGTTATTGTCTGCGAACAAGTCTGCGTATTGCCTGCGACATCAGCAATCTGGTAAGTTCTTGTTATAACTTCTGGACAAGTATTTCCATCGGAAGTTTGCGACAACAGAGCAAAACTTGATTCGTCTATTCCATTAACATCGTATGCCGAACCGCCTGCTGCAGCAAACTGCGCGTAGGTTGCATATGCAGGTGGCACATCGTCGATACATGCGATATTGCCGATAGCACTTGGGCAGCTAATTGTAGGCGGTTCGTTATCGGTAACATTTACATTGAATTCACAATAATTTGTTACACCATAGACATCTGTAACTATCCACCTTACTGTTGTGATACCAATGTTGAAACGCTGTCCATTAAGTGTCTCGTTTGATCCATTGACAACAGTTGTAACTCCGCTAAGAGTATAAACCACAGATGCAACTCCTGTGTTGTCGTTTACTGTCACATTCCACGAATTGTCAGTATGCTGGTAGTATGTCTGACCAAGTGTTGTATTAACATTAATTGTACCAGAGTTGCTAGTTATACTTGCACAACTTATACCGTTTGGATTGTTAGGATCAAACGGATCGACGATATCGGTTGAGTCGCAACCAATGCATGGCGGCTCGTCATCGGTAACTAAAACATTGAACGAGCACTCCGAAATCAAGCCGGAATCATCGGTTACTATCCATGTCACGGTAGTAGTACCAATATTGAAACGCTGTCCGTTCAATGTTGTGTCAGATACGGTAATATCTTGAGTTACACCGCTGACTATATATACTATTGAAGCAATGCCAACGTTGTCATTAGCCGTAATATTCCAGCTACGACCTACATGCTCGTAGTAGTTCTGGTGTTCGGTCGTTCCAACCTGAACGGTGCTATTATTAACGCTTGGAGCAATAGTTTCACAGCTTACACCCTGCGGATCGTCCGGATTAAATGGGTCGACTGGATCGAGCGGATCGCAGCCGATGCACGGAGGCTCGTTGTCTACTACGGTGATAACAAGCGGACAGGTGGACTCTATGCCACTGACGTCTACGACGTGCCATGTTACGGTAGTCTCGCCTATCTCGAAGTGCTGGCCGTTCAACGTTGTGTCGGGTGGCGTGAGCGTCGAAACGCCCAATACGCTATAGGTTATCGACGAGATGCCTACGTTGTCGTTCGCGGTAACGTTCCACGAGTAGCCAGTGTGCAGGTAGTAGTCGAGGTTTTCACTCGTGTTCACGGTGAAGCTGCCGCCGTTGCCCGAGATGGTGCCGTTCATGCTAGCTACTATGCTTGCACAGCTGATGCCCTGCGGACTGTTCGGGTCGTCGGGATCTACTGGAGTGAACGGATCGTTTGGATCGTCCGGATCACAACCGATGCACGGAGGCTCGTTGTCTACTACGGTGATAACCAGTGGACACGTGGACTCTATGCCGCTTACGTCCACTACGTGCCATGTTACGGTAGTCTCGCCTATCTCGAAGTGCTGGCCGTTCAACGTAGTGTCGGGTGGTGTGAGCGTGGATACGCCTGATACGCTATAGGTTATCGACGAGACGCCGACGTTGTCGTTGGCGGTGATGTTCCACCCATAACCCTCGTGCAGATAGTAGTCCAGGTTTTCGCTGGTGTTTACGGTGAAGCTGCCGCCGTTGCCGGAGATGGTGCCGTTCATGCTAGCCACTATGCTTGCACAGCTGATGCCCTGCGGACTGTTCGGGTCATCGGGATCTACTGGAGTGAACGGATCGTTTGGATCGTCAGGATCGCAGCCAATGCACGGCGGCTCGTTGTCTACTACGGTGATGACAAGTGGACAGGTGGACTCTAGGCCGCTTACGTCCACTACGCGCCATGTTACGGTTGTCTCGCCTATCTCGAAGTGCTGACCGTTCAACGTAGTGTCGGGAGGTGTGAGCGTGGATACGCCTGATACGCTATAGGTTATCGACGAGACGCCGACGTTGTCGTTGGCGGTGATGTTCCACGCATAACCCTCGTGCAGGTAGTAGTCGAGGTTTTCGCTGGTGTTTACGGTGAAGCTGCCGCCGTTGCCGGTGATGGTGCCGCCCATGCTTGAAACTATGCTTGCGCAGCTGATGCCCTGCGGGCTGTTCGGGTCGTCCGGATCTACAGGTGTGAATGGATCGTTAGGATCGTCAGGATCGCAGCCGATGCACGGTGGAGTGATGTCGCGTACTACCACGTCAAACTCGCAGGAGTCGGCGTTGCCGTACTCGTCCTCTACACGCCACATAACATGCGTGGTACCAAGCTCGAAGTGCTGGCCTTGAAGTGTTGTGACAGTGCCTGTAGTGGCTCCACTGAGGACACAAATTACTTCTATATCGCCGTAGTCGGTCGAGTTGTCGTTGTAGGTGATGTTCCAGTTGCCATTGGTTCCGCCATTGTTATGTTCATAGTAGTTGTGGTCGTCGGACGTATAGACCTCTACGTTACCACCCATGTCTGAAACAATACTCGAACAGGTGATTCCGTCCGGGTCGTCAGGGTTGAACGGGTCAACTGGGTCTTCGTGGTCGCAGCCGATACATGGCGGGGTGCTATCGCGTACAACTACGGTGAAGCTGCAATCAACCGAATGAGAACATCCGTCAGTTACTGTATAAACAACGTTTGTTGTTCCAAGTGGATAATGGCCGCTAGCATCATCGGTGCTATTGAAATCATTAACTACGGAAATAACTTCGCAGTTGTCGGCTGTTGCCGGTACTGGAATTGTAAGTGTTGCATAATTGTGGTCAGCATCTGCACGTACCGAGTAGTCGCGCGGACATGTTATTGTAGGATTTTCGGTATCACCGCCAGTATATTCAATATATGGTGCCGGATCTACTGTATTTCCGCACAAGTCGGTAATTGTATAGGTATATCTTACAGTCCACGAGCAATTGTTACCCGACTCGCTTGTTGTATGCCCTACTGTAAAGCCGTCGCAATTGTCGGTATACAAAGCCTTGATATCATTATCAGGTGTAGCAACCGGCCTGTCGGCATAGCAAAGGTTCATGTTTTCTTCGCCAGTCGGGAACGAACCAGCAGTAATCAACTGAGGTGCCTCATCATCCTTAATGACAATAGTGTATGTAGCCTCGTATTCGCAGTGCAAAGCATCGTTGTCGCTAACATGCAACTTTATCCAGTTGGTTCGGTCGCAATTGTTAGCAACAGTATAGTCGTTTGGAACAACTGCAGAGATTGTAAATTCTGTACCATTCTGAGTTCCGGCAGCTGTTCCATTCAAAGTGAGGTCGCTGGTCCATGTGTAAGTGTAATCAGGAGTTGTAGCCTCGATGTTGGCAACTACTTCCTGCTGTCCTACGTTCGGGCAAACATCGCCAAGATCTGGGAATGTTATTACAGGCAGAGGCTTAACGGTAACAGTAATATCTGCACCCTGAGTACAATTGTTATCGTTTGTTATATCAACATGGTAGGTAGTTGTTTCTGCAGGACTTACAGTTACAATATTACTATTGTCAGGAGTATTTAATGTTTCCCCTATTCCATTATCCCATACGTAATTGTAGAATGTACTTATGCCGCCAGAATATACGGTAAGTGTTGTTTCCTGACCCTTACATATTACAGGAGGATTTGCCTGTAGATGAATATCGGAAGGATATTCTACCAAAATTGTTGTACTACGTGAATTATCACATTTATCAGTAACTGTTATTGTTACTTCGCGATTCATGTTAATTGAAGTACCAGCGACAGGGTCTTGAGTAATCACGAGATCGGCAAGTGCAGTGCAATTGTCGCCAACGGTAACCTGTCCAGTAAGGTCTGGTATTTCGTATTGGCAAGAGCCAACACCCAGAACAGGATAAGCATCAACATTTCTTGATATGGTAGGCTTGATAGTATCGGTAATAAGTATCAACTGTACAGAATCGACAACAGATACGTTTCCGCAGACATCAACGAGTCGCCATGTACGCTTGATGGTGTCGGTACAAGTTGCTGTAATCACACCGCTATCGGTGTATGTAAGAGTGAGGTCTTCAACAGCGCTGCAATCGTCGGCGAGTGCTGTCGGTACCGAATGCGTAACAGTAGTGTCTGCTGTAAATGTGCATGCATCCGTCTTGTAAACCGTGATTGTAGGTGGTACGGTATAAGTAGGAGGATTCTGGTCCTTACCGCTGACGCTCATTGTAGGTTTAGTGGTGCCGGTTGTGTAGTAAATATTATCGCAAGCATCCTTTATTGTATAGGTACGAGTGATTGTCCAATCGCAATTGCTGGTGCTTGTATTTTCATCAGTATGCGATACGGTTATCGCGCTGCAGTCGGTGAACAAAGCCTTAACAGCATCGTCTCCATACAGACCACTAATGTCGGCATCGGCGAAGCAGTTGTTCTGACCTGTGATATTGTCTGGCCATGTGTCTGCAAGTGCTGGTGCGCTTTGGTCGCTACCGCTTACACTCATAGTAGGCTTGGTTGTGCCTGATGTGTAATAGGTGTTTCCGCAAGCATCCTTTATTGTATAGGTACGTGTCCATGTCCATCCGCAGTCGCTCGTTGCAGTTGATGCATCGTCAACTGTTACGGTGATATTGCTGCAGTCGCTGAAGAGTGCCTTTATTTCATTTGCATTCTTCAATCCTGTTGTATCGGCGTTGGCAAAGCAATTGTCCTGACCCGTGATGTCAGCTGGCCATGTGCTTGCAAGTACAGGTGCGCTCTGGTCGCTACCGCTGACAGTCATAGTAGGCTTGGTGGTGCCTGTTGTGTAGTAGATATTGTCGCAAGCATCCTTTATTGTATAGGTACGAGTGATAGTCCAACCGCAGTTGTCGGTGTTGGTATTTGCATCAGTATGTGATACGGTTATCGCGCTGCAGTCGGTGAACAATGCCTTTATAGCATTATCTTCGAACAAACCGCTAATGTCGGCGTTCGCGAAGCAGTTGTTCTGACCTGTGATATTGTCTGGCCATGTGCCTATAATAGCTGGTGCGCTCTGGTCGCTACCACTGACGCTCATAGAATTTGTTGTCGTGCGATTGCAGACATCCTTAATCGTATATGTACGGGTAATAGTCCAGTCACAGTCGTCGCTGCTGGTATTTGCATCGGTATGCGATACGGTTATTGCACTGCAATCGGTGTACAATGCCTTAACTGCATCATTACTCAAGAGGCCACTGATATCGGCATGGTCGAAGCAATTGTCCTGACCTGTTATATTGGCTGGCCATGTGCCTGTAAGTGCTGGGATGTTCTGATCGCTACCGCTGACAGTCATAGTAGGCTTGGTGGTGCCTGATGTGTAGTAAATATTATCGCAAGCATCCTTTATTGTATAGGTACGAGTGATAGTCCAACCGCAGTTATCGGTTCTAGTATTTACATCATCGTGCGTTACGGTTATCGTGCTGCAATCGCTGAACAATGCCCTTACAGCATCATCTCCATACAAACCACTGATGTCGGCGTCGGCAAAGCAGTTGTTCTGACCTGTGATATTGTCAGGCCATGTGCCTGAGAGTGCTGGTGCGCTCTGGTCGCTACCGCTTACACTCATAGTAGGCTTGGTTGTGCCTGATGTGTAATAGGTGTTTCCGCAAGCATCCTTTATTGTATATGTACGCGTCCATGTCCAACCGCAGTTGCTTGTTGCCGTTGATGCATCTTCAACTGTTACGGTTATATTACTGCAGTCGCTGAAGAGAGCCTTTATTTCATTTGCATTCTTCAATCCTGTTGTATCGGCGTTGGCGAAGCAATTGTTCTGACCTGTGATATTGGCTGGCCATGTTCCTGAAAGTACAGGTGCTGTAACATCCTCAACAGTAATTACCTTTTCGGCAAGGTTCGACAGACAGTTGTTTGCATCTTCAACCTGCAACTTCAAAGTATATGTATTCGAACATCCAGCCGTCGCAATATCGGGAACGCTTACTGTTGCAGTTACCGATGTTGCTGTAGTTGTAACAGGGTTGGTTGTTGTCACGGCAAACGAACCATCATTTGTCCATGTGTATGTATAACTTGGAGTTGTAGAGGTTGTTATCGAAGCGGCAACATTTGTAGTTCCTATTTCGGGACACAATGTTGCGACATCGGATATTGCCACTACTGGATTAGGCTTCTCAACGATAGTTACGCTGGCAGTTGCCGTACAAGTGTTGGCATCGGTTACCGTGACGCTATATGGTCCACCTTCAAGATTGTCGATTGTGGCTGTATTACCCGAGTTGTTCCATTCATAGTT
>CADARW010000010.1 GCA_902790405.1 uncultured Bacteroidia bacterium
AGAGCCACGTCCCACCCTGCCACGCAACTGGTGCAACTGCGACAAACCGAACCGTTCGGCACTTTCGATTACCATAACAGTGGCATTGGGGACATCGACACCGACTTCAATTACCGTCGTTGCTACCATAATCTGTGCGTTGTTCTTTTCGAAAAGGTTCATTCCCAATTCCTTCTGGTCTGGTTTCATACGTCCATGCACAACTGCTACATGATACTTTGGAATCGGGAATTCGCGCGTAATGCGGTCGTAACCGTCCTCCAAATCCTTCAAATCGGTATTTTCCGACTCCGAAATAAGCGGATAAACCACATACACCTGATGCCCCTCCTCTATCTGCTTGCGCATAAAGCCATAGACCTGGAGTCTGTAGGCATCTGTAAAATGCTTGGTTATAATCTTCGACCTGCCCTTCGGCAACTCGTCGATAACCGACACATCCAAGTCACCATAGAGCGTCATGGCCAGTGTACGGGGAATCGGTGTAGCCGTCATGACAAGGATATGTGGCGCGAGTTCGTTTTTCTTCCACAACTTGGCACGCTGCTCTACTCCAAAGCGGTGCTGCTCGTCTATTACAGCCATGCCTAGATTCTTGAACACAACGGTTTCCTCTATAAGAGCGTGCGTTCCGACCAAAATATTGAGGCTTCCATCGCGAAGGCCACGGTCGATCTCGGTACGCTCGCGCTGCTTAGTGGAGCCGGTAAGCAATCGAATAGTCACTCCAATGCCGTCGAGCATCTTCGACAATGAGCGATAATGCTGCTGGGCAAGCACCTCGGTTGGCACCATCAAGCAAGCTTGATAGCCATTGTCCACCGCCATAAGCATAGTAAGCAATGCCACAAGCGTCTTCCCACTGCCCACATCGCCCTGAAGCAAACGGTTCATCTGGCGACCGCTGCACACGTCGGCACGGATTTCCTGAAGCACACGAGTCTGCGCACCCGTCATCTTGAAAGGTATTTTCTTGTGGAAACATTCTTTCAGATAATTGTCCTTGCTACGGTCGAATACAAAGCCACGCACTGTGCTGTGACGATGCAACTTTGCCTTCTGTATGTTGAGTTGTATTACAAAAAGCTCCTCGAACTTAATACGATACTGAGCCTGACGAAGCATTTCGGCATTTTCGGGGAAATGCAACTGGCACAAAGTCTTTTCGAGGCTCAACAACTTGTATTTTTCGATTATATAACGCGGCAAAGTTTCGGCCACCCTGCCATGTATTTCGGGAATCAGCGTTGCAATAAGCGTCTGAAAAGTCTTGGAATTTATATAGTTACTTTTCGACTGCTCGGTTGTGCTGTACTGCGGTGCGAGTGTCACCTGCGGCTTGCTCTGCCATTTCGACAGCTCCTCTATTTCGGGATGTACAATGTTGATACGTCCGCTGAATTCGCTTGGTTTACCAAACAAAATATAGGTTTTCTCCCGATTGACACTTTTGCTTATCCAGTCGATTCCCTGAAACCACACGACTTCAACCACACCAGTATTGTCGGTAAATGTGCCTACCAGTTTTTTCTTGTTTGCCCCAATTTTCTGCAACTCAAGGCTTATGAATTTTCCTTTAATCTGAATATAAGGCAAATCCTTGTTTAGCTCGGCTACCGAATAGAAACGGCTCCTATCGACATAGCGATACGGGAAATAATAAAGCAGGTCGCGAAAAGTGCGTATGCCGAACTCTTTCTTGAAGATTTCGGCACGCTTTGGACCAACGCCTTTCAAATAAGTAATATCCGTTTCTAAAAATTCTGGTACCATCGCATTCTTAATCGAAGCAAAGAAAAAACGATGCAGGTTGCACCTATTTTTTTAACTTTGCCACTGCAAAAATAATAAATTTTGAAACTGCCAGGCAACATATCGTATCTGATAAAGTCGAAGGAGAACGAAAAACTTCCCGACGTATTCAACGAGTTCATACTCGACTCTATGTTCCAGATGAGCAGTTTTGTGGAATGCTGCGAATATCGCATCAATATGCTTTCCGACAATACCGAACTGAACGTCAGCAACTTTGGTACGGGCAAAAGTGGCATCCGCAAAGTGAAGCAGATTGCACGAAAATCATCGACAGAGCCTCGCTACGGAGGTGTAATGCAAAAGATTATCGATGCGTTCAAAGTAGAAAACATACTCGAACTCGGCACCTCGATAGGTATCGGCACAATGTTTTTGGCAAAGGCAAATCCGAAAGCAAAAGTAACAACCATTGAAGGCTGTCCCGAAACCTACGGTTTTGCCAAGTCGGAATTTGCCAAACGAAAAATCGCCAATGTTTCATTCGTAAACGACAAATTCGACCATCTTTTCGACAGCGACACCCTGAAAGACCAGAAATTCGACCTTTTCTACCTCGACGGAAACCATACCCACGAAGCCACCGTCGGGTATTTCGACCAGATTGTAAAGAAACATTGCGGAAAAAAGTCAATAATCCTCATCGATGACATCAACTGGAGCCGTGAAATGTTTGATGCTTGGAAAGAAATTTCGTCGAATATGCACGATTCGTTACGCATTAACCTGTTCCGTATGGGAATAGTATTTTCGGGCTACGACTTGCCAAAGGCGGAAATCACTGCAGAAATATACAAGGAGGGGATGTAAAGGGTACAAAAAAAGCGGTGTAATTCATTACGCCGCTACAAATTATCAATTGTCAATTATCAATTGTCCATTGTCTAGAACAATTTCTTGAATCCCATTATTTCGCGCATTTCGCGAACAGTCTTGATGGCATTTTCGCGAGCTTTCTCGGCACCACGGGCAACAGTGCGTTTCAAGAATTCGCTGTCGGAATCAATTTCCCTGATGCGTTCGCTAATCGGCTTTATTATTGCCACAATGTCCTCGGCAAGCTGTTTCTTCATGTCGCCATAGCGGATTTCACAAGTGTTGTACTTTTCGGTAAAGTATGCAACTGTGTCGGGAGTAGAAACAGCCTTCATTATTGTGAAAAGGTTCTGAATTGGTTCGGGCATTGGTGAATTTGGCTCGGTTGGTCCGCTGTCGGTAACTGCACGCATAACCTTTTTGCGAATAACCTTTTCGTCGTCGGCAAGGAAAATGCCGTTGCCTTCCGACTTGCCCATCTTGCCAGAACCGTCGAGACCTGGAATCTTGATAAGTTCACCGCCGAAATTGTAGGCCTGCGGTTCCTTGAAGTATTCCACATTGAACATAGTATTGAAACGACGAGCGAACTTGCGAGTCATCTCGAGGTGCTGCTCCTGGTCCTTGCCTACGGGAACCTTGTCGGCATGATGCATAAGTATGTCGGCGGCCATCAGCACGGGATATGTAAGCAGACCTGCGTTCACGTTTTCTGGTTGCTTACGGGCCTTCTCCTTGAACGAGGATGTACGCATTAGTTCGCCAAGGTAGGCGTTCATGTTGAGAAGCAAATACATTTCGCAAATCTCTGGCACGTCGCTCTGAATGTAAACCGTCGATTTTTCGGGGTCGATGCCGCTTGCGAGGTATTCGACCAGCACCTGACGCACATTGCGATGCAATTCTTCGGTTGCCGGATGCGTTGTAAGCGCATGATAGTCGGCAATGAAGAAGTAGCAGTTGTTGTCCTCCTGCATTCTTACAAAGTTCCTTACTGCTCCCAGGTAGTTGCCCAAATGGAGATTTCCCGTCGATCTAATTCCACTTAATACTGTATCCATATATTTGTAATTTCTTATTTCAAATTATTTCTTCGGCGAAAGAATCTCGTTGTATCTCTTTTCGTCCTTTAATATCTCAATCGCCGTCTTTACTTCCTCGTCGTAGTTGATGCTGAACATTATGCTTCCCTTCTCATAGAAGTAACGCGGCATTATATAGCTTACAATCCATTTTATAACCTCGTCCTTATAGCGTTCCAAGTCCCTATCCTTGTCCTGCTTCAACTTAGAGAGCAATGTTTCAATGTCCTTCGAAATGTTGTCGTAGTACTTTTCGGTCTTGGCGACTTCAATCAAATCCTCGACACTTTCTTCTGAGAATGACTTATACTCAAACTTCTCGCGCACGAGAAAATCCTTGAAATCCTTGTAGTCGTCATCGGAGAAGACAAACTTTGAAGGATCGTCGCCAATAGACTCGTGCTTGCTGCGATACCAAACCGAATACTTGAAGAACATATCACTGAGCATCAATTGGGTAAGGAGCGTATTGGTAATGCTGTCGTCCACAACCACATCGGGTGTAATGCCGCCACCGTCGTAAACCTCGCGCTTGTTCTTGGTGTAGAACTTCGAAATGAGCGAATCGGGAACATGACCAACGCTACCATCCTCGTTGCGGTGCGAATAGTCGAGAGCCTGAATGCATCGTCCGCTCGGAGTGTAATATTTTGCCGTCGTAACCTTGAGCATTCCGTTGTAGCTGAGGTTACGTGTTGTCTGCACAAGTCCCTTGCCGAAAGTGCGATGGCCTACAACTACTCCCCTATCCAAATCCTGGATGCTTCCCGACACGATTTCGGATGCCGAAGCCGACATTTCGTTGACGAGAACAACAATCTTTATGTCGCGGTCAACTGGCTTGGCGGTTGTCTTGTACGACTTGTCCCATTCAGAAACCTTGCCCTTGGTGCTAACAATTTCCTGACCCGCATCGATGAAAAGATTACAAATCTTTACAGCTTCGATGAGCAAACCGCCAGGATTGGAACGCAAATCGAGTACCAACGACTTGATGTTGTCCGACTTCTTCATGCTTTCGAGGGCATCTTGCACCTCCTTGGCGGCAGTATTTGTGAAACTGTTGAGTGCAATATATCCAACACCATCGTCTATGATTCCATAGTATGGTACCGACGGAAGTTTTATCTCTTCGCGAGTAACCTGAATTTCGATTGGGTTGTCGCTGAACATACGCTGAAGCTTAAGTTTTACCTTTGTATTGGGCTCGCCACGCAATAGTTCCGAAACTCCATCAGATTGCTTGCCCTTCATCGAATGTCCGTCAATTTCAAGAATCTTGTCGCCAGCGATAATCCCAGCCTTCGCTGCAGGCGAATTTTCGTACGGGTCGGTTATCATCACATAGTCGCCGTCCTGACGGATAAGCGCACCTATTCCGCCATACTGACCAGTGGTTATGAGTTTTATGTCCTCAATCTGGTTTTCGGGAATATAAACCGTATATGGGTCGAGACCTTCGAGCATCTTGTCGATGGCGGTCTTGATGAGTTTTTCCGGTTCTATCGGATCGACATAATACAGATAAAGTTCCTTGTACAGCGAATGGAATATGTCGAGATTCTTTACGCTCTCGAAATTATAGTCGGTAGTGCCTTCGTCCTTCGACTGAGCCTGCATGGTATTTGCCGAAACAAGCATTGCAACAGCGAGAACGAGCAGCATTATGATGTTTTCAATTCTTCTCATATACCTCGTTAAAAATTTTTTGTAAAGATATTACAATTATTCTTTCCACGTCCGCATAATCGCGAATAATATTTGTCTGCATCACAAACGCGATGTCGATGCAAATATTGCTTTCGCCGCAGTATTTCCTCATTTCCGAAAGATTTTTTCTGATAGCCTCGCGCATACGGCGTTTCATGAGGTTGCGATCGACAGCATGGCGGAAATATTTCTTTGGTGCCGACACAAAAATGCGAACCCCGCCTTGCGGCGAGGTGGCAGTGTATTTAATATATGTATGCCTGATGTATTCGACGTTTGCCTTTTTTCCCTTGCGAAAAAGATTTTCGATGTCGGACTTATGCTTCAGCATCGAACTTCTACCGAGCGTCTGGCGGGAGAAATCGTTGCGGGTTTCCTCGTTAACGGCAACTGGAGAAGTATCGGCATCGGCTGGCATTTCGGCAATTATTTTCCGTTCTGTGCCTTGATAAACTTTTCGAGAGCCGCCGGCATAGAAGGATTGTCGGGTGTTGGAGCCTTAATGTCTAGACGATATCCAAGCTTTTCAACGGTTTCGGCAGTTGTAGGACCGAATGCACCGATGAAAACATTTTCTTCTTCCTGGTTGAAATTTGGGAAGTTCTGCTTAAGCGACATTACTCCTGCAGGGCTGAAGAACAGCACTATGTCGTGACCGAGATTTTCCATGTCGGACATATTGGAACTTACTGTACGGTAAAGCACAGCAATGTCGTATGCTATGTTGGCTTCGGCGAGCTTTTCGGGAATGTCCTGCTTGTGGACATCGCTCAGTGGAACAAGATATTTGTCCTCCGGAAACTTCTGAATCTGCTGCATGAGATTTGCCAGAGTACCATTTCCATAGAAAATCTTGCGCTTGCGGTAAGTAACATATTTCTGCAGATAGAAAGCGATTGACTCGGATATGCAGAAATACTTGCGATTGTCATTAACTGGAACTCTAAGTTCTTCGCACATTCTAAAATAGTGGTCAACTCCATGACGGCTATTGAAGATAACCGACATATAGTCGGCAAGGTTTATCTTCTGTGTGCGGAAATCCTTCGAAGGAATACCTTCAACCTTGACGAAAGGACGAAAATCTATCTTAACGTTGTACTTTTTTGCAATATCGTAGTATGGGGATTTGTCTGTTTCCGGCTTCGGCTGCGACACAAGAACGCTTTTTATTTTCATCGTAAAATTCTATAAATTAATTTCTTACAACTAAAACTCTCGAAACTACAATACCAATTTGAGAACTATCATAACTGGCAAAAATTCGAGCGTGCAAAAATACAAAATTGAGTGATGATTCAAAAAATTATTTTTCAACAAATGAAAAAAAATTGTTATATATTGCAATATTACCAAGGATACGAATATTGCTATGGCAATCCATATTAAAACCTTTGCCGTTGCTGCAGGAACAAACGGGCACACAGAGAAAATAGGCAGAAACAATATACTCATCAGTCTTTCTGTATCGAGAATCAAAGTATTGTAGCTTTTAGCGTACTCTGACAAACGGAACAAAAAACCAGCGAAAAGGTTTATCAAGCCACGAAAATGGTTATAGACAGTAAACGACAACAAAATTATAAGCATTACTTTCCATTCGTGTCCGTGCTCCATGCTTACACTTGTCAAGTCCGAATAGCATATTGCAGCAAAGCCCATTGCCGAAATCGACAACAAGGAAATAATTATCGTAACAGCCTCGATTGACGACACTTCGGCAACTCGAGTTGCTGGTCGTCCCGAAAAATTATCGACAAACATGCGATACATCATAAGTCTGTAGTAATCGGGGAACATCAACCTTGCAACAATAAAAAGTATGACGACAATTAATGCAACACCCAGAATAATAAAAGCATTCCAGTCAACAAATCTCTCGGCAATAGGCATCACCTCGTTCATAACAGCCTACTTTTCTATTAGGAACGAGCTTTCGCCTATCATCTTGCCGTCCATGTAGAGGCTAACGCCATATTTTCCGACATTGAGTTGTTCGGCAACCTTATGATATATTGAAACATCAAGCGACTGGTTTTCGTAAGTAATATTTCGTGAATCGGAATACGAGAGCTGGCTGTCGCCCGAGGTGAAAGTTCCACCCGATGAAATGTAGTAACCATCTGGACGTTTAATGCGCAGATATATAGTTTTTTGTCCGCTCGAAGCCAACTTATTGGCCGAAAGTGTAAAGGTTATCTTCAGTTTTTCTATCTTACCCGATTTGTTGGTTTCCTTGTCACGGCCGTTGAGGAAAATCACACTTATATGCGATGCGCTCACTACGCTTGCATCCTCAATGGTGGTCAGTAATTCGGTATTACGATCCACAAGTTCATCATTTTCTGAACGGTAGCGGTCGTTCTCGTTTCTTACCATCTCGTTTTCGGCAGTAAGCTGCTGGTTCAAGGTGTTGAGACTATCGATTTGGAAGACATAGTGCTTCATTATGCTACGCAATGTTCCAAGTTCCTCCTCGTATTTTTTCTTCATGCTTGCAGCCCAATTCTTGGTCTTGTCGAGTTCCTCTATGAGCTTCACAATCTCCTGCTTGCGACCATTAATTTCAGCGTTAAGGCTGTCGTTGGTTGTCTCAAGTCCGTTGTACTGATCCAAAAGGTTCGAAAATTCGGCCTTAATCTTATCGCGTTCGTTGGTGGTTTCGGTATTTACTACAACTATCTGATCTTTTTCCTTAGAAGTCTTGTACAGAAGGTAACCAAGCACAATCACAGCCACCAGCATCAACGAAACTAGAGCAATAAGCACTTTTGTTGTTATATCATTCTTTTCCATTTCTGACAAAATTTAGGTCGCAAAAATAAACATTATTTACGATTATGGATTTACGATTTACAAATGAAACCAATAAATAAATTAACAATTCAATTAACAATGAGAGGCAAAAAGGCGGAAAGGCTAGACTATAAGACTGCAAGTCCGTCACCCTTAGTTACCACGCATAAAACACCGTAAACCAGACAGCCACGAATTCCTCCAGGGTCAGGTTGCCTTTTATAGTAAACAATATGTCGCTGTTGTATACCGAGGTTCCCTTGTACACTTTGCCATCGCGGACAGTGGCAATGATGTCGCTGTTATAGACCGAGGTGCCTCTGTATATTTTTCCGTCACGTATTGTCATAACTATATCGCTGTTGTACACCGAATTGCCTGTGTAGACCTTGCTATCTCTTATTGTATAGATTACATCGCTGTTATAAACCGAATTTGCCTTGTATATCTTGTTTTCGCGAATGGTGCATACCACATCGCTATTGTACACCGAATTTTTCTTATACACCTTGCCACTAGTAACATTGCAAATGACGTCGCTATTATAGACGCTAGTGCCCTTATACACTTTCACAGGGTTTACTGCACCGACCGATATCGAAGCCACGATTGCCATTATTATAAATACCACTTTCATAGGCTAATGTTTTTGTTCAACACAAAGATAACAAATTTCAGTCCAAAAATAAAACTGACACTTTTTATTTGTAATTTTGCATCATGCTACGAATTACGAAATATATCATATTGGCATTCTGCTTATTTGTTCAGCATATTTGTTTCGCCCAGCAATATCCTTTCCAAGACACTACTCTCGACATCGAAACCCGAGTCGATGACCTTATCGGAAGACTTACCATTGACGAAAAACTTTCGTTGCTTGAACACCAGAATCCAGCCATTCCTCGTCTTGGCCTGAAACCCTACAGTTGGTGGAACGAAGCCTTGCACGGCGTTGGTCGCAACGGGACTGCAACAGTATGGCCTATGCCGATAGCACTGGCGGCATCGTTCGACAATAAAATGGGTGAAAATATTTTCTCGCAGGTAGCCGCCGAAGCCCACAAAAAATACCGTGAGGCACAAGCACAAGGCAATTACGGCGATTATACGGGACTTACTTTTTTTACACCAAACATCAATATTTTCCGCGACCCGCGCTGGGGACGAGGCATGGAAACCTACGGCGAAGACCCCTACCTCACCGCCACAATGGGACTTGCCTGCGTCGAGGGACTTCAGCATGGCGACAGCGACAAGTCGGTACTCTCGGCAGCCGCCTGCCTCAAACACCTTGCCGTGCATAGTGGTCCCGAAGGCACTCGTCACCAATTCGATGCAAATGTTTCGCAACGTGACCTATGGACGACCTATCTGCCTGCATTCGAATACATTATCACCCATAGCGATGTGCGACAGGTTATGTGCGGATACAACCGCCTTAACGGAGCTCCTTGCTGTACCAACCGCGAATTGCTGGTCGACATTCTGCGCAACAAATGGAAGTACGACGGCATTGTCGTCACCGACTGCTGGGCGCTGAACGATTGCTGGGAACGCGACACCGTGATTCTTCGCCACAAAACCCACGCTACGGCAGCTCTTGCAGCCTCCGATGCTTTCGGCAGCGAAGTTGACCTCGAATGCGGAAGCGGACTGCAAGCACTGAAAACCGCCGTCGACTCGGGATATATTCCCGAAAGCAAGATTGATGAACATCTGCGCCGAGTACTTTCTCTGCGTATGGAACTCACAGAATCAAATCCAGATTTCAATTATTTACCACAAATTACACCCCACGATGCAGCAGTAGAAACATTCGTTTTGCTAAAAAATGATGGTATTTTACCAATTGACGGAAAACGGATTTTCCTCGTAGGACCAAACGCAAGCGACACCCTTATGCCATTGGGCAACTACAACGGCACTCCGCTGCACACTTCAACCATAGAGGAAGGTCTGAACCAACGCTTTGCAATGGCGGAAACCGCTATCGATGCCGATATAATTATCTATGCTGGCGGACTTAATCCTCAACTCGAAGGCGAAGAACTTCCAATCGACATCCCAGGGTTCCACAAGGGCGACCGCACAAGGATAGAACTTCCCGAAAACCAAATAGAAGAGATAAAGCAACTGAAAAAACTCGACAAACCGATTGTTTTGTTGCTTTGTTCGGGCAGTGCAATTGCACTAGAAAACATCATCAGCGAAACAAATGCCATAATGGTATGTTGGTACGGGGGCGAGGACATGGGAAAGGCTATTGCTTCGGCATTGGCTGGAGATTGCGACAATTTTGGTCGTCTGCCTGTGACTTTCTACAAATCAACCTCACAGCTTCCAGACTTCGAAGACTACAACATGCAAGGTCGCACCTATAAATGTATGAAGCAAAAACCGCTGTTCCCGTTCGGCTACGGACTTTCGTATTCTGACTTCAAGATTGGGAAAACAAGTGTTGACTATCGCGAAATGCGTGTCACGGGAACCGTCAGCAACATTGGCAGCAAAGCGAAATGCAAGTCGGGGAAAACTGTAATACAAGTTTATCTGAAGAATCCAAACGACAAAAGCGGTTTGCAAAAGTCGTTTGTCGGGATGCAGAAAATAGAAGTCCCTGTTGGCGGCACAAGCACATTCGACATAAAGATTGACAAGTTCTGGATGCGCCAATTCAACGAAACCACTGGTGAAATGGAAGAACCGAAGAATGGAGACAAATTCATTTTGCAAGTCGGATTCAGTAGTGACGACAAGAATCTGGATAATTTCAAATTTAAATATTTAGTAAAATGAAAATGACATTTATTCTACTCAGCATAATATTGGCATTTTTTTCAGCGAATGCCCAAAGCGACAATCAGCCCGAAACCGACACCGTAATTCTCAACCGCATCGAGCAGTGGCAAGACCTGAAATTCGGGTTCATGGCGCATTGGGGAATGTACTCGCAGTGGGGCGTGGTGGAATCGTGGAGCATCTGCAACGAACCGTGGATAAACCGCAACGGCGCCGACTACTACGAGTACAAGAAGGAATACCAAGCACTGAACAAGACTTTCAATCCCAAGCATTTCGATGCCACGCAATGGGCAAAAGCGGCCAAGGAGGCGGGAATGAAATATATGGTTTTCACCACCAAGCACCACGACGGCTTCTGCATGTTCGACAGCAAGCAAACCGACTACAGCGTTGCTGGAACCGACTGTCCGTATCACACAGCAGCACAGCCCGACATTACAAAGGCCGTTGTTGATGCGTTCCGTTCCGAAGGAATGTGGATAGGCCTCTATTTCTCGAAGCCCGACTGGCATAACGACGACTACTGGGCGCACGAGTGGGCAACTCCCGACCGCAATGTAAACTACGACATTCACGAAAATCCGCAACGGTGGGCGAAATTCAAAGATTTCACCTACAACCAGATATACGAACTTACGCATAACTACGGTGACATTGACATTTTATGGCTCGATGGCGGCTGGATACGTCCCGAGTGGAGCTTAAACGAAGAAACACTCGAATGGTTAGGTTGCTACTCTCGCATACAGGACATCGACATGCCTCGCATAGCAGCCATGGCTCGCAAGGACAATCCCGACCTTATAATCGTTGACCGCAGCGTAGGTGGCAAATACGAAAACTACCGCACACCGGAACAACAAGTCCCCGACAAGCTACTCTCCTACCCATGGGAAACATGCATGAGCATGGGCGATAGCTGGTCGTATGTCGAGAACGACAACTACAAGAGCACTCGCAAACTAATACACACGCTGATAGACATTGTTGCCAAAGGCGGAAACTACCTGCTCAATGTTGGTCCCGATGCCGACGGTCAGCTTCCTGAAGTTGCCTTGCAACGCATGAAAGAAATCGGACAATGGCTGCAAAAGAACGGTAAAGCAATCTATGGCACCCGCCCTCTATACCCCTACGCAAATGGCAACATCCGCTACACACAATCGAAAGATGGCAAGCACAAATATGAAATTACGTTGCTAGAAGAGGGTGAGTATGCAAAAGTAAAGGAAATGAAACGCCAATAGTCCTATTGTCCCCAATTTTCCTTGTCCAGACTTCTGTACTGAATTGCCTCGGCGATATGTGCAGGTTGTATGTCGTCGCTATGCTCAAGGTCGGCAATAGTGCGTGCAACCTTCACAATGCGGTCGTAGGCACGGGCTGACAGGTGAAGTTTGTCCATGGCGGTCTTTAGCAAAGCAATACAGGTGCTATCCAGCTTGCAGAACTCGCGAATCTGCTTCGACGACATCTGGGCATTGCAGTAAATCTTCTTGCTCTTGGCAAAACGTTTCGCCTGAACCTTGCGGGCTTCAATTACACGCTTCTGTATTTCGGAACTATGCTCGGCAGGTTGAGTATCGGCAAGTTTCTCAAATTTAACAGGCGTAACCTCAAGGTGAATATCGATACGGTCTAGCAACGGACCCGAAATTCTGCTCATATACTTTTGCACAGCCATAGGCGTACAGGTACATTCCTTTTCGGGATGGTTGTAGTATCCGCATGGACAAGGATTCATCGATGCAACGAGCATAAGACTCGCAGGGTATTCCACCGTAAATTTAGCTCGCGAAATGGTTACAATCCTGTCTTCCAAAGGCTGACGCATAACTTCGAGGACTGTGCGCTTGAATTCAGGTAGCTCATCTAGAAAAAGCACCCCATTGTGGGCGAGTGAAATTTCCCCTGGCTGCGGATAAGTTCCGCCACCAACCAAGGCTACATCCGAAATTGTATGATGCGGGGAACGGAACGGACGACGGAGCATCAGCGAATGACCTGCTTCGGTCTTGCCTGCAACAGAATGTATCTTGGTGGTCTCAATGGCTTCGTCGAGGCTCAAGGGTGGAAGTATCGACGGGATTCGTTTTGCCTTTCACATCGGCAAAGTCGAGGTCGTTGTCAGAAAGTGATTTCTGGAACTCGGCTTCGAGATCAACGGTAACACGTTCCAACTGACGAGTACCATTCAAAAATTCAACTGTTTCGACAAGGTTATGTACACCGTAGACTTCAATTCCATCAACAACGGCAGCTTCAAGGGTGTTTTCGACAGGAAGAATCACGCCGTCAAAACCTGCCTCCTTGGCGTTTATGGCAATTGGCAATGCACCTTTGATTGGTTTTACGCTGCCATCGAGAGAAAGTTCTCCCATAATTATGTACTTGTCGAGCAAGTCGGCTGACATCTGTTCCGAACCGGCAAGCACGCCAACAGCCATCGGCAAGTCGTAGGCAGAACCTTCCTTACGCATATCGGCAGGTGCCATATTTATAACAATGCGCTTGCCTGGCCAGTGAAAGTTGCAATTGCTCAGTGCACTTATCATTCGCTGTTCGCTCTCCTTGATGGCATTATCTGGAAGTCCGACAAGATAAAACTTTGCCCCATTGGAAACATTTACCTCAATGGTAATCGTCTGTGCGTTTATGCCATCGACGGCACTGCCGAAAGTTTTTACCAGCATGGCTTATTTCTCCTTGATTATGAACGAATAAACCGGGAAATGGTCGCTGTAGCCCGACTGATATGTTGTGCCGACGTAGGTACGCAACGGATAACCCTTGTAGCGGCCTTCCTTTTGCGTTAGGAAAGCCTTGTTGAACACATGACTGGCATAATGCACGTATGTTGACTTGTCGCTACTAACGAATGCAGGCGAGAAAATCATCTGGTCGAAAAGGTTCCATCTGTCGCCGTATGCCAGAGAGCCGATTCCCTTGCGGTAAAGTTCTTCCATCGGGTCGTAGAGTTTGCCGTCTTTTACTTCTTCCTTCTTGCCAACGGTCTTGCAATATTTCTTCAAGCTCTCGTTGATGGGGTCGTCGTTGAGGTCGCCCATAGCGATTATCTTGGCATTGGGATTTATTGCCATAATGGAGTCGAAGATTTGGCGGGTAGTTGTCGCTGCTTCGGCACGACGTGGCAAACTGCGCTTTTCACCACCAAGTCGCGAAGGCCAGTGAAGCACAACAAAATGCATTTCTTCACCATCATAAATTCCCGACACAACAATCTGGTCGCGGGTAACAAAACCTTCCTGCTCCGAAACAACACGGTGCATACGCACATTTGTAACCTTGAAGAAATCCTCTCTATATAGCAAAGCACAGTCGACGCCACGGCGGTCGGGACCGTCGATATGCACAACCTTGTAGTTGTATGGTTTCATTGCCTCGCATTTTACAAGGTCGTTGAGAGGAGTAATGTTTTCGACCTCGCTCACACCAACAATCATCGGAGCGGTTCCCGTAACATCGGCGCCAAGCTGCACAATCACGCCACCCATACGATCTATCTTAGAGAAATACTTTTCGGTGTTCCAGTTCTTGGGCCCTTCGGGTGTAAATTCCACATCGTTGGGTCCCGGAAGAGTATCGAAAAGATTCTCAAGATTATAGAATGCTATTGTTCCGATTTTGTACTCCTTTTTCTCCTGTGCGTTAAGGCATAGAGCAAAGGCAATCAGAAATGCGAGCGGCAGAAATATCTTATGCATAATTGTTTTTGTTTTGTCGTAATTGAGTGCAAATATAATTAAATCGCAAATTCAATGCACAATATACAACAGAAAAATATTTAACTTTGCCGCAAACGACATCAACAATGAAACGCATCCTTTTCGTATGTCACGGCAACATCTGCCGCAGTCCTATGGCCGAATTTGTAATGAAGAAAATGGTTGCCGATGCAGGAATCGCCGACCAGTTCGAGATTGCTTCGGCGGCAACATCAACCGAAGAAATCGGCAATCCAGTATATCCGCCAGCACGCCGCAAACTGGCCGAACACGGAATCTCGTGCGAGGGCAAGACGGCACGACAGATTACTCGCCGCGACTACGAGCACTACGACTACATTGTGGCAATGGATGTAAACAACCTGCGCAATCTGCAACGGGTGATAGGAGAAGACAAGCTACACAAGATTTCACTATTACTGAACTATACCGACCATCCACGCGATGTTGCCGATCCGTGGTATACAGGCAATTTCGAAGCTACATGGCAGGATGTAAACGATGGATGCAAAGGGTTGCTGGAGTATATAAAAACTACTTAAAGCTATACCCAACCCCGATATAATATATATTTGCAGGATTCTTCACCTGCACCTCGTTGTCGGCACGAAGGTAAAAGTCTAGCGAATTGTTCTTGTTGAGACGATAAGTTACACCAACAACGGTACGCATCTCGTCAATGAAACGGGCATCTTTCTTGTACAGACGAATGAACATTTCGGTTGAGGCATACAGCCTCAGCGGCTTGCTGAAGAAACTGTATGTTATCTCAAACCTACTTCGTATATATGTTTTAGGATTGTACTTATGATATGCATGCGATTCGTCGTAGAACGAAGCTTGATACTTCGCCCTAAGCGACAGTTTGAAACTTCTTATCTTCTCCGAATATGTCAGTCCGCCACTCACTCGGTAGCGATTTTCCATGTAGGTTTCCCTGTTTTTCAGGATATAGTCGAAGTCGGCAGAAACCTTGAAGCGGCTTTCCCAGAACGAGTAGCCTAGTCCTGCCGACACTTTCAGGCGGTTAAATTTTGTGAAATTGCCCCACGTCTTTACTTCGCCCTCGACCGAATAACCAAAGCCCTTGACAATCTTGCCGGAGTAGCCAGCACCAACGATTGCGCCAAAATCGGTCGTCTGCGCATACACCGAAATGTATGGCAGACAAACCATTATAACAAACAATAATATGATGCTAACTTTCTTCAAAAACTTTATTTCATGAAATCCTTATGCTTGACCATAGTGTCGATGCTGTTGATTTGGTCGCTGATGGGTGTATAGTAAATCTTAATATAAGCCACATCGCGCAGGAAATCTATGTGTCCCACTTCGATGCGCTGAATGTCGAGGCCTGTACGCTCCTTGAGGTCGGCAATGAGTTCGTCTTCGCGACCATGCTTTACAAGTTCGATGCGCTCGTAGAGTACAATCTTGGTAGCCACATGCTTAATGGCCTTGTTGCCATCGAAAATAAGTATCACAAGTATAAACAGCACATTAACTGCAAGCAGATTGATGTATCCGTGGCTCATTGCCAGACCGTTGATTACCGAAATGCCAATAATCACAAACAGATAGGTCATCTCGCGGATTGGCAGAGGCTCGGTACGGTAGCGGATAAGCCCGAATATGGCGAACAAACCCATTGCGAAGCCCATTGCAAGGTTCACATTGTTTAGCAGGTTCATCAGCAGGAAAACCGTCGTGCCAAACAGCATAAATGTAAAATAGTAGTCCTTGCGCTTGCTTTTACGATAATACAGAAAATGCACTATTAACCAGCAAATCAGAATATTTACAAGGAACAAAACGAACATCGAGAGCAAGCTGTCCTTGTTCCACAAAGGAATGCCAAGAATGTCGTTCGGTGATGCTATTGCAGTCATCTCGTCGGCAAACTCGCGGGCAATGTCCGGGTCGAAATCCATATTGTCGGCAACATCAGCAGGAGTTTCCGCAACCTCGGCGCCTGCATCTTCATTGATATTTTCGTCTGACACAATGTCAGTATCTTGTGCAAAACATCCAAAACTCAGCAACATAGTTGCTGCTAACAGAAAAAATAATTTCTTCATATCAATTTTGTATTACATAGTTTTTCAATATAGCGCATTTTACGGCGGAAACGGTTTGCCTTTGCTTTTGGGTTGGTCAAAAAAGTGCCGAGACAATACTTGCTGATGCGTTTCTGCTTGATGCGAAGGTCTAGAAGCACATCGCGGAAATAAGATGGGCATAGTCCGTCCTGCTTAAGCTCGATGATGACAAGGTTCGGAATGCATGCCGACTTACCCGTTACACGATTTATCAAGTTGACATTCATGTCGATGGTTAGGCGCTCGGTCTTTTCGACATTTACAAGCGTTATGCGCGTAAACTTGTTTTCAAGGACTGGACTTAACGAATTCACATCGTAGTGCAGCAGTTCCGAAACAAAACTTCTATTTTCATCTCGGCTAAGCATATCATTGAAGTCGCTGGGATTCATCGGAATGCGTTTTTTCTTCGTGCGCCCTTTGTTGTTCTTGTTCTTGACTTCGCAAAATGCGATTCCGCTATCGACATAGATGCGAGCACGAAGTTTCTGCCTGTTGAGTTTGCGGTCGTGGTGCGCAATGTACATTTTCAGGTCGGGAGTGTCGTAGTAGAGCGTGTTGTAGTCGGCAATCCAGCGTCCCTCGTTGAACTGCACGAAATACCTGTCGTGTATTCTGTCCAGAATTTCCATAAGCTGCTCGGTCGTTACGAGAAATTTCGTATCGACCCTGTTCATCAGCTTGACCTTTTCCATTTCGGCAAGGGTTATTGTGTCGAACAACTGCAACTTATCTTCAATCTGCGACAACATTACTGTTTATCAAAAATGTACTCGAATTCCTTTACGGTTTCAAGTTTGCCGTTTGGAAAATAATTGTACTGCTTCTTCTTGCTTCCGTCGGGATAGTACTCGAACTTGCGTATGCGCACTGGCTTGTTGCGGCTGTCGTATTCCACTTCCTTTATGCACTTGCCCACAGTGTTGTACTCGAATGTCACGCGCGACTTCTGCCCATAGTTGGCATACTCGGTTTCCTCAATCTTGAAGCCGTTGGCATCGTACTTGGTCACATGGTCGAGAAAACGCGTCTTGGTGGCTTGGTTTTCGTTCCATTCCTTTATGGTAAGACCTTTGCGCTTTTCACGCTTTTCCTCGGGCGTTTGTGCGCAAACGACAAATGCAGACAAAAGCAGCACAACAAATATAGCGAGTTTTCTTTTCATATCCTATACATTTGAAATGATATTTATGGTATCGGCAATTTCATAAATCGTGCCAACTTCTTCAACCTTTACACTGCGAGTCACAGTATCGGGAATTTCGTTCATATTCTCGGTAAAGGTGAAAATTGTATAGTCGCCAGGCGTGATTTTCTGAAAATAGAAATATCCGTCCATACCTACGCGCACATCGTCGAAATGATAAGGTTCTGAATCACGCTTTATGAACACACGCTGGTCATAAGCCCAACCTTCGCCACGATAGTTGCCGTTGTGGTAATATCTTGCATACACACGTCCTTTAACGATTGAAGTCCCGTATGCCTTGCCCTCGTGGATGTAGATTGTCGGTACAGTTGCGGTTGCACCTCTCTTGAGTTCTACTTCCTGCGAAACAGCGATTTTCTCACCATCGGGCTTGGTCGAATAGGCAAAAACGGTGTACTTGCCCGGATTCATATACTTGAAGCGGTAATGCCCCTTGTCGTCGGTTTCTACATCGTCGCCATAAAAGGAGTCGTCGCCATAGACGATAAAAACATCGACCTTTGCCGCCACGGTGGTGTCGGTTTCGAGGTTGTAGTTGTCGTCGGGATGTAAAACGCGCATGACATCACCTTCGATGATGCCAGTGCCGCCCTCGCCTTCTCCATTGTTGCACGAGTTAAGTGCAACAATGAGAAGAACCGAGAGTAATATTGAAAAAATTCTGTTCATATTTTAATTTATTGTGCGCTTAGAGAAGTACCCGAACCTGAAGTCGTTGCGGTTGCACCTACATAAATTCCATGCCAGTTGGCAGTACCGCTTATTGTCGGGTTGGTGTACATTGTGTATGTGCCTGAAGTTACATTCGGACTTGTGAATACATAGCTTGCACTGCTTCCGCCACCTCCTGGAGGTCTGATACCTGAGTTTGTCATAAATCCGCTACCTGTGATGCTTGACGGATGCTGGTAAATAAGGACAGTCGTTCCTGAGCTATTCTTGATGCAATATTTTGAACCTGCGCTGAATGTCGGTGCAAGATATTTCTGTCCATTCTGGTATGTCGGGCTGTCGAGAAGAGCCATACCACCACCTCCTCCCATGCCACTACTTGAAGCACGGTAAGCAATTATGGTAGAACCATTAATTATAAGATGGCCTTGCGTTCCACCCATTCCGTCACAGTTTGCATCTATAGCTTCTTCAGTTCCTGCAGCAATAACTATGCCACCATTGAAGTAGGTATAAGCTCCGTTGCAGTCGATGCCATCGTTTCCGCGTGCGTATGCCCAAACATATCCGCCGTTCATTTCGAAATGACTGGAGCAGTTTATTGCATCGTCGTATGAATTAGCCTCTACGAAGCCGCCATTGATATATATGCCGGCCTTGCTTTCGATGGCTTCGCCCGTCGGGTCGCCGCTTGTCTGTGCACAGTACGACGAAACATGTCCGCTGTTAATTACTATGTTACCTGCCGACTTAATGCCCTTTGGCAAGCCTTTCCAGTAGTCGGAAGATGAGCTACCGCCACCAGGGAATCCTCCGCCACTGCTGCTAGTTGCATTTACGGCTGCGCCAGAGGTCATCACATCAATGTCGATAAGGTTATTGTCGGCATTGGCAGTACCAATGGTAAGTATTCCGTCGCAAGCGATGCCCTTGCCGCCCTTGCCAGTGCTCGAGCAGTTGATGACACCTGCAAGTATTGTAAGGTTGCCTTCGCTCTTGATACAGCATGGAGCATAGCCGTCGGTACACGAAGTTCCCGAACCCGAAAGTGTTGCACCAGCGCCGGCGGTTGTTATGGTGATATTGCCACCATTTATTGTCATATTACCGACCGACGAAAGTCCCTTTGCTCCGCCCGAAGCAGTTGTAGCAGTGGCGTTTATTGTTCCGCCGTTGATTGTTAAGGTTCCGCTCGATTTTACAGCAACGCTGTTCGAAGCATCGGTACCGGAAACAAGTGTTGCACCTGAAATGTTGGCGGTAATTGTTCCGTCGTTCATTACAAATGCAACATCCGACTTGAAACCTTTTGCTGCCTTGCCCGACATGGTTAATGTGATGTCGCCACCGACAACATTTATTGTTCCGTCGCAGGAGAAGCCCTTGCTGTCCTGTCCGCTGCAGGTAACGGTGTATGTTCCGTTGTTTACATTCAATGTAACATCGGCCTTTACTGCTTTCGAATCTGTACCAGTTGCCTTCAATGTGTAGTTGCCTCCGTTGAGGTTTACAACATTGTCGCACGAAATGCCCTTGCTGTCGGTACCACTGCAGGTAAGGTCGATAGTTCCGCTGTATATCTCAACCGTAGCATCACTCTTGATGCAGGTTGCGCTGTAAGTGTCGGCAACGTTGCTGGTATTGGTGTACGAACCGCCGTTGCCAGCCACCGACAAGGTTACCGTACCGCCATTCATGCTGAACAGATTGTCGGTAGAAATTGCCCTTGCGCCATCGTTCGACGACGGACAGGTAATTGTGAGTTCACCATTGGTGACATACATTTCGGTAGCCTTGATGCCAGTGCAGTACGACGGGTCGCCAGCAGTAACCACAGCAGCACCCGAAGCGGTAATGGTTGTATTTCCGCCAGCAATGTAAACCATGGTCGATTTTACAGCCTTTGTCTGTGCACCCGAAGCAGTAAGGTTGTGTGTTCCGCCCTGTATTGTCAAAGTATCGCACTTCAGACCTTTGCAGTCGGCATTGGCAACCGTCATATTGAGCGAACCGCCCATCAGCTTGATTGTACCTTGGTCGGCGTGTTCGGTGCTACCATATTCGGCCTCGATACCATCGCCACCGAAACCACTTACCGTGACATTTCCGCCATACAATCTGAAATTGTTGGCGTGGATACCGTCCTTTACTGCCGAAGTTACATTTATTGTGCCAGTATATACATTAATGTGTGCATCGCTGTTGATGCCGTGCTGCTTGTTGCCGGCCACATTGAGCGTACCGTTGCCATACACCTCGATTGAACCTTCGCAAAGGAAAGCGGCCTTGAATTCACTTGTCGAGCCGTCGGCAAGCGAGTTGGTTGTACCGTCTTCAAGGACAAGCTTTACACGAACATCCGAGAGCACATTTATAGCCGCGCCAGTAGGATTGGTTATGTTTGCGCCATTGAGACGAAGGTCGAACTTGTTGTCGCTGCTTATGGTAAGCGAGCCGTCGGCGGTTGTGCCGGCCACCACAATTGTGCGGTTTTCGGTTCCCGACAGGGCATTTACAACAACATCCTCGCCATTGCAGGTAACAGTTATTCCTCTGCTCGACCACGGATTTACCACACCGACAGCACCGCCATTGGTATAGTTGATGTAAATCCAGTCGCCATCGTCCTGCTGTCCAGGCTCATCACCGTCGAGCGACGCAATGTAAAGCACAATGCTGTCAATTCCCATTACTGGAAAACTGAAAGGCGATTCGTTGCTAATGTTTGTATATGCCGTCGAAGTTCCTGTAGGCAGAAAACTTACGCTGTCGATATTCTCTATTGTCTTTGTGTATATGACATTTCCACCGCTATAGTATAGGAGCTTGTTCTGCGCCGACAAAGAAAGCACAGCCACAACAAATGCCAATATTGCTATTATCTTTTTCATAACTTGCTGAATTTATAGGTTTTACCATCAATTTTTACGATGTAGAGACCCTCGTTGAGGTCGCTGACATCGATTGCTCCGTCCGACGAAAGGCTTGCTTCCTTTACAAGCTGACCAGTTGCCGAATAAATCTGCATAGTGACATCTGCGCCAACATTAAAGTTGAAATAAAGCATATCGGAAACCGGGTTAGGGTAAAGTCCCCCGTTTGCCGACAATTCCTCAATGCTCTGCAGCTCTGGTTCGTTGTATGCCAAGGTCATTTTCTTGACATCGGTCATAGCATAGGAGGTTGTCGTGCCGTCGCCAAGCTTGAACACAACACTCTCGCCTACGAAATAAAATTTCTTCACATCCTGAATTACGTCAGTGGAAGAATTTGTTCTATAATAGACGGTAATGTCCGTCGTTTGTGCATGGGTTTTCATAGTTGCGAACATTGCAAGCACAAAAACCATTGCGATTAGAATTTGCTTCTTCATAATATATTCATTTTAAAATATTTAACCTTACTAAAGCACTAACAATAGCTATATGCCAACTTCTGCCGACAATTAGGCAAAATTGCAAAAGGCAAAAATACTGGTCATCTCAAAACAATTATTGACAATAAGGATTGTAAATTTTGCAAAAACACTTTTTTTTGCAAAAATACACATTGGAGGCTGAAAGATAAAATCCTACCGAAGCATTGTCCCTAACGGGACAGGAAACAAATAATGCCACTCAAACGGTGTAGCCATTCAAACGGCGAAGCCATTCAAACAGCGCAGCGATAAACGCCGAAGGCATAGAACGGCGAAGCCCTCAACGAAGTTAAACCAAGAAACGGGCGCAGCCCATTGAAACAGCGCAGCGATAAACGCCGAAGGCATTGAACGGCGAAGCCCTCAACGAAGTTAAACCAAGAAACGGGCGTAGCCCATTGAAACGGCGAAGCCATAAACGCCGAAGGCATTCAAACCCAGAAACGGGCGCAGCCCATTGAAACAGCGCAGCGATAAACGCCGAAGGCATTCAAACCCAGAAACGTGCGTAGCCCATTGAAACGGCGCAGCCATAGAAACGCCGCAGGCATAGAAACCACTTCGTCTTTAATTTTTTTCCACTATATTTGCCGTCCAAACACAAGACAAGATGAAAGGCAACGACAACTTCATGGTAAGAATGAACGATGAAATCAACGAGAAAGGCATCGTAATCCTTGACAATGTCAGACAAATGCCCGCATACGGAGAACCGTTCGCATCGCCACACTACACCATAGGCATAAATCATTACGGAAGCGTCTGCACCGAGTACGAAGACAAGCTGGTGACTTTTGAGCAGCACAACATCGCCATTGTCTATCCAAACCGCACGCTTAATGTTCGCAGTTCTTCCGACGACTACCAGGCCACGCTCATCATAATTTCCGAGAAGCTTTACAACAAACTAAGCATCCTCAATGCCAACAGCAGTCGTTTTTGGCACGAACAAGAACCGCATTTCACCCTTACGCCAAGCCAATATGCCGATGTGCTAACACTTGTCGAGGCTCTGCGCATAGCGACCGACCTAAGTCCACTGTCGCAAGGCGATATGGTTCTTCCACAACTGCATGTTCTTTTGCAGGCCATAAACATTTATCGCATACAAAACGAAGGTCGCAGCGACTCGGCGCAGGGGCACATAAGTTCGCACTTCTACGATGCAATAGTCAAGCACTACCAGCAGCACCACGATGTAGAATTCTACGCCTCGCTCTTTTGCCTATCTACAAAATATTTCAGTGCAGCTATAAAACGCGAGACCGGACGCAGCGCAAACTACTGGATACAGCAACATGTGATATTTGCAGCAAAAACCTTGCTTCGCACCGAAGAACAATATTCGCTGCAGCAAATATCCGAACGCCTTGGCTTCCCCGACCTTGCAAGCTTCAGCCGCTACTTCAAGCGCGAAACGGGTGTGTCGCCAAGCGAATACAGGAAAGGGAAAATGTAAAGAAGATTTACGATTTACTTTAACGGCGCAATGCATTGCACCGCTACAAATCATTAAATTATTGAACTTTGAACTTTGAACCCTTAAATCTTCATCTTCGCCATCACTGGATAATGGTCGGAAATATACGGCTTGCCGTAGTCGCCATTCAAAGTCTTGAAATCCTGCACTTCGGCGTTCTTGTAAAAAATATAGTCTATCATACTGTCGCCACCTTTACCATAATTGTTATATGTGGGAATCCATTCTGACTCAGGCAAAATAGCTCGGCTGTCCTTCATAATATTTTTTAGAGGGTCGAAAATTGGGGAACTTACATTTGAGTTGAAGTCGCCAGACAAGAAAACAGGAGACTTATCCTTCTTTACGATTTCGTCAATCTTCTTGACAATCAACAGAATTGATTGTTCGCGGGCAACTTCGCCAACATGGTCAAGATGTGTGTTGAAAACATAGAAAACCTTTTTACTATCTAAATCTTTGAGTTTCGCCCAAGTGACAATTCGCTTGCAGGCGGCATCCCAACCCATAGAACATTCGTCGGGAGTTTCCGAAAGCCAGAAATTACCGTTTTCCAACAGCTTGAACTTATCGTTGCGATAATAAACCGCCATAAATTCACCTTCTTCCTTGCCATCGTCGCGACCAACACCGACACGGTTGTACTGCGGAAAGTTTGAGTCTATGTATTGCAATTGCCCAATGAGTGCTTCCTGCAAACCTAATACATCAGGCTGTTCTCGCTCAATCATTTCCTTGGTTGCGGACTTACGAATATCCCATGCGTTGTCGCCATCGTCGGCCGTACCATATCGGATATTGTACGATATGTACTTTATTTCAACATCTTTTTCGCTATCAACGCATCCGCTGCAAATCCACAGAACTGCTAACGACAATAAAAATATTAATTTAATTTTCATATCCTATATGTTTAAAGCATTACAAAAATAATCATTTCGCAGAATATTGGACAATAAACAAATTATAATCACCAAAATCTGCGTAAATTTTTTCGACAGGCTCAGCTTTATCGAAACAATCTGAAGATAAATTGTTCAACAAACGTGCCCGGTTCAGTGGCGAAGGACGGGCTGGGATATCGGTGACGTATTCTCCATCGGGAATATCATCTCCTAACTCAAAAATTCTATCCTCTGCCAATTCGCCATAGCGATAATAATATAGATTCTCGACAGTATGCTCATCAACGGCAATGAATTTTACATCTTGATTACGCTTCAAGTAATCCACCACAGCCTCTTCGTTGTAATAATTGCAAATATTTTCGGGAAGAATTGCCCAGCAGAAATTCCATACGAAAAGCGAAGTCGCCAAAATTGTAACGCTACGTGCTTGCAAATAAAACATTGAAGCAAGATAAAAAGACAACGCAAATGGTAACATTACCATAAATTCAGTATTGCCATCGGAAAAACAAGCGAAGGCAAACTGAAACGCAAAAATTCCGAAGTGTACAAATCCGAACAATTTGTCAGTCACGACCTTGCGTCCATGTTTTATCATCCTATAAACTATATAGGCCATAATAGGCAATAAAAGGAAGACCACATAAAGCCAAGGCATCATTTTTAACAATAGTAAAAAATTGCCATGTATCTGCATGATACTACGCACAAAACTTATCGGCGTCATCAAGATATTTTTCCACCCAATACCAGAAGAAGCATCCGTAAAATAATACGACAATGCATAATGGAAAAGATTTGATACCGACCACTCGCCATTTTCATAAAAGACTAATGTTAACGAATAGATTGCTGGAATAACAAGCAAAGTAAATGTATAAACTATTGATTCGCGATAACGTTTGCTGAAAAGCAAGCCTACAAACAAGCCCACTGTCCAAAAAATCTGCACCTGATGAAAAAGGCAGGCCAATACCGACATTAGTCCAGATGCGAATGCAAATAATAGTTTATTGTCACGTATAGTCCGCAAAAAAAAGTAGGAGGCTGCAACCGAAAAGAATATTGGAATTACATATGTTTCACACTGAACCGAATAACGCATAAAACCGAAACAAGCCCCCAAAAGCAAGACAAGCGCTTTTGCTGTTGTTTTTTCTGTAATACGTTGTAAAATACGCCACGACACAAGCAAAGCTGCTATTGCAAACAATGCTGTTACAATATTCATCAGCATCATCGCGTCAATATCCGAGCAAAATATCCCACATAATTTATATATGCAGAAATGGAAGGCATTATGTATTAGATGATGAGGCCAGAACAAATCGGTGGCATATTTTACATCAGCAGCATAATTTATTGCATCACACGATGGATTGTTACTCGGGAAAAACAAATAGCAAGCCGATAGCAAAAGCATCCCCAAAAGAAAAAATTTTCTTTTGCACAAATCTGCTATTGTCTTTAGTTTCATAGTTGCAAAGATAATAAAAAAAAGAAGTCAGTTCATCGGAACTGACTTCTAACTTAATTTTTATGAGTAATAATTTTACATCATTCCCATTCCGCCCATCGGGTTGGCACCGCCACCCATAGGTGCTGGATTTTCTTCTGGGATGTCGGCAATTACACATTCGGTTGTCAGCAACATACCTGCGATGCTAGCTGCGTTCTCCAATGCGATACGAGAAACCTTGGTCGGGTCGATAACGCCAGCCTCGTACAAGTTTTCGTACTTGTCGATGCGAGCATTGTAACCGAAATCGCCCTTGCCTTCCTTAACCTTCTGAACAACAACCGAACCTTCCTTACCTGCGTTCTCAACAATGCGACGCAGAGGTTCCTCCAATGCGCGGAGAACGATTGCAATACCGAGGTTTTCCTCGTCGTTGTCGCCCTTAAGGTCGCTGATGTGCTGGATTGCTCTGATGTATGCAACACCACCACCAGGTATGATACCTTCTGCAACTGCTGCACGGGTTGCCGACAAAGCGTCTTCGTAGCGATCTTTCTTTTCCTTCATTTCTACTTCGGTAGTTCCACCAACGTAGATAACTGCTACACCGCCCGACAACTTAGCAAGACGTTCCTGCAATTTTTCGCGGTCGTAGTCGCTGGTTGTGAGTTCAATCTGCTTCTTAATCTGAGCAACTCTTGCTGCAATCTGGTCCTTCTGTCCGCAACCGTCAACGATTGTTGTGTTTTCCTTGTCGATTGTAACCTTGTCGGCACGACCAAGCATTGTGATGTTTGCATTTTCAAGTTTCAAGCCGCGTTCCTCGGTGATAACTTCACCACCGGTAAGGATTGCTATATCCTGCAACATTTCTTTTCTTCTGTCGCCGAATCCAGGAGCCTTAACAGCAGCAATCTTCAAGGTACCTCTCAAGCGGTTTACAATCAAAGTTGCCAATGCTTCGCTTTCAACGTCTTCAGCGATGATAAGCAATGCCTTTCCTTCCTGAGCGATCGGTTCAAGAACTGGTAGCAAGTCCTTCATCGACGAAATCTTCTTGTCGGTAATAAGGATGTATGGATTATCCATTACGGTCTGCATCTTCTCGCTGTCGGTGATGAAGTATGGCGAAATGTAGCCACGGTCGAACTGCATACCTTCAACAACCTTAACTTCGGTTGTAATACCCTTTGCTTCTTCGATTGTGATAACGCCTTCTTTCTTTACCTTTTCCATTGCGAGGGCAATGTCCTTACCGATTGCCAATTCGTTGTTTGCCGAAATGGTTGCAACCTGCTCGATCTTCTTGTTGTCGTCGCCAACGTTCTGGCTCATCTTCTTCAATTCAGCCACAACTGCAGCAACAGCCTTGTCGATACCGCGCTTCAAGTCCATTGGATTTGCACCTGCGGTTACGTTCTTCAAGCCTTCGCTAACAATTGCCTGAGCAAGAACGGTAGCTGTGGTTGTTCCGTCGCCTGCATCGTCGTTGGTCTTCGAAGCAACTTCCTTAACCATCTGGGCACCCATGTTCATGAACGGGTCCTTTATTTCGATTTCCTTTGCTACGCTGACACCGTCCTTGGTGATGTGCGGAGCACCGAACTTCTTGTCTATTACTACGTTTCTGCCCTTAGGACCAAGTGTTACCTTTACGGCATCTGCCAAAGTGTCAACACCCTTTTTCAACAAGTCTCTCGATTCAATATTGAATTTTATCTCTTTTGCCATGATTATATCCTTTCAAAAATTATTCTTCTACTACTAATAAAATATCGTTCTGGTTCATAATCAAGTAGCTTTCGCCATTGATTTTCAACTCGGTACCGCTGTACTTTCCGTAAAGTACTACGTCGCCAGCCTTAACCTCGATGGGTTCGTCCTTCTTCTGGTTTCCTACTGCGATGATTTTACCTTTCTGTGGTTTTTCCTGTGCTGAATCGGGGATAATGATTCCGCCAACTGTCTTCTGTTCTGCTGCTTCCGGTTTAATCAGGACTTTGCCTGCCATTGGTCTTCCTATCTTTTCCATGATATCTTTTAATTTTTTTGTTAGACAATTTAAAATTTTACGGCATGACCTTATCGAAAAATGTGCCATCGTCAAAAAACTGACAAAATGGCAATTCCGAAGTTGGCAGAACTGACATGGGGTGTCGGAATGGCGGATGGAAAGAATAAAAAAAGCGCGGACAGCCTTAACTTTCTGCGCTTTCTATTATTAACTTAAAAATCTTATTCTCTTGCAAACTTGAAATTTCTGCCAAGATAATTTGCATTCTCGCCGAGCTGTTCCTCTATGCGAAGCAATTGGTTGTACTTGGCAATACGGTCGGTACGTGATGCCGAACCTGTCTTTATAAGGCCAGAATTAACAGCCACAGCCAAATCAGCAATGAATGTATCTTCGGTTTCTCCCGAACGATGGCTTATTATTGTGGTGTAAGAATTCTGCTGTGCAAGATTTATGGTCTGCATGGTTTCCGACAATGTACCAATCTGGTTCAACTTAACCAAGATGGAATTTGCTACGCCGCCACCAATACCTTTTGCAAGGCGTACCGGGTTTGTAACAAAAAGGTCATCGCCTACGAGCTGAACACGGTCGCCAATAGTATCGGTTAGGAGTTTCCATCCCTCCCAGTCGTCTTCTGCCAAACCGTCCTCGATGGAAATAACAGGATACTTTGACGTCCATTCCTTCCAATATTCAACAAGTTGTTCCGATGTATAGGACTTTCCGTTTGATCCAAATACATAGAGTTTTTTCTCTGCATCATAAAATTCGCTTGCTGCAGCATCAAGGGCAATGTAGATGTCCTCGCCGGGCTTGTATCCAGCCTTTTCTATCGCCTTAACGACATATTCAACGGCTTCTTCGTTCGAACCAAGGTTTGGAGCAAAACCGCCTTCGTCGCCTACATTTGTCGAGTACTTCGATGCAGACAAAACCGACTTCAGATTATGGAAAACCTCGGTTCCCATCCTCAGGGCTTCGCTGAAAGTTGGTGCGCCGACTGGCATAATCATAAATTCCTGTATGTCGATTTTATTGTCGGCATGAGCGCCACCGTTGAGAATATTCATCATTGGTATCGGCAAAGTACGAGCACCGATTCCACCTATGTAGCTGAAGAGCGACATTCCGTGTTCCTGAGCGGCTGCCTGTGCACAAGCCATCGACACGGCAAGTATTGCATTTGCGCCAAGTCCCGACTTGTTTGCTGTACCGTCGAGGTTTATCATTGCACGGTCGATAGCCAGCTGGTCGTCGACATACATACCCTGCAAGCCTTCGGCAATAGTTGTCTGAACATTGCGCACTGCCTGCATAACACCTTTGCCCATAAAACGGCTCTTGTCGCCGTCACGTAGTTCGAGCATCTCGTGAACGCCGGTTGAAGCACCGCTTGGAACTGCAGCACGACCTAATGCGCCACTTGTTGAGTACACCTCGACTTCTACAGTTGGGTTTCCTCTTGAATCAAGGATTTGCCTTGCATGAATATTAGCTATTTGTCCCATAAATTTACTATACCTATTTACACACAAAAAATGGAGATACAAGTATCCCCATTTTTTATGATGGAATTAAACTATTCTTCCTTCTTTTCTTCCTGTGCTGGAGCAGCTTCAGCTGTAGTGTCGGCAGCTTTCTTACGTGAACGACGAACTTTCTTCTTAGTTTCCTTTGCAGCGAGCATGTTCTCGTTGTAGTCAACAAGTTCCATCATACACATTTCAGCATTATCACCTAAGCGGTTGCCAGTTCTGAGGATACGAGTATATCCACCTGGTCTATCGCCAACCTTAACTATAACATTGCGGAAGAGTTCGGTTATAGCTTCCTTGTTTTCGAGGTAGCTGAAAACAACCCTGCGGTTGTGAGTTGAGTCTTCCTTGGCCTTTGTGATCAGAGGTTCTACATAAACTCTCAAAGCCTTAGCCTTAGCTACAGTTGTGAAGATGCGCTTATGCAAAATCAGAGAAGATGCCATGTTAGACAACAATGCCTGCCTGTGAGCACTCTTTCTTCCTAAATGATTAACTTTCTTATTATGTCTCATTTTCTAAAAGTATTATTCCTTATCCAACTTATATTTTGATGTATCCATTCCGAAGCTAAGGTTCTTCATATCAAGAAGAGCCTCGAGTTCGGTGAGTGACTTCTTGCCGAAGTTTCTGAACTTCAGCAAGTCAGACTTATTGTATTGAACCAAGTCGCCCAATGTTTCGATTTCGGCAGCCTTCAAGCAATTTAGCGCACGAACAGAAAGGTCAAGATCTACAAGTCTAGACTTGAGCAACTGCCTCATGCGGAGAACTTCCTCGTCGAATTCATCTTTTTCGTGCTTTTCGTCAGTATCGAGCGTAATCTTTTCGTCTGAGAACAACATGAAATGATGAATAAGAATCTTGGCAGCTTCCTTCAAAGCATCCTTGGGGTGAATAGAACCGTCGGTCTGGATTTCGATAATGAGCTTATCGTAGTCGGTTCTCTGTTCAACACGCATATTCTCTACATAATACTTAACGTTAACAATCGGGGTAAAGATTGATCCGATTGGAATAACGCCGATAGTATCGTCGAGAGTTCTATTTTCGTCGGGCTGAACATATCCCCTACCCTTAATGATAGACAAGTCCATCTTGAGGGTTACAGAAGGTTCCATACGGCAAATGAGCAAATCAGGGTTCAAAATCTTGAAACCAGAAAGGAATTTTCCGATATCACCAGCTCTGAACTCCTGCTGTCCTGATATGACAACAGAAACATTCTCGTGGTTGACATCCTCAATCTGCTGCTTGAAACGAACCTGCTTCAGCTGGAGAATGATTTCAGTAACATCTTCCATTACTCCGGGTATTGTTGAAAATTCGTGGTCAACACCCTCAATTTTTACGGATGAAATTGCAAAACCTTCGAGCGATGAAAGCAGTATTCTTCTCAATGCATTTCCGATTGTCATACCATAACCCGGCTCGAGTGGTCTGAACTCGAACTTTCCGTAGAAATCGGTAGCTTCAAGCATTACTACCTTATCTGGCTTTTGAAACGCTAAAATTGACATTTACTTACCTTTTATTTTGAATACAATTCGACAATTAACTGTTCTCTTATGTTTTCCGGAATGTCTTCCCTTTCAGGAATCGACATGAACTTACCAGACATTGAAGCTTCGTCCCATTCCATCCACGGATACTTGCTGTGGTTGAATCCGCTCAAGCTGTTGGTAATGATTTCCAACGACTTTGATCTTTCGCGAACCGAAATGATATCACCTGGCTTTACCGAGAACGAAGGAATGTTGCACATTTCGCCGTTTACCATAATGTGGCGGTGTGAAACGAGCTGACGAGCCGATACTCTTGTAGGAGCAATACCGAGTCTGTAAACTACGTTGTCGAGTCTTGATTCGAGCAACTGAAGCAGAACAACACCAGTTACGCCCTTCGAGCTGCTAGCCTTCTTGAAAAGGTTGCGGAACTGTCTTTCGAGAACGCCGTAGGTATATTTAGCTTTCTGCTTTTCGCGAAGCTGAGTACCATATTCAGAAACTTTCTTTCTCTTCTTGTTAAAACCATGCTGTCCGGGAGGGAAGTTTCTTCTTTCCAATACCTTATCCGGGCCAAAGATTGGCTCACCAAATTTTCTTGCAATTTTAGTTTGCGGTCCTGTATATCTTGCCATTTTTCTTTGCTTTTAAAAATAACACTAAACCCAAAATTAAACTCTTCTTCTCTTAGGAGGTCTGCAGCCGTTGTGTGGCAATGGAGTTACGTCGATGATTTCGGTAACTTCAATACCCATGTTGTGCAACGATCTTACAGCTGATTCTCTACCAGCACCCGGTCCCTTTACGTAAGCCTTTACTTTTCTGAGGCCCAAGTCGTATGCTACCTTACCGCAGTCTTCTGCTGCCATCTGTCCTGCATACGGGGTGTTCTTCTTACTTCCGCGGAAACCGTTCTTTCCTGAAGAAGACCATGATATAACCTGTCCTTCGTTATTTGTCAACGTTACGATGATGTTGTTGAACGAAGTATGAACGTGAGCAAGGCCAGTAGCCTCTACTTTTACTACACGCTTCTTTGTTACTCTTGCTTTCTTAGCCATATCTTACTTATTTCTTTTTGTTGGCAATAGTTTTCTTTTTACCTCTACGTGTTCTTGCGTTGTTCTTAGTCTTCTGACCTCTCAAGGGCAAACCAAGACGATGACGGATTCCCCTGTAGCAACCTATATCTTGCAAACGCTTGATATTAAGTTGAATTTCTGAACGCAATTCACCTTCGAGACGGTATTTTCCAACTGCCTGACGAATTGCTGCGATTTGCTCGTCGTTCCAATCTTTTGCCTTGATGTCTTCGTCAACACCGGCTTCCTGAAGAATCGTTGCCGATCTGCTGCGGCCAATTCCAAAGATGTAGGTAAGCGCAATTACGCCACGCTTGTTATTCGGAACATCTACACCTGCTATTCTTGCCATATTCTATTTCTTTAATTTTATTTATAACACTATTAATATTAACCCTGACGTTGATTAAATTTAGGATTCTTTTTACATATAACGTAAACTCTTCCTTTTCTTCTGACGATAATGCAATCGTCACTTCTCTTTTTTACAGACGTTCTTACTTTCATCTCTATAATGTTTTTATTTGTATCTAAAAGTTATTCTACCTTTAGTTAAATCGTAAGGCGACATTTCCAACCTGACCTTATCTCCCGGCAATATCCTGATGTAATGCATACGCATCTTACCGGAAATGTGGGCAGTAATTATGTGTCCGCCTTCCAGCTCGACCCTGAACATTGCATTGGACAACGCCTCGATAATCGTTCCGTCCAATTCTATAGAAAGTTGTTTTGCCATACAAAAACTAATTCTTCTTTTTCTTTAAAACTTCTTCAATTAAACTAAAATCAGATAAAATATCTGCCTTACCGTTTTTTACAACCACTGTGTGCTCAAAATGAGCCGATGGTTTTCCATCTTTGGTTTTTATTGTCCATCCGTCTCTCTCCTGAACGATTGCTCGTTTGCCCATATTGATAACCGGCTCGATTGCTATGATCATCCGTTCTTTCAGTTTCAAGCCCTTGCCTGCTCTACCGAAGTTCGGTATGCTTGGCTCCTCGTGCAAGAAATGTCCGACACCATGACCGACCAGTTCCTCGACAACCGAATATCCGTGGGACTCTGCATGCTTCTGTACGGCATTTCCAATATCTCCTATCCGCTTTCCTACTACGGCCTGCTCTATTCCTTTGTAAAGACATTCCTTTGTACACACCAACAATGCCCTTACTGCCGGCTCGGCTTCACCGACCTCGAAGGTATAGCAGGAATCTCCGTAGAAGCCGTTCATCAGCGCTCCACAATCGATGGAAACAATATCACCATCCTTTAATTCCAGACTTGATGGAATTCCGTGAACAACCGCATCGTTGACCGAAACACACAAGGTGTTTGGAAAGCCGTTGTAGTTGAGGAATCCCGGAACACCACCGTTATCCAGAATAAATTCCTTTGCCAATTTGTCCAACTTCGAGGTCGTTACACCCGGTGCTATTTCAGCCGCGAGCATCGCGTGGGTCTTCGACACCAAAAGACAACTCTTTCGTGTCAACTCAACCTCGTCGTCAGACTTTATAAAAATCATCAAAGATCGTTACATTGCAGAAACAGAGCCTCTGCCTTTAATTCTTCCCGACTTTGTCAATCCGTCGTAGTGGCGCATCAACAAGTGGCTTTCAATCTGCTGGAGTGTGTCGAGAATAACACCTACCAGAATCAACAATGATGTACCACCGTAGAACTGTGCAAACTGGCTGTTTACACCGAGCAATCTTGCGAAAGCAGGAAGGATTGCGATGATTGCCAAGAAAATAGAACCTGGCAATGTTATCTTAGACATGATATCATCCAAGAATTCAACAGTCTTATTTCCTGGCTTTACACCTGGTATGAAACCACCGTTCTTCTTCATGTCTTCAGCCATCTGACGTGGATTGATAGTCACTGCTGTATAGAAATACGTGAAGACTATAATCAGTACTGCGAAGGTAAAGTTGTACCAAAATCCAGTATAATCGGCAAATGCAGCTACAAATCCGCCACCCTCTGAGCTGAAACCTGCGAACATGATCGGCAGGAACATAAGAGCCTGAGCGAAGATGATAGGCATAACGCCGGCAGCATTAACCTTTAGAGGTATATACTGTCTTACGCCGCCATACTGCTTGTTACCGACAACACGCTTAGCGTACTGTACCGGAATCTTACGTACAGCCTGTACCAATGCAATAGCAAGTACGAACACGATGAAAAGAACAACAAGTTCGATAAGGAGGACGAGAAGTCCACCACCAGCCTGCTCAAAACGAGTGACACATTCTCCAGCTAGAGCATATGGAAGTCTGGCGATGATACCAACCATGATGAGCAACGAAATACCGTTTCCGACGCCCTTGTCAGTAATTCTTTCACCAAGCCACAATATGAACATTGTTCCTGCAGTAAGGATAATTGTAGATGAGATTGTGAAGAACATACCACCATCAACAATTGCACCAGGAGTGTGGATCAACTGTGCACGCAAGTTTGCAATGTACGATGGAGCCTGGATGAGAAGAATAGCAATCGTCAAGAATCTTGTTATCTGATTGATCTTCTTTCTTCCGCTCTCGCCTTCACGCTGCAATCTCTGGAAATAAGGAACTGCGATGCCCAAAAGCTGAACAACGATGCTTGCCGAGATGTAAGGCATGATACCTAATGCAAATATAGAAGCATTAGAGAATGCACCACCAGAAAACATATCCAACAAACTCAGAACACCTTCTGAAGTCTGCTTCGACAAGGCTGACAGTTCGTTCGGGTTTACACCAGGAAGAACGATATGAGCTCCAAGTCTGTAAATAAGAATGAATCCAAGAGTGAGGAGTATTCTCGAACGGAGATCCTCAATCTTGAATATATTCTTTATTGTACTAAAAAATCTTTTCATACTAAATTAAATTTTTTCAATTGTACCTCCGAGAGCTTCAATCTTTTCGGCTGCAGTTTTCGAGAATGCATGAGCCTTGACTGTTACCTTGGAAGTTAATTCACCGTTTCCGAGAATCTTTACGAGATCGCGCTTAGAAACAAGACCATTGTTAATGAGGGTTTCGATGTCAACTACCTCAAGGTTTCTCTTTTCAACGAGAGCCTGAATTGTTGAAACGTTGATACCTTTATATTCGATTCTGTTTCTATTCTTAAATCCGAATTTTGGTGAAGTTCTCTGGATAGGCATCTGACCGCCTTCGAAACCGATCTTGTTCTTGTAACCGGATCTCTGCTTAGCGCCCTTATGACCTCTGGTAGAGGTTCCGCCTTTTCCTGAGCCTTGTCCACGGCCAATTCTCTTACAATCTTTTATCGAACCTTCTGCCGGTTTTAAGCAACTTAAATCCATAATAAATCTTCTTTAAAATTATTAAATTTCTTCAACATTTACTAAATGACGAACTTTTTCCACCATACCAAGTATCTGTGGGGTGGCTTCATGTTCAACAGGATTGTGCATTTTCTTTATACCCAATGCGGCGAGAGTATTCTTCTGACGCTGGGTGCTGCCAATCATACTTTTAATTTGCGTTACTCTAATCTTCATGACAAATAATTTTTATCCGTTAAACACTTTGTCCAAGTTCACTTGTCTCTGATATGCAACCTCGTTTGCATCGCGCATTTCGAGCAATGCAGCGATAGTAGCCTTTACCAAGTTATGAGGATTTGACGAACCCTTTGACTTTGCAAGGATATCGGTAATTCCCACGCTTTCGAATACGGCACGCATAGCACCACCAGCCTTTACACCAGTTCCCGATGCAGCAGGTTTAATCCATACTCTTGCACCGCCGAACTTAGCCGACTGCTCGTGAGGAACAGTTCCCTTATGTACAGGAACCTTAATCAAATTCTTCTTGGCATCTTCAACACCCTTCTGGATAGCTGTTGTTACTTCGCTGGCCTTACCCAAGCCGTAACCTACGATTCCGTCTTCGTTTCCAACAACTACTATAGCCGAGAAACTGAAGGTACGTCCACCCTTGGTAACCTTGGTAACCCTCTGGATGCTAACCAATCTATCTTTTAATTCCAGATCACTGGTCTTTACTTTCTTAGCGTTATTCAACATATCTTTATTATAGTTTAAGTCCACCTTCTCTTGCACCATCGGCCAAAGCCTTTACCTTACCATGATACAAGTAACCATTTCTATCAAAAACCACTTCCTTGATTCCCTTAGCCAAAGCCAATTCGGCAACCTTCTTGCCTACCATTGCAGCCTTCTGCGACTTGGTAGCCTTTGCGCCTTCTATTTCCTTGCACTTTGAAGTTGCAGAAACGAGGGTATTAGCAGCAAGGTCGTCGATTATCTGTACGCTTATCTGACGATTGCTACGGAATACGGACATTCTTGGTTTTTCAGCAGTTCCGAATATGTTTCTACGGATTCTGCGTTTTATCTTGAGTCTTCTTTCTATTTTCGAAAAAGCCATATCTTTAAAATTTTAAGAATTAAACCTTAGCTGACTTACCAGCCTTTCTACGCAACTCTTCGTCAACAAACTTGATACCTTTACCCTTGTATGGCTCAGGTGGACGCAGCGAACGAATCTTAGCTGCAACCTGTCCGAGCAACTGTTTGTCGATGCTTGTCATGGTAAGCATGGAGTTTCCTCTCTTTTCGGTCTTGCATTCAACCTTGATTTCCTTCGGAACTTCGAAGAGAATAGCGTGTGAATAACCGAGAGACATTTCAATTATCTGTCCCTGAGCCTCAGCCTTGAAACCGACACCTACAAATTCCTGTTCGGTCTTGAAGCCTTCTGAAACACCCTTTACCATATTGTTAACCAAAGCTCTGTACAATCCGTGCTTAGCTCTGTTTTCCTTTTCATCGTTCGGTCTTGCGAAAGTGATATGACCATCTTCGAGCTTAACTTCGATGTTAGAATCTACCTTCTGTGACAATTCACCAAGGGGACCCTTAACAGTAACTACATTGTCGTCACTTATTTTCACCGTAACGCCTGCGGGAACCGAAATCGGCAATTTTCCTATACGAGACATCTTCTTAATTTTTTAATAAACGTAACACAATACTTCACCACCAACGTTCTCCTGACGAGCTTCCTTGTCGGTCATGACGCCCTTGTTTGTCGAAAGGATAGCAATACCCAAACCGTTCAATACTCTAGGTATCGAGGTTGTATCAACATACTTTCTCAAACCCGGCCTACTAATTCTCTCTAACTTCTTTATCGCCGATACCTTCGTTACGGGATGATACTTAAGAGCGATCTTAATATTTCCCTGATAACCGATATCCTCGAACTTGTAATTCAAAATGTAACCTTTTTCGAAAAGCACCTTAGTGATTTCCCTCTTAAGGTTAGAACCAGGAACTTCGACAATCTTATGTCCTGCCATTACGGCATTTCTAATTCTGGTCAAATAATCTGCAATTGGATCAGTCATTATTCAAAAATATTTAATTAATAAAATTTAGTTTACCAACTAGCCTTCTTTACACCTGGAATTAATCCGGCAGATGCCATTTCGCGGAAAGCGATACGGCTGATTCCGAACTGACGGAGGTATCCTTTCGGACGACCCGACTGGCTGCAACGGTTGTGCAGTCTGATCTTGTTCGAGTTCTTCGGGAGCTTGTGCAAAGCCTCGAAGTTACCTTCTGCCTTATACTGTGCTCTCTTAGCAGCGTATTTCTCTACTAATGCGAGTCTCTTGACCTCGCGAGCTTTCATTGATTCTTTTGCCATACTAATTAATTCTTTTTAAGATTCTTAAATGGAACTCCAAAATGTTTCAGAAGTGCATAACCTTCTTCGTCGGTCTTAGCCGAAGTAACGAAAGTGATATCCATACCCATAATTCTGTTGATCTTGTCGATGTCGATTTCTGGGAAGATAATCTGTTCGTTTACACCCAAAGTGTAGTTTCCTTTTCCGTCGAACTTGTAGTTTACACCACGGAAGTCGCGGATACGTGGCAATGCGATTGCTACGAGTCTTTCGAGGAATTCGTACATTCTATCTCTTCTCAAGGTTACTCTAACGCCAATCTGCATTTTCTTACGCAGCTTGAAGTTTGAAATATCCTTTTTAGAAGTAGTAGGAACAGCCTTCTGTCCGGTGATGTTTGTCAACTCGTCGATAGCGATGTCGATCAACTTCTTGTCGGAGATTGCCTGGCCCAAACCTTCGTTAATAACTATCTTTTCCAATCTAGGAACCTGCATTACGGTCTTGTAATTGAATTCCTGCATCAGGGCAGAAACTATTTCTTCCTGATATTTCTTCTTTAATGTAGGAACGAATTTTTCCATTACTTAATCTCCTCTCCAGACTTTTTAGCATAACGAACCAACTTGCCTTCTTCGTTTTTCTTGCGGCCGATTCTTGTAGGCTTTCCAGTCTTAGGATCTACAAGCATGAGGTTCGAAATATGAATTCCTGCTTCCTGTTTAATAATACCACCTTGCGGGTGAGCAGCGTTTGGCTTCTGATGCTTCGATATCATGTTAACACCTTCAACGATGGCACGGTTCTTCTTCTTCAAGATTTCAAGAACTCTGCCCTGCTGACCCTTGGATTCGCCTGCGTTTACGTAGACGGTATCCCCTTTCTTTATGTGCAATTTCTGAGTCATGATAATTTCGATTTATAAAACTTCTGGTGCCAATGATACAATTTTCATATACTGCTTCTCGCGCAACTCACGAGCTACCGGGCCGAAAATACGTGTACCCTTCAGTTCGCCTGCAGCGGTCAATAGAACGCAAGCATTGTCGTCGAATCTGATATAAGATCCGTCCGGACGTCTGATTTCCTTTTTCACTCTAACGACAACAGCCTTTGAAACGGTACCCTTCTTGAGGTCGCCACCTGGCAATGCGCTCTTTACTGTAACGACGATCTTATCGCCGATAGTTGCGTACTTCTTACCTGTACCACCAAGTACACGAATACACAACACTTCCTTTGCGCCACTGTTGTCTGCAACATTTAATCTGGTTTCCTGTTGTATCATGACTATTTAACTTTTTCAATTATATTTACTAATCTCCACCTTTTGTTCTTGCTCAACGGACGAGTTTCCATAATGAGAACGGTATCTCCTATGTCGCATTTGTTTTCTTCATCATGAGCAACAAACTTCTTGGTCTTATTCACAAACTTACCGTATTTCGGGTGTTTTTCCTTGCGCTTTACAGCAACTACGATAGACTTTTCCATCTTATTGCTTACGACAACACCTATACGTTCTTTTCTCAAGTTTCTTTCTTCCATGGCTGCCCTTATTTATTTGATGTTAATTCTCTTTTGCGAAGCTCTGTGTTAAGCCTTGCGATGGTTCTTCTCACTTCCTTCAATCGCTGAGGATTTTCCAATGGAGAAACAGCGTGGTTAAGTCTCATCTTGTTAAGATTAAACTTTTCCGTAGCAATCTTCTCAACGATTTCCTTTGTTGTCAATCCTACTATTTCTTTATTTTCCATTGTCTGTAGTATTATTCGTTAAAATCATAATCGCGACGAACGACAAATTTTGTTTTGATTGGAAGTTTTTGAGCGGCTAATCTCAAGGCTTCTTTTGCGAGGTCAAAAGGAATACCTTCTGCTTCAAATAAAATTCTTCCAGGAGTAACTCTGGCTACGAATCCTTCGGGAGCACCTTTACCTTTACCCATACGAACTTCGGCTGGCTTACTGGTAATCGGCTTATCCGGGAAAATTCGGATCCAAATCTGTCCTTGTCTTTGCATCTTTCTTGTAACAGCTACACGGGCTGCCTCAATCTGGCGACCTGTAAGGAGACACATCTCCATAGCTTTGATTCCAAAGGAACCGAAAGCTATCTGGTTGCCGCGCTGGGCATTACCTTTCATTTTGCCCTTTTGCTCTTTCCTAAACTTTGTTCTTTTCGGTTGTAACATAGCTTTCTGATTTTACTTTGTTGTTCTTCTTTGTCTTTTATTACCACTTGGATTCATGCTGCCTCCTCTTGGAGCCTGAACTTTCTTGCCGAAATTTGGAGAGAGGTCTCTCTTTCCGTAAACTTCGCCTCTGCAGATCCATACCTTTATACCGAGAAGACCGGTCTTGGTAATAGCTTCTGCCAAAGCGTAGTCGATGTCAGCTCTCAAGGTGTGGAGAGGAGTTCTTCCTTCCTTGTACATTTCCGAACGAGCCATTTCAGCACCGTTCAAACGACCAGAGATCTGAATCTTAATACCTTCTG
>CADARW010000011.1 GCA_902790405.1 uncultured Bacteroidia bacterium
ACCAAGCCCTTTATTGCTGGGCTCCAAGCGTGTACTCCGTGAGGACAAGCCGAAACCGCCATCACAAGTCTGCGCTGAGTTTCCTCGTCGATTACGAATGCCGGCATAGCCTCTTCGTGAAGTTCCATGTTGATGTTAGGCTCGGTTATCTTTATTTCCTTGATAATGTCTTCCTTGAACTTTGCAAATTCCTTCCTTACATCCTCGGCAAAGTCGGCCTTAACGGTAAAGATAAATTCTGCTTCACGCGGAATGGCGTTACGCTTGTTGCCTCCGTCGAAATGAGCAAGGCGAGCAAAGTACTTGCTTGTGATTTTCTGCAGGAAACGGTTGGCTATCTTGTTTGAGTTGCCAAGTCCCTTGTTGATTTCGTCGCCGCTGTGTCCGCCAGCAAGTCCGTTGATAATGAACTTGTAAGCAACATGATGCTCAGGAACGGCTTCCTTCTTGTATGCGAAATCGGCAACAGTGTCGATACCGCCGGCGCAACCTATGAACATTTCGCCTTCGTCCTCAGAGTCAAGGTTGAGAAGGATTTCGCCATCGAAAAATCCAGCTTCAAGTGCAAATGCGCCTGTAAGACCGGTTTCCTCGTCGATTGTAAACAAGCACTCGATTGGTCCGTGCTCAACGCTGTCGTCGGTAAGGATTGCCATCTCGGCTGCACAGCCAATGCCGTCGTCGGCACCGAGGGTTGTCCCTTTTGCCTTTACCCATTCGCCATCGATGTACGGGGTGATGCCTTCGTTGTCGAAATCAATCTTTACATCGCGATTCTTTTCGCAAACCATATCCATGTGCGACTGCAAAACCACAGTCTTTCGGTTTTCCATGCCCTTGGTTGCAGGCTTACGGATTACAACATTGCCAACCTTGTCGCGGCGTGCTTCGAGGTTGTTGTCCTTTGCAAACTTCATCAGGAATTCCACCATCTTCTCTTCTTTCTTCGAGGGACGCGGAACTTTTGTTATCTGTTCAAAATACTGCCAAACTTTTTTGGGCTCAAGATTACTTAAAACTTCCATAGTAAAAAAACTTTTATTATTTTTGACCAACGAAATTAATACTTATCGAACGAACAACCAAAAAAATGAACGGAATAAAAAATATTTTTTTCATTGCTTTGATTTTCATGCTATTTGTGACTACAATGAATTCGTGTAAAAAGGAACAAAACAAGATATACGGCAAAGTTACCGATATGTCGACTGGTGAACCCGTCGGAAATGTAACTGTAGATTTATATCTTACTAGGATCTCTTCCGGTAATTTTTCTGGAACTTTCGAGAAATACATGTCGACAGTAACCGATAGTAATGGTGATTTTGTCCTTGAATTTGAGCCTATTGCAGCCGGTCAATTTAGCCTAAGGGTTGAAAAGGACGGCTACCACCAGAATATTGTCGATTTTATGCCGGAGGAGACCGCTTCGGAATACGAAAAGAACGTGTCGATACCAAAGGCGGGATACATTCATTTCAAGTTGCGCAATGCTTACGGTGTGCATATCGGCGACGAGAACGATGTGGCCCGAATAATTGTACAGGGAATAAATCCATTGTGCTCCGAATGCTGTTCTTCCGACTATTATTCGTTCGAAGGTCTTGATGTGAATGAGGAATTTACTTGCAACATTGTTGCTGGTGACGAAATAACAATAAACCGCTACCTTATTCGCATGGGCGAATCAACATACAGAAGCAAAAAATATATCTGCGAGCAAGGCGATACAATTTTATATTCGTGGACGTATTAGGGCTAAAGCCTGGTTTTATGCCTGCGGCGTTTCTATGTGCTGACGCACGTTTAACTTCGTTGAGGGCTTCGCCGTTCAGGTTTCACGTTTAACGTTGTTGAGGGCTTCGCCGTTCTGGTTCAAGGTTCAAAATTGTAGTGGTCGTGGCGCGCCGCGACTGTACAAGGTTCAAGAATTGGTTTCGCAGAGCCTGATGGTTCAATGATTGTAGCGTCGCAATGCGTTGCGACGATTTCTTTTTCCGTATTCAAAAATTCTCTAGAATTTTCTTCCTGCCTGCCCTCAGCAGTGCTGTAGCAGCAAATTTTTTCTGAAATTGGTGGTTGCTCATGTTTGTCAGTTCTTCGGGCGAGAATGATTTTATCTCTGGCAGGATTATTCCGCTTTTCTTGGGTGTCGAAAAATTGTGCGGGCAGCAGTCCTGGCAGGCATCGCAGCCATATATGCGGTTACCTTTCGCTTGCCTTACATCTTCGTCGAGGCCATCCTTTTTTTCTATTGTCTGATAAGAGATGCATTTGCTGGCGTTTATGCCGTCGAAAGTGAGAGCCTTTGTGGGACAGGCTTTTATGCAGGCGTTGCAACCTAGGCAAGTCTGGTTGGTAGGCGAGTCGTAGTTAGTTTCGAAATTTACAACTAGTTCGCCGATGAAAACAAACGAACCGAATTTAGGACTTATCAGGCATCTGTTTCTTCCAATAAAACCCAATCCCGATTTCTGTGCAAAATATCTTTCGAACAAAGGTGCCGAATCGACAAATGCACGACCGTCGGCTTGCGGACAAACCTTCTTGATTTCGGAAAGCATGGCGTTCAGTTTTTCCTTTACCACGAAATGATAGTCGCGTCCAAGTGCATATTTTGCAATGCGAAAGTCGGTACGGTCGGGATGCTCATCGGTATTGTATGAGTAAAGCACCGAAATCACCGATTTTGCACCTTCGACAAGCAATTGCAAATCGCTGCGTACGTCGATGTTGCGTTCCATGTACGACATTCCAGCGTTGTATTCCTTCGACAACCACGACTGCAGTGCCGAGAGGTTGTCGGCATCGACCGATGCTTCGCTAATTCCGCAGGCGTCGAAGCCCACCGATTCTGCAATGTCCTTTAGCAATTTGGAATCGACAAACATCCTAGTCGTTTTTGTAGGTTTTGCCCTTGTAGTAAATGCATTCCGACTTCACGCCGAAAGTATATCTTACAGCATCGCCTGTAAGTTCGAAGTCGGTGACTTTCTCGTACGATATTGTTTCGGTCTTTGTGCCGTCGAAATATTTCAGGTTGCCCATCTGGTCGAGGTAGGCTACCGACTTGTTGTTTATCACGTATTTGTCGGGGATGAAACTTTCGAGCGTGTAAACTTTGCCATCGACGTATGCCTTGAAGTAGTTCTGTACTCCAAATACCATTATTCCGTCGGTAACCTCATAGAAGTCGGGTGCGTCGAACGAAATTGTGCGGGTTTCGAATTTCTCGAAAACCTTAAGGTACGACGAGGCATCTACGTATGCGACAAAGCCGTCGCCGCACTTGAATGTCTCGGGTGCAAAATCCTCGAGGCTGACAAAATCTTTTCGGTAGTATGCCTCGAAGCTGCCAGTGCTTGCGTCGACAAAGGCAATAATGTCGCGTCCAAGTGCTATGCCGCCGAGGTTTTTGTTGTATATAATCTGCTCTATCTCACCTACATAGAAGGCGTTTAGGAATCCATTCACATCGACAAAGGCGGCAATGTTTTTGCCCACATATACATTCGACGGTTTTCCCGACGAAAGCACATCGTCCAGGGTGTAGCGTTGTTCGTTCCAATAGCCCATGAGCATGTGCTGCATATCGTCGAACCATACCACCACATCGTCGCTGGCCCAGTATTCGTCGGCACTGGCGCAAAGCGTTAGCAGATTTCCGTCGTCGAAAACCTTGAGCTGCGTGTTCATGGTAAATGTTATGAGATTGTCGGTAATCAGATAATCAGTCACGAAAGTGCTTGCATTGTGAAGAAAACGATTGTGGTAAATCTTCAGTCCTCCCGAATTGTCGACGTATACCAGCGATTTGTTTCCTGCTCCGCATTCCTTTGGCGGCAGGTGGTCGATTTGCTTGGTGTTGCCGTTGTCGAAAACCCAAATGTTGCCGAGATAGTCGTTGTAGTACGATATACCCTGCGATTTTGCGGTAGTGCCCAACAGCACCATCAGCAACATTATGGCAATATGTCGAAACCCAAATCTCATGCTAATTTTTCTCAAGGCAAATGTAATAAAAATTTTTAATGGCATAATCCCCAATGCTGAGAATTGGAAAAATAATATTTTTGCAAAATAAAATTCATAACATGGACAAAGAGGAAAACAAGAAACCGATTGAAATATCCGAACTCGGAGAATTCGGTCTGATAGACCATCTTACAAAAGACTTGACAGTAATCGACAAGAACCTTATCAAGGGCATAGGCGACGACTGCGCGGTATTCGAATGCGGAGACATCTGCAATCTCGTGACTACCGACCTGCTCGTCGAAGGCGTTCACTTCAATTTGATTTACACGCCTCTGAAACACCTTGGATACAAGGCTGTAGCTGTAAATCTAAGCGACATTTACGCCATGAACGGAACACCTAAGTATATAACCGTGTCGATTGCAATAAGCCGCAAATTTTCGGTTGCAGCTATGGAACAGCTTTACGAAGGTATAAAGTTGGCTTGCGACCGCTTCGATGTCGAGCTTATTGGTGGCGACACCACAAGTTCTCTTTCGGGACTTTTCATAAATATTACTGCTATCGGTCAAGCTAAGAAGGAAGACATTGCATATCGCAGCGGAGCAAAGAAAAACGATCTCATCTGCGTAAGTGGTGACCTCGGCGGAGCCTACATGGGACTGAAAGTCCTGGAGCGTGAGGCTAAACTCTACATGGACGACAAGGATACCCAGCCCGAACTCGAAGGCTACGAATATGTAATCGAGCGCCAGCTGAAACCGGAGCCTCGTCGCGACATTGTGCGCGAGCTTGCAAAGCGTGGAATAGTTCCAAATTCAATGATTGACATTTCTGACGGACTTTCGTCGGAACTGTTGCATATATGCAAGGAGTCGGGCGTAGGCTGTCGTGTTTACGAGGAAAAAATTCCTGTCCACGAGCAAACCGAATATGTTTCCAACAAATTCCGTCTCGATCCGAGCCTTGCTGCAATGAATGGGGGAGAGGACTACGAACTGCTGTTTACAGTTCCGCTCGATAAGAAAGACATCGTAGAGAGTATGAACGATGTCGCAATAATCGGATATGTGTGTGATGCAAAGGACGGCGGAAAGTTTGTCGCCAAGAACGGTGTCGAGCTGGAGCTGAAAGCACAAGGCTGGAACGCATTTAATAAATAAAAATAAAAGGCTCGAATTTTCGAGCCTTTTACTTTATCTAACAACTATCCGTTTCATTATTATCTCGCCGCTGTCGAGTTCAATCATCAAGGCATATACGCCGGCTGGTATTCCTTCGGCATTTATGGCAACCGAATCGGAATTCAAATCGTCGGTGCTGTATATAACCTGTCCCATCGAATTGGCCATTGTTACCGACTTGATTTCGGCACCGGCAACGTAGAACATTCCTGATGCCGGGTTTGGATAAACGTCGATGTCATCGGCGGTTATCTGGTCTATGCCGTCGCCTTCTGGAGCTTCGCCGGTAGTTGCACATACGGTTTCCGACAAGTTGTAGATTCCGTAGTTGCATGCTATTTCGATTGTATAGCAGTACTCGGTTTCGTATTCTAGATTAACGTCGAAGAACAACGAATCTGAAGTGCTGGTAACATACATTCCGTCGCGGTATAGCGAGTAGAATTGAGCATCGGCAACTTTCGTCCATTTAAGCATTGTAACGTTGCCAAGAACCTCTACTGTGAGAACCGGCACTTCGTGGCAGATGTTTGCAACAATCTTCGAGCAAATCTGGTCTGAAGTGATAGGATCGCATGCATCGCCTATAAAGTTTGCAACAACCTTGTAGCAGTATTCCGTTTCGGGAATTGCGGTGGAGTCGGTGTATGCGACTCCTGTCAATCCGCCGACAAGAAGTTCGTCGTCGCGGTAAATGTCATAGTATTCGACACCGCCAAGGCGATTCCATGCGATATTGATAACATCGGCATACGGACGAACCGATGCGATGAGAGGATTGTTGCATGGCAATGACTGGATTTCTATGCAAGCGCTCTCCGATGCGGCCGATACGCAGTCGGTAATGCCACGCATGAAAGCACGTACCTGGTAGCAATGTTCACCAACGGTAGGCTCGTTAATTGTGTAGCTTGTTCCGTAAACAGTATCGATAGGCATGAACGACGATGCTTCGTAAACGAGGTAAGCCACGCTCTCGTAGTCGCCAATTTCTGCTGCGTCCCATGTCATGTTGACAACATGGAAAGTATCGGTTTCGGCAACAAAGTTAGTAACTGCAGAGCACTGCGGAGCCGATACCTGTGTGCTTAACGAAAGTGAAATGTCGTTGGGGTTGTATACTGCCGGCATAAACTTGATGCTAGCCGAGTAGTTGCCTTCGTCGCGTACAAGTTCCGAAACCCTTACAGTTACCGATTCGCCAGCAGGAATAACACCGCTCTTTTGGCTCAACGACAGCCATACGTCCTTCTTGCCAATTTCGTAAATTACAATCTTGTTGTTTTCGGTGCTGTTTTGTACGTTGGCAAGCATCACGTACTTGTCGTCGTACAGGAGTTCCGAAACGCAGATGCCACCTGCTGTCGATGTTGAAAGCAAGTTGACAATGGTGTCGTTTACATAGTGGGTAACATCTGTAAGCTGACCGTCGGAGTCGAGCATCTGTATAAGGGCAGCAGGACCGTTGTTCTGCGAAATCTGCGAGAATGCCCACAGGCAAGGACCGCCTTCGTGGTATCTGTCGTAAACAACGCCATACACATTGGTAAGGTTGCTAGTCATCGGGATGGTTGTTATGGTTTGTCCAAGTACAACCATGTAGAGAGATGTCCAGTTTCCGACGTACAGCACATTGTCGCTTTCGTATGCGCAATAGCGGACTTCCATACCTTCGGGTAGGACTATCGAATCTACAGTCTGAGCGCCCATGTCAATCTTGTATATGATGTTCGAATTGTCGGTTGCGTAGAAGTAGTGGTTTCCGTCGTATGTTAGGTTCCTGATTGCGCCAACGCCCTGGATGTTGAATGTCTCAACATATCCGTCGAGGGTGTAGCGGTTGAATTCGCCCTTGCGCATCCACGAAGCGGTGTAGATGAAGAATCCATCGGTAGCGACTGCCTGTTCGGCTCTGCTATGTGTCGAGAATCCTGCATTTACAACATCCCACATACTGCGGGTAGCGCGTGTCGATTTCGACGGCACTATGTTGATGTTGTCGGAAACAACAACCGAACTCCAAGTGAGCGGACCGTCGCCATTGTTTGTTATTTCAACTTCTATTTCGTTCGAAACGTATGGAAAAGTCGATACCTGAAGGTCGTCGGACTGCAATTCCATTTCGGGCTTTTCCATTACAACGAGAAGTTCCTCGCCGTTATCCTCAACGTCCATATAAACAATGTTGTATCCGTCCATTACAAACTTCACAACTGGATTGTTTCGAGCAACAGTTAGCGAGAACAAGCCGTCGATGTCGGTCTGAGTATTGTTAGAGCCATTCGACACTTCAACATATTCCAGAGGAATACCGTCGACACCTACTACAGAACCTGAAACTACAAACGAAAGGTTGGCATCGATTACTGTAAGATGCAGAACCAGCGTACTGTCGCATCCGTTTGCAGTCTGTCCGTTGTATGTATAGATGCCTGTTGTCGAGAGTGTATCGCCATTCCATTCGTATACTTCAACATCGGTTATTGTAACATTTATATCTTCGGCATACGAATGGTTTATTGTAACATTTATCTGTTTCTCCTCGACGCAATCGGTATTTTCGGGGTCGAATACGCCGACGGTGTATGTTCCCGATTCAGTTATTACAACGGTCTGTCCGTCGATGGTTTCGTCGTTGAGCATTACTGTTATATTTTCCTTAGCAATGGTAATGCTAACCGAATCGCAGGCAGTAGTGTCCTGTGGCATGTCGAATGCAAGGTTGCGAACCTTTACATTCACAGTATCGAGGCATGAGCCATATTCGTCGGTTCCAACGGCAATGTAGCTTCCATCGGTAAGAACGGCGCTGCCATCAGCAACAGCAACCTGCAGGTCGGGATTGCTAATGTTGTACCAGTTGACAGTCGGATATTCGGTTACAATTGCAACATGAGCGGTGTCGGTGTTACAGAGCTGGTCGCTGGTGCTTATCTCTACCGACTGGTGTTCGCTTACGATGATGTTTATGGAACCAGTTCTTGTTATGTTCGAAGTACGACCAACCATATTTACTACTTCGCCTTTTGCAATCTTCTTGAATCCCATTGCAAGGGCAGGTTCAGCCTTCGGGTGTTCCATTATAAGTCCGTAGGCAGGATTAAACGCGTAAACCGTGTTGTCATCCTTTACGCTTGATGTAAGGATTGCTGTCGTAATATTGTTTTCTGAGAACATCCTGTAGAACCTTTCGTAGTTATTGAGAAGATAGCCAAATTCGTCAACCGATGGTAGATATAAATCTGCATCGACTGAAGCAAGCATTTCAGGAGCCTGTGCCCAAATCACATTTTCCGTCCTTGCAAGTGTCATCAGCAGCAGGCTGTCACCTTCAATATTTACAATTAAATATCCAGTTTCATTTTGATACGAATTGTACTCATAATATTTCTGCATTGAGTATCCGTTTTCGCTCAAGTTATCATCCCAATATACATAGTCGCCGATTTCAAATTCGCCAACCATTCTCTTTCCACCGCACAATACATTGTATGTAGTAGTTTGCTGCGGTGTAACATCGATACGATCGCCATACCCTATAGTGTCGTTACCTATTGTCCATACATAGTCGCCTCCGTATGCACCCGGGCGCTCAATTGTTGCGATGGTGGTGGTTTCTCCTAAGCATATCGTATTGTCAAGTGCAGTTGTTTCCAAAGCCGAATTGTCGTAAACACCTAGGAAGTTGTCGTAGGTTATCGACGGACAGTTTTCGTATGCAGGTATTGTGAGATGGAAAATATATTCTCCAGGCATTTCTGCGGTTCCTCTAATATACGAACTAATACCGTCCTCATCTTGACGCGAGCTTACTTCCAAGCCCAATTCTTCGGTGGTAAACGTTTCCGAACCGTCCAGGCTTTCCCAAGTAATGATGTTTTCCAAGTTGTACGCACCCCAAAAACTTATGTTTACTTCTTCGCCAAGGTTGACAATTTGCGATTGGTTGCTTATTCCTTCACTACGATAGGTAACGTCTATTAAGCCGTTAAAGACGTTTCCACAGGCCGATATTGTGTATGCTTCATTTTCGCTATTGTGAGGATGACCAGTAAATGTAAGCAGGTTGTTTGCTGTATCGTATTCTGCATAAATACCATACGGGAAAGTGTAGATAGGATCAGTTACCGAGAATACTATCGGCTCTATAGCTTCGCCCTCGCATATCTGCTGGTTAGGTTCGCCGCTTACAACTGTAATTTCACTTGCAGGATTAATTGTTAATGATACTTCGAGAGTGTCTGCAGCGCACAAACCTCCGTTGTCAACCACAACCTTTATGGTTCTGTCGGCATTGAGCGTCGGAATGTAGAATGTCTTTGCTGTGTCGGACTGCAAAGGAGTCTGCATGTCGGTTGCATCGTACCATGTAAGCATGAACATGTCGGAATACATTTCGTAAGCGCTGTCGATTGTGCACTTGAGAGTGAGGTCGCTTCCGCTGCACAATGCAGTATCGTTGGTTATACTGAAATGTGTTGGCGATGGCAAAACATTGAATTGGAAGTTGAAATCCTTTTCGCAGGCATCGTAGCTGACTGTAAGGTTAAGTGTTGCCGAATTATTGTCGGTATGAGCATTCATAAAGTTTGTCGGCACATAAAGTGTGATGCTGTCTCGGTCGAATGCCGAAGCTTCCATTTCGGGTTCTATTGTCCACAGATATGTTGCATCGCCTGCGGCAACAGAATAGCTAATTTCGCCACCTTCGCATGGCTGGAAATCATCAAGTGGAGCGTCGACCTCAACAATACCTTTTGTAACCTTCAGTTTCCTTTGGAACGAAAGACTTCCTATGGTTGCATCGTCAACCGAAAGCATAATTGCGGTTTCGGTCTCGGAATCAACGCATTGTACTACAAAATCATTGCTGATTGGTCCTTCTGTCTCAAATGCTAATGGTGACCACGAAATAGAATCGGCTTCGTATGGAGTAATAGAGGTCACATGCATAATGTCGGCATCGTTTTCGTTGATAAGCAATGGTATAGAAGCAAGTCTGCCTACTGCTTGGTTTTGTGTTCCAGCAGGAACAGGGTATTTGCCTTCGGCGTGTGCCCATTTTGCTGAGTTGGCGAACAATCCGTCACCGATAATTTCGCGTGTAGGCTTACCTATTATATTATTAGTAGAGTCCGATTCTCCAACAAGCCACATCTGATTGTCGTAGTAGCAATTGCTTGCCGACATTTCGCCAAGTCCGATTGTATTTATGTTTTCATCATAATTGTCACCGATTACAAGGCAAGAATCGACTTCTACATTATTTTTAGCCAAGTTCACTATTGCGCATGCGGTTTCAAGTGGATTGTCCGAAGTGTTGCGGATTCTGAGCATTGATACAGAGTTGTCGATACGTGTATCTTCGGCATCTGCCACGATACCACCTATGTTTTTAGCCGACAATTCGCCAGCAAATACACAGCCCGAAATTACGGTTCCATCGGTAGCCACATCAACTATACCACCTACATGGTCGGTAGCCGATAGATTTGAAAATACTGAACAGTTGTTGATTGTAGTCGCCTTGGCGTTACCGACAAGGGTTCCGGAATAATTGTAGCTACCGCTTTCGTTGTAATAGAACGAAAGATTCGAAATAGTAGCGCCGTCGGTATATTTGAATAATCCATAATATGTGCCCGTGTAACCGGTATTCTGCCAAGTTATTGTGTGTCCGTTTCCGTCAAATGTACCGCGGAAAGGATAATTGGCGGGGAACAAGACGTATGGGTTATCTATTGTGGATAGGCCGAATTGGAAATTACCGTCAACTTCGTTGCCATCAACAGTAATGCTTCCCTTGTTTATTACTATCGGGTTATTAAGTTTGAAGAACAATCCGTAACCACCGTTTGCATAATTATTGTTGTTAGCGATATGAATTAACTCGTTGCAATCATTAATAATGTATGGATTGTCGGCGGAAATACCCTGTAGTTCGTGTATGTTAAACATATATTCTCTCGTAATGCCTTCACAGCTTGCCGTAATTATCACAGTAGTTACTTCTGTAGAATTTGTTACTGTAGCTACACCACCCTCCGGAGCTACCAAAACTATATCGGGATCCGACGATTCCCAGGTTACGCCGTCGATTTGTGGAAGAGTGAAGTTCGAAATTACCGAAGTTATCCTTTCGCCGTGGCCCTGCCTTTCAGACTTTAGGATTATTGGCAGACGTGCTAGTTTGTTTCTCGGGTCGTTGGGGTCAAGTCCTGCTGGAAGAGGGTAAAGACCATCGGTGAAATCCCATTCGCCTGGAAGTTCGTTGGCAAGAGCACTGCCAACCATGCTCTGGGTTGTTCGAGCTGTACCGCGTTCGTAAAAATTGAGACGTAACGAATCGACCTTCAATTCGGTTATCTGCTCGTCGAAGAAATTATCTTCGGCATCGGCTTCTGGCGAGATTACGCTTCGTTCATCGTTTCTCGAGTTAAAACTTGATGTGACCATACATGCGACGATATTGCCGGCACAAGAGCTTTCGTTATTTCCACCACTAATACCATAAAGATTCGTTTCTGAATTTAGGCTTCCATAATTTGCGCAATTCTCAATTTTACCATTGATGTTGCCTGCAATTCCCGATGAATTTACACCTCCGGTAACATTACCAGCATTTACGCATCTCTCTATTGTTACGGTTGCATCGGAACTTTCTCCCACAATACCCGCAGCATTGCCTTTCTCCGCTCCACCAGAGTAGGAAACACTATAAATGTCACCATTATTTACCGAATTTGTTATTTTGTTGGTCGAATTTGCTCCTTCTTCTGTCAATTTTCCAACAATACCGGCTAAATAGTTTTCGCTACTTGTACTTCTAATATTTGCGTTGTTTACACAATTTTCCAATACCAGCGAATATGCTTCTGCAACAATACCAGCAAGAACAATATCGCTTCCGTATTCCGATTCAACATCGAGGTTGTTGGTACAGTTGATTATTTTCGAATTATTAGCAGCGGTGACGATACCTGCCAAATTAATATATTGCCTCGATATTTTACCGGTGCCGTAGGTGCTACATCCAGAGACGATAGAGTTTTGCAATACACCGCAGATGGCTGCATTAACAGATATTTCTGCATTAGCGGTTACTGTACAGTTGCTTATTATCGAACTTTGGGCAGAATTGGATAATATTCCAGTATATCCTTCTGTGTCGTCTTCATATTCTTCATCAATAAGAATGTTGAGGCTATCGATTTGTGCATAATAAATCGAAGTGAACAATCCGGGAGATGTAATATCGTTTGAAGTAATAGTTATAGTGTGTCCACCTCCGTTGAAATTACCTTTAAATAATGAAATCTGGCTTACGTGGACAACATTTGTGGAATTTTGCTGCGCCTGTAGGTCGGTGGTAAGCTTGAAATAGCGACCCTCGCCATTGTTCGAAAGGGTTACGCCCTTGTAGGTTATAGTTGTGTCGCTGATTGCTGCAGCAAAATTGTTGAAATCCTCTAGTGATTCTATTAGCAAAGGATTGTCGACACTTCCAGCCCTGGATGGGGTTATGATGTAGTGCGGATATTCAGTATCTCCGATGTACGAGGTAATTATCTTGTATACATTCTCCGAATCGAGACGCCATGTATCGGGATTTACCGAGTTGCTGCTAACGGGAACACTGTCAATCATCCACGAGATGCCGTTATCGGCAGCTAATGTAAATTCGCTACATATAGACCTTACGTTGTCGTTGGCATCGAATAATATAGGTGTAGTAGCCAGTTTTACCCAATCGTTGTCGTATTCGGTTCCAGCAGGAACGGGGTAGCGGCCGTTGTTGAAAATCCATTTGCCGGCTTCGAGTTCAACGTTTCCCGAAATAAGGTCGGCAGTAAGAACCTGATTGAAGCCCAAAAGGTATCCAGCAAACGGCACCATCTGCTTGTCGGTGTAGTTGTTGTCGCAAGTGTTGTATGTCTTGTCGTTAGCTGCATTGGTGCTTCCCGATGATATAAGCACACCGATTTCATTGTCAAGATCTTCGACACTGGCGTTCCCGGGAATATTTATATTGTTTGTATATGTTGAATTTTGGGATATTCCTGCAAATGGAATTATACCATTTCCATAGTTTGCACAATCGGATATAATGGCGGCATCTGCTAGTCCGACAATTGCACCAGAATTGTATTCATTAATTGCTTTGCCTACTGTAGGACCAACAAAACTGACGAAATTCATGCTGCCATAATTGGCACACCCGATAATGTAAGTGGGGACATTACCAGAATCCGAGTTTATAAATGTCTGTCCAACTATGCCTCCGCTATAACTGGTTTGGCCAGAGAAATCGCCTAAATTTGTACATGAACGTATATTTGATCCTTCGCTGAATCCGACAATGCCACCTGCATCCATGTATTCTAGTCGTATAGAAGCAAAATTAGTACAATTGGATATAGTCGAGTTGCTTGCATATCCTACAATACCGCCAACATTTCCGGAATTTTCCCATCGCGAAGCATTAATGCTGCCAACTGCCTTGCAGTTGTATATTACCGAAGATGTAGCCAATGCGACTATACCGCCAAAATCAGCACAACTTGCCGAATTGTTGTATATTACGATAAGATTCGAGATTGTGGCACCTTCTGTATTTCCGAAACATCCAATGCCATAATCACCACCTGAATACGAAAGTTCACAATTACTGAAGTCGATGACGTGGTTTCCGCCGTCGAAATTCCATCTGAAAGGCTTTTCGGAACTACCTATTGGATACCATGTAGAATCGCTGGTTATTGTAATGTCGTTGTCCAAAAGGAAATAAAGTTCTCCTTCGTAGTCGGGGTCGAAATTAAAGTCGGATGCACTCTTATGCATACCTTCGTATGGATCGACCACTTCATTAGAGTAAAGCATATTGGCCAGAGCAAAAAGGTCGCCTTCGCTGCTTATGCGGTACGGATTGCCCTTTGATCCTAGTTCGCCGCCAGCAAGCTTAAGCTGCAGGTTCTTGACAAGGTTACTGCGATAGGCGTATATTTCGACAATAGAGTCGGGGTGGCTTTGCAGAGTAACATTTGTGCCCAAAATCTGCAAGTGATTGCTTTCTGTACCCCATGCCACGCCGTTTGCCGTGCTTACTGTAAAGTTCGATACAACCGAATTTATGCAGTCGGATGGGTTCAAGGTCATTGGCGACGCGGCGAGGATTGCAGCGTTTGTATTTGCTATAGCCGCTGGTCGTGGGTACAATCCTGCAGACTCTGTCCAGTTTGCATTGTTGAACAAAGAACCCGTTGTAAGTGCGTTGGTTGCCTTTGGCATAAAGCCTGCAATGTCGGTCTGTGGAGCAGGATAGTCTGCAATAAGTGTGTTCTGGTGGTCGAAATAGCAGCCGCTGTAAGTTACATTGCTGCTAGTTGGTGTGCCATTCGACTCGGCAACCAGACATTTGCTTGCTGTGCCGACGTCGATTAAAGGATAATACGATGCATAGTCACCACGTATAAATGTTGACGCAAAACAATTTGTCACTGTTGTACGGGTATCACCCATCGCAATGCCAGCAATCAAAGCCAAAGCCGACTGTACATTTTCGACATCGAAAGTAACCATACTCAAACTTCCCGAGATGGAGGTTCTGCTTGCTTGTCCTGCAATTCCCGACAAGAATAAACTGTTCGTTTGTCCACTGCTTGTAATTTGTCCGCTTACGGTGACGTTTGAAATCTCGCTATTGCTTGCAATAGCAACCAGGCCAGCACAAATGGACTCACCTTCAGCTATAAAGTTTACGTTCTCGAGGTTAAGGTTTTTTATGCAGCCGTCCTGAACTTTGGCAAACATTGCCACTTTTCCCGAACCGCTAATCGACATCTTGGATATTGAGTGTCCATCACCGTCGTAAGCACCCGAAAACTGTCGGTTTCCGTCGAAACCTCCAATGGGGGTGAAGCCGTCGGGGAAAAGCTGCGACTCAATAAGGTTAATGTCGGCAGTCTGCTTGAAAAAATTGCCAGCAAAGTCATTTCCTGCGTTAACAGCAGTCGCAAGATTTTGCAAATCCTGGTCGGATGCAATGATGTATGGGTCGGACAAAGTTCCCGAGCCGCTAAACTGAGCCATCACGCTACTAATCCCAAATAGCGTGAAAACCAATAGGTTGAGTATGTGTTTTCTCATATATCTATATATCAATACTATAGATTAAACAATCAAAATTTATGCCAAATTAAAGGCTACCTTACACGATTGCAAAGGTATAAATTTATATGTAAATTTTAACAAAAATTTATGGAATAATTTATGACAATTATTGTATTGTCACTTCGTGCTCCCAACTGCTGCGAATTTCGTAGGTCTGAGGGTAATAGAAGACCTTTTCTGGTTGTTTGTGCAGCGAATAGTCGCCAGTGTTCCAGCGACCGTTTCCGTTTTCGTCGTCGATGATGCGTATGTCGTACTTGCCAGGAAGCAGATAGGTGAATGTAGCCGTCATGCTTTCGCTGGTTTGTCTGTACTTAACCTTGTCGCCCTGAAGCAGTTCCACTACATATTGCCTGTCGTCTTGGAATATAACTTTTAATGCTCCGAAATCGGTTTCCCGCATCGGCACAATTTCAATTGTGTCGGCTTCGTTGGCATAACCGTAGATGCAGGTGGCAAATGCCGAATCGACAATAATCTTGTATTTGCGGCCTTCGGCAATGTCGGCGATGACTTTGAGGTTCAGCGGGCAAGCCGAATCTTTTTCCACCTTGCACTCCATAGGTTCGAACAGCGTGTCTACCGCTCCGAAAAGCTTCAATCCGCTTTCGTCGAAATGCGCTATCGGTTGTGAAAACGAAATGTAATAGTCGGCATTTGGCCGTTTGTCCTTGGCTGGTTTCATAATCAGAACCGTATCGGCAAACAGCTTGTCCTGCTTGCGGAATTTCAGGGTGTCGAGATGAATGCTGTCGGGGAATGCCGGGTCGGTATATTCTGCAAGAATCTTTAGCGTGTCGGAGGCAATCAATGCGGTGTCCTTTAGCCAGATATGGACAGTGTCGGGATTTTCAATCGCCCATACAAATGCCGAATCGTCACCTGGTACGGTAAACTTGAAATTTTCGTACTGGGTGAAATTGAATACCATTTCGAAGTAGTTTCGCTTGATTCGCTTTGTCGATTTGAAAAACTGCGGTGTCTTGTCTTCCTTGAACAGCAGCAGTTTGATGTCGTCGGGCAAATACTTTGTCTTCGCCACTATCGAATCGGTCTCCTTGTCCATCGCCTTTATGGTGTCGTACGAAATTTCGACGGTAGGATGTCGCGTGGTATCGTCGAATGCTATGTATTCCTCGGGTAGGTCGAACATAAAATTCGAGTTGTTGTCGCGCAGGGCAAAAATTTTGTAGTCGTTTTCGCGCACGTAGCCTATCCTGAAATTGCCCTGTTTGTTGACTTTTGTGATATAGTCGGGCATTGTTTTGGCGACAACCGTGTCGGAAAAGTTGCTGTAGAGCATTACCCAGGCATCATTCACAGGTTTGCGCGTGAATGCATCGAAAACCGTTCCGGCAAACGCCAGCGAGTCGATTTCGTTGCCAGTGGAAAAAGCATATACAAAACTGTTGAGCGCGTTGTTTTCGTTGATGTCGGCCACAGCATCGTTGAAGTTGAGACAGTAGGTCGTATTGGGTTTCAGTTGGTCGGTATTGATTTTGATTTTCAACTTTTTACCGCTTACAACTGCAACTGGCTTTTCCTCCATAGGAGGCGATACAATCAGCTTCGATGCGACATCGTTGAGTTTTATGTACTCGTTGAATTTTACCGTTATGTGTTTAGCCGAAAAATTGGTGGAGCCGTTTTCGGGTGTGCTTTCGCGAGCTTCGGGAGGCGTAACGTCCTTGACTCCGCCGGTAAGCATAACCTGCTTAGCGCACGACAGCACTACGATACTGGCAAGTACCACTACAAATATGCTTCGAAAACTTTTTTTCAGCATAAACACAAAAATACACGGAACATGCTTATGCACATTCCTATATGTTTAAAGTTTCGACCGAACTACTTAACTTCTGCAATTGCAAATTCGTAAGACTCGATTATCGGGTTTACGAGAACCTTGCTGCAGAATTCGTCGATTTTCTTGCCAGCTTCTGCTTCCGATGCAGCTTCGATTTCAACATCGATATGCTTTCCGATGCGGACATTGCGAAGAGTTTCGAAACCAGTCTTAACAGCGCTGTTCAATACAGCTTTTCCCTGAGGGTCCAACAAAGCCTTGAGAGGCATAACGTTGATTTGAGCGTAAAATTTCATGACAATATGTTTTTTAGTTTCTAAGTTTCTAAGTTTCTGTGGCTAAAGCCGTTTCTAAGTTTCTGGGTTTCTAAGTTTAAAATTGTTTATGATTGTTTTATGTTGTTTCTGGGTTTGACAATTTGATTATTTATTGTTTGATGATTCTGTAGCGATGTAGCGCGCCGCATCGCCACTAGAATTATTGCGATTAATTATATTCCTGATTATTGATAAAATGACATACATAATAATTGTAAATGCCAGTCCGAGTACACCGAAGAGACAAACAAATGCCACCAGTGATGCGATAAGTATAATTTGCCAGATTATTGCTTTTATTTTCAGCGATTTAATCTTCATTGAGAACAGACGCAGATTCACAACCATCATTATGCAAACGAAAGCCACCACCGCGATGACGGCAGCTTGAGAGGTAAGTGCTTGTGCCAGTGCCGATTCGTTGCTCTTGCAATAGTAGCATATCGAAACAACAAACAATGCCGATGCTGGTGTTGGCAGCCCCTTGAATTCGGTCGTCTGTTCGGGGTCGATGTTGAATTTTGCCAGGCGCAAGCCCGAAAATACAGCAATCAGCAGAACGAAAAGTGCTACATAGTGCGAGAACAATCCGTTCGATACGGCAAATTCGTACATAATTGCCGATGGTGCGAATCCAAAGCTTATAAGGTCGGAAAGCGAGTCCATCTGCTTGCCGAATTCCGATACCTCGTTAAGCAGTCGCGCCACAAAGCCATCGCAAAAGTCGAATACGGCAGCCAATATTATCAGCATGACTGCAAGTCGCGTTTCGCCTTGCAGCGCAAGCACCGAAGCGCAAACCCCACATACCATATTCAGCGAAGTTACAAACGACGGAATTGCTGCTTTTATCTTTTTCATACCTTTTTTTAAAATATTATAATAAGTGTCATTTAAATTCGTTTTCTTTGCATCGTAAAAATTGACCGATGAAAACGACTGCAAAATTAGCATTATTTGTGTTATTAGCAACCGCTGTAAATTTTTTATATGCACAGAAAGTTGCAAAGTATAGCAACGAATTCCTATCTATTGGTGTGGGAGCCAGGGCTTTAGGCATGGGAACTTCTGTTGTTTCGTCAACCAATGATATTTCTGCAACATACTGGAATCCAGCCTCACTGACAATTCTTGACAAGCAAATAGAAATAGGAGCAATGCACTCTGAATATTTTGCCGGCATATCAAAATACGACTATGTTGGTGCAGGATACAAGATTGACGACCAGTCGGCAGTAGCCATTTCGATGGTTCGTTTTGGTGTCGACGACATTCCCAACACTCTTCGCCTTATCGATGCAAACGGAAATATTAACTACGACAATATAACTTCGTTTTCGATAGCCGACTATGCTTTCATGGCTTCGTATTCGCATAAGCTTCCGGTTGACGGGTTGAGCGTTGGTGGAAACGTGAAAATGATTTACCGCAATGTTGGTGAATTTGCTCATGCTGTCGGCTTTGGCCTCGACTTTGCTGCTCGCTACGACTACAAGGCATGGCGTTTTGGCGCTGTTTTGCGCGACGGAATAGGAACATTCAATGCTTGGAACTACAACCGCGAGCTGTTTGAAGATGTTTTTGCCGAAACTGGCAACGAGATTCCCGTGAACGGAATGGAAGTGACAGTTCCTCGTCTTATGCTTGGCGCCGGGTACCTATTCACGATAAAGGAAAAGTTTACCATTTATCCCGAAATCGACCTGGCAACAACCTTCGATGGAAAACGCAGCGCGCTTATCCGCACAAAGGCGTTCAGCATCGATCCTACTTTCGGCCTCGAACTTGGCTACGGCGATTTGGTTTTCTTGCGCTGCGGATTCAACAATTTCCAGACAGTGCCCGACTACAACGGCAAAAATACTTTCTCGTGGCAACCTAACCTTGGCATAGGTGTGAAATTCTACGGAGTACGCATCGATTACGCATTTACCGATGTCGGAAACCAGAGTATATTGTATTCGCATGTCTTTTCTCTGAGCTACGGCTTCAACCTGAAAAAGAAAGATTCGCATAGCCGTCTGTAACAAAAATGCCGTCCCATGAAAAAAGTTACCGAAACAAATAAACGCGGAATAAAAATGGCATTTTTTGCCACAATTTTCTTTTTGGCGTTCGGTATGCTACAAGCCCAGGAAAATTCGTGGATAAACTACAATCAGCAGTATTTCAAGATACAGGTAGTGAGGGACGGAATGTACAGAATATACAAGTCGGACCTTATCTCGGCTGATATTCCAGCAAATATCATCAATGCCGACCACCTGCAGATTTTCCACAACGGAGAGGAACAATATATTTACATTAGTGGTGTAAATAGCGATGGAACTCTTGAAACAAACGGATACATAGAATTTTATGGCCAGCGCAACCGCGGTACAGACGAATACGATTTCTACGATTCGCCCGCAAGCATGATAAATCCCGACGTGAGTATATACAACGATACTGCTGCGTATTTTCTAACATGGAATTTCATGAGTGGCAATAGGCGCATGGCTGTAGTTTCCGAAACCGACTACGATAGCCACTACGATAACCGACAGGCTTATTGCTTTAGAGAAAAGCGGCCAAATTATACAGGGAAATACTATGCAGCCAACACCCGCAGCTATTTTACCGAGTCGGAAGGTTGGATGGATGCGACTACGCTTTCGACTGGCGGATTGAACAAGTCGGTAGCTACCGCTGGCGCATATACCTCGGGCCCCGACACAAGAGTCGAAATAGCAGTCGGTGGAATCCACACAAGCAGCCAATCGTTTTTCAACCAGCCGCATCATCTTACGGTTACTACCCAAAACCAAACCTGGGTCGATACTATTTACAACGGCTATGGTTTCATCAGAAAGCATTTCAATATTCCAAGTTCAGGACTTACAGGTTCAACCACTTTGCGGTTTGTAGCCGACTACGACGAAAACGACAAGAATGCAATTGCTTACATCGACATAAAGTATCCGCACACCTGGAATTTCGAGAACTCTTCTTCGTTCGAGTTCGAGCTTGATATAAATGGAAACGACAGCCGCGATTATCTTGAGATTAGCAATTTTGCATCGGGTTCGGGTGCGGTATTGTACGACCTAACAAACCACAGGCGAATATTAACGACTTCCGAAGGAACAATAAAATGCCTTGCCGGAAGTACCGACACGTACAGAAAAATGATATTGGTTGGTTCGGGTGGCTATGTTTCGCCTGCTGCAATCAAAAAGGTGTCGTCCGACAACAAGTTCGTCGACTATCTGTCGAGGGTGCCCAATGCAGACTATCTGATAGTTACACATAAAAACTACATTTCGTCGTGTGAGCAGTATGCCGATTACCGCAATTCGAAGGGATACAAGGCTTTGGTTGCCGATGTGGCACAGCTTTACGACCAATATGCATACGGAGTAAACCGAAATCCAGCAGCTATCCGTCGATTCTGCAATGCTGCATACGGTATGTCGCCAGGCGAGAAATATCTTTTCCTTGTTGGGCGTTCTCTCGAAGCAAGCCAGTTCAAGACTTCGGCATCTAATGCAAACTATACGACCGTTCCGTCGGCTGGACAACCTGCCAGCGACCAGCTATTTACCATAGGTCTTGGCGGCACGACTACCGAACCGCTTTTTGCAACTGGACGTCTGGCTGTCACATCTACAAACGAGGTTCAGCGTTACTTGTCCAAAGTAATGCAATACGAATCGGCTGCGCCGGCAATGTGGCAGAAAGAAATAATGCACTTCGGAGGCGGAAACAATGCGACGGAGCAAATAAGAATCCAGGAATATCTGGAAGAATACAAGGAAATTATTGAGGATACGCTGTATGGCGGCCGTGTTCATACATTCCTGAAAAACTCGTCGGCAGCAATTGCAACCACCAACAGCGACTCGATAAACAGGATGATAAACGATGGTATTTCGTTGATGACTTTCTTTGGTCATGGTTCTTCCACAACCTTCGACCACGAAATAGATCCTCCCGATTCGTACAACAACGAAGGCAAATACCCGTTCATGATAGGAAACTCATGCTATGTAGGTGCAATTCATTCTACCACAAACACATTGAGCGACACCTGGGTAAAGTCCACAAAGGGAGCAATAGGCTTCATGTCGTCGATGGACCAGGGCAATACCAATTACCTGCACATTTACACTCTTGAGCTATACAAAAACTTTGCATACAAAAACTATAACCGTCCAATAGGAATACAAATAAAAAACACTCTTAAGCAAATCCTATCAAGTTGGAATATTAACACAGAAACGACAGGCTACCAAATAACTCTGCATGGTGATCCTGCAATTGTGATAAACTCTACCGAAAAGCCCGACCTCATGATCGACAATAGTTCGTTAAGTTTGTCGCCGCAGGAGATAACAACTGTACGCGATAGTTTCGATGTGGTGGTTGAAATAAGAAATTTAGGCAGAACGGTAAGCCAGAATTTCTATCTGTATGTAGAAAGGTCTTTGCCAAATGGCGATGAGTCGCACTACGAAACAATTGTCAACGGATGTATTTATACGACCACAGCCAGGGTCAGGATTCCGACCAACATCATCGATGGCACGGGCATGAACAGGATACGTGTGTACGTGGACGGAATGAACGAAATTGATGAAATGTCGGAAAGCAACAACTACGCCACTCTCGACTTTATGATAAAGTCGAGTGATATTTTCCCGATACATCCTTACGAATATGCAATTTATCCACGCGACACAGTTTCGCTGGTAGCCTCTACTGGAGATCCTTTCCTCGAGACTGCACGCTATAAATTCCAGATTGACACTACCGATAGATTCAACAGCCCGATAATGCGCGAGGGCATTGTAAATAGTGCCGGCGGTATAGTAAAATGGCGCGTGCCGTTTTCTATGTCAGAAAATACAGTGTATTATTGGCGCGTATCGCGAGACAACGAAAACGAATCCGAAAATGTCTGGAAGGAATCGTCGTTCATTTATATCGAAGGTGAAGAAGGCTGGTCGCAGGCACATTACTACCAGTTCAAAAAGGATGATTTCAACTTCATAGAATACAATCCGTGGACACAGACATTTGCATATCAACAGTCGCAGCGTCAGCTCAACTGCCACAATCGCGCCAATGTAAACAGCAGTACATTCAATGTAGTAAGGTGGACTATCGACAATACTACAGGTCCGCAGACTGGCGGTTACAGCAACTGCAATACTGGTTCGGCAATGGTGGTGGCGGTAATCGACCCGATGACAATACTTGCATGGCAGTCGGACAGACAGAATTACGGTCACCGTAACTATCCAAAATGCTTCTCGGCATCGCAGCCGCAGCCATATTTCACATTCGACATTAATGCAAATGCCCTCAACGGCATGATCAATCTGCTGAACGACGTGCCAAACGGATACTACATATTGATATATTCGTGGAGAACAGTAGCATTTAGTGCCCTCCCCGAAACCCTGAAGCAGGCAATGGAAAGTCTTGGCGCTGTACAAATACGCACAGCGCCCAACAATAAGGCATACATATTCTGTACCAAAAAAGGTACCCCATCGATACACAGGGAAGTTTATGGCGACGACATCGACATGGATCCGCTCAGCCTCACGTCTGACCTTTCGTACGGCTATATCAAGAGCGTGGTTGTCGGTCCTTCGAGGCAATGGCGTTCGCTCAACTGGGATCATGAAAGCGAAAGCAACGACCAGTTGGAACTCGATGTGTATGGTGTTCGCCCGTCGGGAGAAGAAGATCTGATAATTGACAATATCGGTCCTTCGGAACTCGAAATTCTTCGACTCGAAGATATTATCGATTATAGAACATATCCCAACCTTCGCCTTGACTTGTTCACTCGTGACGAGGTCAATCGTACTGCTCCACAGCTTAAGAAGTGGCAACTTCGCTTCGAAGGAGTTCCCGAAACGGCTATCGACCCGAAACTCGGATATTTCTTCCATACCGATACCATCGAACGTGGCGATGAACTTGTTTTTGCCATTGCAACACAAAACGTAAGCAACTACGACATGGACAGTCTTGTGGCGAAATACTGGATTCGCGACAGCCGCAACAACGAAACCGTTATCGATGTTCGCAAGTTGCGCCCGCATCCGGCCCACGATATACTTGTCGATACGATACGCTACTCAACTCTCGGACTTTCGGGACTCAATAGCATCTGGGTAGAATTCAACCCTATAAACGAAGCCACAGGAACATATTATCAGCTCGAACAATACCATTATAATAATATAGCATCGAAGTATTTCTACATAGCCACCGACAATACCAATCCTCTGCTAGAGGTAAGTTTCGATGGAAAATTCATCATGAACGGTGAGATTGTATCGGCTAAGCCCGAGATTCTGGTTACACTTAAAGATGAAAATAAATACCTTGCTCTCAACGATACTTCGTTGTTCGAAATGCACCTAACCAATCTTACTACGGGACAAACCAAACGGATAAATTTCGGCATACAGGAAAATCCGCAGGAAACTGTCGAATGGATACCGGCCGAATTGCCCGAAAACAGTTGCAAGATAATATACAAGCCGATATTTACCGAAGACGGAACTTACAGACTTCAGGTGCAGGCAAAGGACGTTGCTGGAAATATTTCTGGAGATAATTGCTATGTGATAGATTTTAAGGTTATTACAAAATCAACAATTACCAATCTTATGAATTATCCCAATCCGTTCAGTTCGTGTACACGCTTTGTCTTCGAACTTACCGGCAGCGAAATTCCCGACGAACTCGAAATCGAGATCTTCACCATCACTGGCAAGATTGTAAAACGCATATACCTTGAAGAACTCGGTCCTATTACCATAGGGCAGAACATTACCCAATATGCTTGGGACGGCTGCGATACCTACGGAGATAAGCTTGCCAATGGCGTTTATTTCTATACAGTAAAAGCAAAACTCAACGGCGAGGAAATTGAAAAGCGCGACGTGGGTACCGACAAATATTTCAAGCGGGAAGTCGGTAAGATGTATATATTAAGGTAGGCGGTTCCTATGGCTGCGGCGTTTCTGTGCCTGCGGCGTTTCTATGGCTGGTGCCGTTTCTGTGCCTGCGGCGTTTAAATGGCTGACACCGTTTGAATGCCTGCGGCGTTTCTATGGCTGACGCCGTTGCTATGCCTGCGGCGTTTCTATGCCTGCGGCGTTTCTATGCCTGCGGCGTTTCTGATGCTTCGATGTTTTGTTGTTAATAAAAAGATTAAGGTTTAAAAATCTACTTGGCAGCCTGTTTCCGTAATTTCGGCAACCGATGTGCCTAGTTCGTCGGTAACGATTATTCTGAAAAAAACGTTTTTACGTCCTGATTTCAAGCATTGGGCTTCGGCAATTAGCTTTGTCCCACGTACTGCATTCAGGTATACAATGTTCGACGACACCGACACAACCGAGAGTTTCTCGGCATTGGCGGCAACGGCAAAACAAAAGTCGGCTAACGTGAAAATAACACCACCCATAACCGCGCCCATGGCGTTGCGATGACGGTCGTCAATTGCAAGTTCGCACCTCGCATAGTTCTTATCTACGGCAACGATTTCTATGCCAGTGACTTCGGTGGCAAAGCGGTCGCGACCAAAAGTCTCCCTTGCACGATCAAGCAACGAATCATTCATTTCCGAAAAGTTCTTTTTCTACCAATTCGCAAACGATATGACCTATCATTATATGTGCTTCCTGGATTCGAGGAGTATCGGTAGATGGTACATTTATAAGCAAGTCGGATAGCTGAGCCATTTTTACACCATCGTTACCCGTCATGGCGACAATGGAAACACCCATTTCTCGTGCTTTTTCGCAAGCTTTGAGTACATTTGCCGAGTTGCCCGAAGTAGAAATGCCGACCAAAACATCCCCCTTGTGAGCAAAAGCTTCAACGGCACGTGAAAATACATTTTCGAAGCCATAATCGTTCGATACCGAAGTCATATACGACGGGTTGCAATGCAATGCTTCGGCATACAGCGGCTTGCGGTCGAGATAGAAACGTCCCGACAATTCGGCGGCAATATGTTGTGCATCGGCGGCACTACCTCCATTGCCACAGAAAAGCACTTTCGCACCATTGCGGTAGGCTGCAATTATAATCGACTTGAATTCGTCGATTCTTTGTACAAGCTCCTTGTTTTCAAGTATGCGTTGCTTCGTGGCGATGCTTTCGCCTATTATTTTTTCTATATTATTCATTGAAAAGTGTTTCTATTGTTTTGGTAAGGTTTACCCATGAAAATTTTTGTTTCTCGATGGCTACGTTTCTCTCGAATTCTTCGCGACGATTGTTTTCGTAGAAATCGACAATGGCATCGGCAATGTCCTTTGGGGTCGGCTCCACAACATATCCCACTTTCTTGTCGGCAACTATGTCGGCAAGTTTTTTTACATTGGTGACGAGCATTGGCTTTTCGAAATGGTATGCCATTTGCGTAACACCGCTTTCCTTAGGTTTCTTGTATGTCTGCACAATCATGTCGGCCGCCGAGAAATATTTATTTACATCTCGGTTGCTAATGTATTCGGTACGCATTTCTAGGTAGTCGCCGATGTTAGCATTCCTGATTTTGTCGATATAGGTCTGTATGTTGTCCTTGAATTCGCCAGCCACAATCAGCTTTATTTTATATTTCCGTAAACGTGGGTCTGCAAATGCATCAATAAGAAGGTCTAACCCTTTGTATGGTCGTATGTATCCGAAAAATAGCAAATATCTGTATGACGGATCAAGTGATAGCTGTTCGATGGCCATGTCACGGGGTATACGTTCGCCGTACGAAACTACATTTATCGGCATGTTGGAGTACTTTTTGGGCTTAGGCGATTTTTCGAAATGCTCTATGTCCTCGTCGATATCGCGTTCGACTATCGTAGGAAGTCCCATGGCAACACGGGAAACCTTGTTAAAATCTACATCGCAGCCAATAACTCGATGACCGAGCTTCGCGAG
>CADARW010000012.1 GCA_902790405.1 uncultured Bacteroidia bacterium
AGGCTTCCGCACCATCGACATGGGCGACCTGCCCAAAGCCATGCAAGGTACCGACGGATTCCGCATACTGCTCACCCACGACCCAAGCCACTGGCGCGGCGAAGTTGCCGGACAAACCGACATTCCACTCACACTTTGCGGACACACACATGCCGCACAAGTAAAGCTTTTCGGCTGGACTCCAGCATCGTGGACATTCACCGATACCGACGGCCGCTACGACGAAAACGGACAGACAATGTATATAAATGTAGGTCTCGGCTGCACATTGCCAGCAAGAATTGGAGCCAATGCCGAAATTACAGTGATAACATTGAAACACAAATAAAAAAGGCGGATTTCTCCGCCTTTTTATCTATTGCATATTCCGATTTACTTTACAGGAACATTCTTCAAGGTTTCAACAAGGAACTTCCAGAATTTCTCAACCGAAGCAATGTTTACTCTCTCAACCGGTGAGTGCGGATGTTCGATGGTAGGACCAAACGAAATCATATCCCAGTTGGGGTAAACGTAACCCAACAGACCGCATTCCAAACCAGCGTGGATAGCCATAATCTTAGCATCCTCGTTGAACAACTTCTTGTAGCAGTCCTTCATTGTGTTGAGGATTGGCGAATTCATGTTAGGATTCCATCCCGGATACGAACCAGAGAATTCAACATGAGCACCAATCAGATCGAAAACAGTACCAATCTTGTACATAGTACCCTTCTTAGCCGATTCTACCGAGCTACGGGTGAGGCACTTAACACCAAAGTTGCCGTCCTTGCACTCAACGATTGCCAAGTTGTTCGAAGTTTCAACCAAACCAGGCATCGAGTCGCTCATTCTTACTACGCCGTGAGGACATACGAATGTAGCCTTGATGATCTTTTCTCCGATTTCCTTTTCGGCAACCTTTGCTGGCATAGCAACCTTTGCTGCGCAGAGAGCAATACTCTTTTCGGTAGCTGCGAATTCGCTCTTGTAGTATCCGTCGAACTTTGCAACTTCAGCCTCGAAGTTAGCGCAGTCGGCATTGGCGATGAGAACTATTGCGTAAGCCTCGCGTGGAATAGCGTTGCGCATGTCACCGCCCTTGATTTCAGCAAGACGCATATCGGTCTTGTAAAGGCAGTGGTTGAGGAAGCGAACCAAAAGCTTGTTTGCATTAGCACGACCGATGTTGATGTCCATACCGCTGTGACCGCCGTTCAAACCCTTAACATCGATGCGGTAAGCAGTGTAGCCAGCAGGAGCAGCGCATTCGTCATACTTCATTGTAACATTTACATCAACGCCACCAGCGCAACCTACATAAAGTTCGCCTTCGGTTTCGGAATCGAGGTTCATAAGGATGTCGCCCTTGAGCATACCTGCCTTCAGGTGGTTAGCACCAGTCATACCTGTTTCCTCGTCGATTGTGAAGAGGGCTTCGATTGGTCCGTGAACGAGGTCTTTCGATTCAAGGACTGCCATTGCAGCAGCACAACCCATACCGTTGTCGGCACCGAGGGTAGTCTGGTTTGCGCGTACCCATTCGCCATCGATGATGGTTTCAATCGGGTCCTTTGTGAAGTCGTGAACCTTTTCGTTGTTCTTCTGCGGAACCATGTCGAGGTGTCCCTGAAGGATAACGCCCTTGCGGTTTTCCATACCCGGAGTTGCAGGCTTGCGGATTATTACGTTGCCGATTTCATCGACTACTGTTTCGAGACCTAACTTTTCGCCAAATTCCTTAACAAAAGCCACAACTTTTGCTTCGTGCTTCGATGGACGCGGAATCTGTGTCAGTGAATAGAAGTTCTTCCAAACACCCTGTGGATTCAATTTTGTGATTTCACTCATAATTTTATTTGTTTTTTAATTTGTTTGAAATTTTGTTTAGGGATGGCAAATGTAAACAATATTTCTGAATAAAAAAATTAAAATTATTTTTGCAAAAAAATATCTACTTATGAAAAGGTTAGTTTTTATATTGATTTTGGTATTATCGACAAGTACTTTTTCGGTATTTGCACAATTGAAATTAGACAGCCAAGGAAAAACTATAATTGGCAATTTTACATCTTCCTTACGCCTTGAGTGTAGAGGGCCTGTTGCATTTACGCGTTGGGGCGAAAGTTGGGAGAAAATTAATATTGATTGGAACAATATTTATAGTGCAGCCCAAATATATTGTACTGATTACAATTTTACAGTTGGCACTTCAAATTATTATGTAGGAGCTGGATATTTTAGGGATATGCTTTTGATGCATTCTCCTTATATATCGTCTGATGCAAGGCTAAAAGAAAATATACAGCCAATAGAATCGGCACTAGACAAACTGATGCTCGTTAATGGGAAAAGTTTCAACTACATAAATGATTTTGGAGATGATTTTAAAATCACTCCGCTAAGGGAACGGAACAGCAGGCCAACTTATGGTTTTATTGCGCAAGAAATGAAAGAAGTATTGCCAGAAATTGTCAGTGAACCCGATAGTCTGAATGAATATTATAGTGTTGACTATATCGCAATGATTCCTTTGTTGGTGGAAGCAATAAAGGAACAACAAAATCAGATAGCAGAACTTCAGGAACAGATTGCCAATATGGGACAGATAGAGATTGAGGAGAAAAGCACAAGAAGCCACAATGACGAAAATGGCAATGAAGCATTAGAACCTAACGCTGTCTTATATCAGAATAGTCCCAATCCGTTTTATACAGAAACTACGATAAGGTTTTACATTCCGATATATGCGGGTAAAGCATCGTTACTTGTATTTGATATGCAGGGGACACTGAAGAAGCAGATGCCAATTAATACAAAAGGTAATGGTTCAATAACTATTAGCGCATCGGAACTATCAGCAGGAATGTACTTGTATTCATTGATTGTGGATGGCAAGGAGATTGGTAGCATGCGTATGATATTGACCGAATAGAAGTGTAAGGATATGAAAAAGTTAATTGTTACCATATTGATATTATTAACAATCTCTATAATTGCTTTTGTTTCATGCGAGAAAGAAGAGGTGGATTATCGCATAAAATGGGCAGGAACTTATATGTGCCAAAAGGAATCCAAGAATAGTATTCAAAATGTTCTTCTGAATGTACTATTGGCAGACGGAGATTCCCTTCTTTATGTAAAGGAAAAAAAAGAGAATGTCCCCCCAGGGTCGGGATATAAATATATAGATATAAAAGTAAAGGTCGATCCGTATGGAGACATGTGGTACGTAAGCGGTATAAATGCACTAAGCTATAACTTTCGTGGCAGTTTTACGGGCGACAGCATATATGTACGCTATAATCTTCTCCTAGGACATAATTTAAAAACTATAACTTTATATAAAGGACAAAAAATAAAAGATTGCTATGAGTAAAATTAGAATATTATTTTTATTAAACTTTGTGCTTTGCAGAATTTTTGTATTTGCACAGCATCCTTCTGTGGATCCCAATTGGGGAGTTGTCATTCAGGATGATTTCACAACATTCAATACTATACTATGGGAAAAAGTAAACAATTCGGTACACGGCAAAAACACAGGCGAGGAGCCGCAAGTATATACAAGCAACAATGTCTATATCAACAATGGAAATCTTGTGTTAAGAACTATTAGACAAGATCATACTTGTCCACTTGGAAACAATTGTTATTATGGAGGCAGTCATCAATATACATCTGGAGAAATATCTTCATGGGCGCCGTACCGATATGGCTATTATGAGATATATGCAAAGATTCCTACAGGACAAGGTTATTGGCCTGCATTCTGGCTATGGAATCAAAGTCCTAATTCTCAAACTACCGATTGCTGGTACAACGAGATTGACATCTTTGAAGGTAAAGGATGTATGTCCGATAGTGTTACCTGTAATGTTCATTGGAATTTCAATTGTCCTACAGAATGTGCAAATAAAAATTTTGAAAAAATCCCTGTAATCAATTATAGCCAACAATACCACTGGTACGGAGTAGAGTGGAATGAAAATGAAATAATATGGTACATTGATAGGCAAAAGATAAGATCTATTGCAAATGATATGGAGGGCATTGGAATACGGAATCCAATGTATATAATTATAAATTCGGCATTGATTCCAGACAGTTGGGGAACATGCCTTGTAGATGATGCCAATATTATTTTACCCAATTACATGTATGTTGACAAGATAAATGTTTTTCAGTTGATTTGCGACGACAATACTGTAGTAAATGAAATATATGACTATGATACATTCAGTTATGGAATAAAGAAGTCAATTACATTAAGTGGCACATCATCATTGTCGTCTGGACAAAACATTTTTTTGAAAGCCACAGACTTTATAGAATTGCAATCTGGTTTTGAAGCTCCTTCTGGTTCCCAGTTGTCATTGCAAATAATGGACTGCCCCAATTATTAATCAAATTCAATTGTATGAAAACGAAATTTTTCTTATTATTATTATATGTAGCTACTGTATTTTTCGGCACATCATGTAAAAAAGGGCAGAGTGATTATAGAATTGCTTCAAAATGGTATGGTGCATACGAATGCGAAAAACATACTCATACTAGTAGCTCTTATTCTCCATACGATGTAGATGTTGTTGTGGACATATTGCCTGTGGACGATGACTCTTCCGTATATGTCAGAGAGCGTACAATATACGATATTAACGCACAACACTATGAAGAAGAAGCCAAATTCAAAGCAAAGATTGATATTGATGGTTTTTTTTACGGAGTAAAAACGAATATATATTATTCATGTGTAAACAATTATTATTTCGAGGGTCGTATAAGCAATGACAGCCTATTTATGAAAATGTATAATGGTTATGATACAAAACCTGCAGATAGTATTGCTGCATTCAGCACATATAAAGGTGAAAGAATGATGTAAAAGATAGCACTCATCGCCACAAATATCAACCTATAATTGGGCTAAAAGAAGAGAAGGCTAAAAGTATAGCAGAAGACCAGCCTATCTGCCTGCGAGTCTGTCAGGCGGTTAGACTGCAAGACTGTTAGCCTGTCAGATAGCAAGACTGCAAGCCCCAATTCGGCACGGACATTGCAAGACAAATTTTCATTAAAATAATTTTAAGGTTACGATGCCGTTTATAAGAGGATTGTTTCGTATCTTTGCAGTTTAAATTTTTATGAGATGAAAAAGGTCTTGTTCATTATTATAACAGTTATCTGTGGCGCACAGGCAGTTACGGCACAGATAAAATGGATGGGCATAGAGGAGGCTATGCGCAAGCAGGACTCGATGCCAAAGACAATAATTATCGACATGTACACCGACTGGTGCGGCTGGTGCAAGAAGATGGACGCAGAAACATTCCACGACCCAGGTATAGCATCATACATCAACAACAACTTCTACCCTGTGAAGTTCAATGCCGAAACTACCGATACCATAATGTTCCCCATAAAACACACCGACGAAAAGACTGGCGAAAAAACCACAGAACTCAAGCCTTTCATAAACTTGCAGTCGGGACAACGCTCACCGCACATGCTCGCACAAATGCTCATGAGCGGACGAATGTCGTACCCCACCCTCGTTTTCATCGACTTCGAAGGCAACATTATACCTATTGCTGGATATATGTCAGCCAGCGACCTCGAGCCTATGCTCGTATATTTTGCCGAACGAATCAACAAATACAGCCCTTGGAACGAATACATGGAATGCTTCAATGCTGCCTTTCGTCCCGAACTCGACACTACGGATATGTTCAACGGCTCAATCGACTGGATGGACTTCAACAAGGCTGTGGAAAAAATGAAAACCCAACCGAAGAAACTCCTGCTCTACATATATTCCGACTGGAACTCTAGCAGCAAAATAATGCTCGGCGGCTCATTCAAAGAAAAAGCTTTATCAGAATTCATAAACAAAAACTTCTACCCAGTAAAGATCCCATACGACATTACCGACACTCTCAAAATTGCAGGACACGAATTTGTAAACGAAACTGGACAAATGCAGCACCCAAACCAGCTGGTACTCTCGCTGTTACATCCCGACTACCGCATTCCTGCATTCGTCATTTTCGACGAACATGCAACCCACCCGCTTTTTGTTCAGCGCGGATTCTCATCATATATAACCATCGAAAAAATACTAATGTACTTCAACGACAACTTGCAAAATAAAGGTATCGACATCCAAAAATACTACAACGAATACCAGTCTTCATTAAGAGGAAATAATAACAAACAAAATTAAACCAAGGAAAATGCTTAAAAGAATTCTAATCATATTAATCCCCGCAATCTTCGCCGTGTACTACTCGTCGGCACAAGTACCAGTAGAAATCTCGCAAGAAAAAATCCTCGAAAACGGACAGAAGTTCTACCTGCACACCGTACAGCAGGGACAAACATTGTACTCGATATGCAAGGCATACTCGGTTGCCGAAAAGGACGTGGTGAACAACAACCCCGAACTTCAGTCGGGAACATTATCTATCGGACAAGTGATACGCATTCCTATCGAAAACGAAATTTCGAAAGACGGCAAATACATCATTTATATGGTGAAGAAAGGCGAAACTTTGTACTCGCTCCTCAAGAGTTTCGATACCACTGAAAAGGAATTCTATGCCGCCAATCCTAAACTCAACAAAAAGGAAAGCATAAAGGCTGGCGACGAAATATACTTCCCTGTAAAGGACAAGAAGCCTGGAAATGTAATCTCTGTCATATCAAAGACCTACGACAAGCCCGATAATTCGGAAGTGCAAGCACGCGACGACAGCAAATACATTTACCACACTGTGGAAAAAGGCGAAACTTTGTACAAGATAACCAAGCAGTACAACATCGAACTCGACGAACTGATAGCCGAAAACCCCAGCCTGGCAGACCGTCCTCTATCGATAAACGAAACAATACGCATACCGCGCAAGAATAACATAGTAAAACCTATCGTATCACAGCCCGAAGTCGAAGACAACCATCACCAAGATGTACTTGCGATAACAGACACTACACCCGTTCAAAACGACGATACCACACAAGTCCGCGACTACAAGCCAGGCGAATGCAATCCCGACGAATGGTACACTCACGGCAAAGAATTCACTGTGGCACTGCTAATGTCGTTTGAAACTGGCGCCAACCTCCGCGACCTTGCCGGACAAGAAAAGAGAAAAGTCCCGCAAAAAATCAGATCTGTCACCGAAAAGGCTGTCGATTTCTATTCGGGATGCCTTGTCGCTCTCGAAAACTTCAAGAACGAGAACGTGAAGATTAAGTTCAAAGCCTTCGACATAGGCAAGGACAACACAATACTTACAACAATGGTTGCCGATGGCAAACTCGATGGAGTCGACATGATAATCGGTCCCGCATACAAGAGCCAGGTCGACTACCTCAACTCCTTAAATCTCAATGTTCCTATGCTTCTGCCTTTCGTCACCGACGAGACAATACTCAAAAACAATCCATACAACATAATGCTCAATCCGAGCAAACAAGATATTCGTAACGAAGTCGCAAAATATGCTTCGCAAATCGAAGGATGTAACGCTATTATAGTAAACGGGACTTCCGACGAATCCAAAGCTTCGGCTGCAAAATACATCGAGGCTATGAGTAATGCCGGCGTTACCGCCACCGAACTTGCATTCAATGGAAGTAGCATCGAAAACATTGGCAGCTCACTGAAAAAGGGAGTCGAAAACATAATTGTCATCACTTTCGAAACCGAAATGTCAATTACAAGAGTCCTAACACAGGCGTTCAAGCTTACCGACGACTACAAGATTACACTCATAGCCGACCCAAAAATCATGAACTACGAAAGCATCGACCCGAACTATTATGTCGAAGTAAAATACACCTACTTCTCGAACATAAGCATAAACTATAAAGACACCAGAGTGAAGTCGTTCGTAAGCAAGTTCCACAATGCTTTCCTCTGCGAGCCTAGCACCGACGCATACATCGCAGCCGATGCAATAAACTACTTTATTCCGCTGCTGCAGAAAGCTGGCAAGGATTTCGCCCCATGCATCGACCAGGACTACATTTACGAAGGTCTCGGCGGCAAGCGTCAGTACCATAAGGATTCCAACTATTTCGACAACTCATTTAGCAACAAGGAAGTTTACCTTTATACTATAAAGGACGACTACTCGTTTTCCCAAGTTTACCCTAGCGAATCAAACAACTAATAACGCACAACGATGGGAGCACTTACAATGACCGTACAACTGCTATTGGCACTTTCGTTGCTAGTAGTTATCCACGAATTCGGGCACTACCTCGCTGCACGTGCATTCGGCGTAAGGGTAAAGAAGTTCTACCTGTTCTTCGATTTCCCAATGTTTTTTACCCAGCCGACTTTCGCTCTTTTCAGGGCAAAGAAAGTAAAGGGCAAATGGATTTTCAGCTGGTTTAGCCGCAATGCACCCAAGGAATACGACGACGACGAATCCACAACCGAATGGGGAATCGGATATTTCCCACTGGGCGGATACTGCGCCATCGATGGAATGGTCGACGAAACTACCTCATCAGACCAGCTCCCGGCAGAACCTAAACCATGGGAATTCCGCACAAAACCTGCATGGCAACGACTGATAATAATGATTGGTGGCGTAACGATGAACGTCATCGCAGCTGTGCTGATACTCGGATTTTCGCATTTGGCATTCACAAAGTCGTACTTGCCTGTCGAAAACGTTCCAGAAGGCATATATCCTAGCGAATACGGACGCTTCCTCGGATTCGAGGCTGGCGACATGATTGCCGAAATAAACGGAAATCCTGTTGAACGATACGAAGATGTGTTCTCGGCAAAGCTGTTCTTCGCAAAGTCGATCACAGTAAACCGCAACGGATACATCAAGGAAATCGAAATTCCCGATACGCTCTACTCATACATGAAAAGCGGAGGAATGCTATTCTCCCTTTCCAACCACAAGGTTGTAATCGACAGCGTTGTCGACGGCATGGCGGCCCAAAAGGCTGGCATAAAGCCAAATTCGAGCCTACTAAAAATCGACAACGTAGAGGTTCAAAGCTTCGGACAGATGCGCGACATGCTCGAGTTCAACAAAGGCAAGACCCTCAACTTCGAACTTGCAGCAAACGGTGGCGAATATAGCGTACCTGTCGACATCGACAGCACTGGCAAAATCGGTGTTTTCGTGAGACAACCAAAATACGAAACCAAGGACTACACGTTTGCAACTGCTATGAAATACGGCTGGCGCGACGCCATGGAGACACTTTACGCCAACATCAAAGGCTTCGGTCTTATCTTCAGCGGCAAGGAAAAGGCTCGCGAAAACCTGCAGGGTCCAATCGGCATTGCCAAAGTATATGGCCCTACATGGGACTGGGCACGATTCTGGAAACTTACAGGAATAATCTCCATTATCCTCGCATTCATGAACATACTGCCTATTCCTGCCCTCGACGGCGGACATGTCCTGCTCCTGACAATCGAAGCCATAGCTCGTCGCCGACTGCCAAACAAAGTCCTGGACATAATCCAAAGAATAGGACTATTAATTCTGCTCGCACTAATGATTTTCATAATCTTTAACGATATTATAAATCTTTTCTGATATGGACATTAAGCGAATTACTATAATATTAATGATTGCTATTTCCGGCGTATCACTAACGTACGGACAGGAATACCTTGACTTCAACAACAGCTACAACCGTCAAAAACGGGTACTTGTAGTTCCATTTGATGAAAGAATATATTTCAACGATGCCACCGCCGAAATTGCTAGGCGCGACGGACTCAATCACGATGAGATAATGGAATATTTCCGCTATCAGCTGAACCTTTATATCATAAATTCGCTCATCGACTCTTGCGAGATTGTCGACCTTATGATGAACAACACTCGCGAAGACGAAGCCGACATTACCGGTCTATACACCACCATGTCGTACGAGCTGCGTCTAGCCGAATTCGAACTCGACACCGAAAATATGGGAACTCTCGCTCGCAAACGGGCCGAAAAACTTGAGGAAGCTCGACGCAAGCAACGCGAGGAGGAGATGAAAAACGCACGCCCAGGAATGAAAAATGGCGAGCTTGTCGGCACACGACAGCAAACCGACGACATGTACCTGCATATCGTAATCGGTCAGCCTGAAGTGCTCAAGGAAATTGCCAGCCGTCGTCGTGTCGATTACTTTTTGTTTGTAAACCAGTTCGACATCAAAACCGATTATCGCGACCCTTACATCAGCGGACAACGCAATGTAAACCGACTGATGCGCGTACATTTCAGCATATACAATGCTAACGGTGATTTTGTTTCGGGCAACTACGCCAGCACAAAAGTCCCAATCTACGAGGACGACAAGGAACGGATTGTCAACCAGTACTTCCCCGAAATAATGCGCCAGATATTGAAAAAAATAAAATTCCACTGATATGAAACTTGTTTTAGCAAGCAACAATAAGCACAAACTCGAGGAAATGCGAGCAATCCTCGGCAACGATATCGAAATCTTATCGTTGTCGGACATCAATTGCCACGACGAAATCCCCGAAGAACAGGACACAATTGAAGGCAACGCTATGCAAAAGGCACGCTACATACACGATAATTTCGGCGTAGACTGCTTTGCCGACGACACTGGACTCGAAGTCGAATGCCTTGGCGGTGAACCAGGCGTATATTCGGCACGCTACGCAGGAGAACACCCGACATTTGCCGACAATATTGCAAAACTTCTCGCCAATATGGAGGGAAAAGAAAACCGCAAAGCAAGGTTCAGAACTGCAATCGCTCTTATTCTCAACGGGGAAGAGCATATCTTCGAAGGCGAGGTAAACGGTCAAATAATAAAGGAGTTCCGCGGACACAACGGTTTCGGCTACGATCCTGTCTTCCTACCCGACGGATTCGAAGAGACATTTGCCGAACTGCCTGCCGAAATAAAAAATAAAATAAGTCACAGAGGAAATGCTGCAAAAAAACTCGCAGAGTATCTCAACAAACTCCACAAAAAATGAATAAATACGAATCTCTGGCAATAACAATTATCTTTTTAGTTGTGTCGTTCATGTCGTCGGCACAAGTAGCCGTAGGACAATGGCAAGACCATTTCTCATACAACAACGGCAAACAGATTATTGTCGTCGACAACACAATATATATGATTTCCGAAAACGGAATACTTAAGTACAACAAGGATAATTCGGAAATTGAAAAATTAACAAAACTCAATTATCTATCCGACATCACCCCTTCTGCTATCGCATACGACGAACAAACTAAAAACATAATAATTGGATACTCAAGCGGAAATATAGATCTTATACACAAAAATGAAATAACAAACATAAACGACATAAAGAAAAAGAACATTAACAGCAGCAAAACCATCAACTCAATAATTGCAAAAAATGGAATTGCATATATTGGCTGCGATTTCGGAATAGTAACCATCGACATCAAACGCGTTGAAGTAAAAGAAACATGGTTTTTCGGAAACAATGGGTCTTACGTGCATGTGAACGACATGGATTTTAACGACAACGACATATATGTTGCGACAACAACAGGAGTATATAAAGGTAACATTGACGAAAATCTTGTTGACTTCTCAAAATGGACAGAACTTTCTGACGCAGAACAGCCTCCATTAGCATGGATGAAAGGTGGAAACTACAATACCCTTAAATATTTTCAGGACAAACTTATTGTAAACTACAAAAGTCCACAAGAAAACAACGACACTATCATGGCATACGACGGTACTACATGGACGCATGTTATAAACGACCGCAGATTTACAAATAATATTTCTGGCAACAACGACACTCTAATTTGTTCTACAGGTTCGGCTCTTTATACTTATGGCAGAAACCTCGAATCAACAGGTGAATACTGGTTCTACAAGACCGAATATAGCTGGATAAACACCAATGCCACGCATGCAATAATATATGACGATAAAATATGGATTGCCGACAAGGAAAATGGACTTTGCTGGATTAAGGACAATACCGGAGGTATAATCGACATAAATTCGCCTCAAAGCAACAAAGTATTCGACATTTCTTCTTCAAAATCAAGGATAATAGCAGTGAACGGAGGTTACATATCTTCGCTTGTGCCGACATGGAAATCATTACAATTATATATATACGAAAACTACGAATGGAAAACTAAGACAACATCGAATTTTCCCGAACTTGCAGAAATGACCGATTTCGTATCAATTACCTTCGATCCAAACGACGAAAAGAGATATTTCCTTTGCTCTTGGACAAAAGGTCTTGTAGAATTCAGACAAGACCAGTTCTACAAATCTTATAACGAGACAAATAGCACAATGGTTCCAATCGACGGATCAGAAATGATAAGAACAGGTAGTGCTGCATTCGACGGCAACGGAAATCTTTGGGTAACAAACTCACTGGCGTCTAAATGCCTCCACGTAATGACTAAAGAAGGCAGATGGACTGGATTTTCATTTCCAAACATGGTAAAAAACATCACAAAACTAATCGTCACTAGTAGCGGGAAAAAATGGATGGTATTAGGACAATCCGGCGGTTTATTTGTATTTGACGACAACGGCACACCTGAAGACAAAACCGACGACCGCTACAAACACCTAACAGTATGCAATGAAAACGGTGAGACTGTAAGCAATGACGTATACTCAATCGCCGAAGACAAGAACGGATACATCTGGGTTGGCACGGCTAAGGGCGTTGTCGTATACTACAATCCCGACAAGGTATTCGACAACTCGACATTCTGGGGACGACAGATAAAAGTACCTCGCAACGACGGCACCGACAACGCCGACATCCTGCTCTCGGCCGACGTTGTAACCGCAATATGCGTAGATGGTGCTAACAACAAATGGTTTGGCACTCAAAACGGAGGAGCATACTACACCAGCTCCGACGGAATCGAAACCATACACAATTTCAACACTACTAACAGCGCAATACCAAGCGACAACATATTGGCAATAAGTATAGTTCCCGAAACTGGCGACGTATTTTTTGCCACCCCAAAGGGTATCATTTCGTACCGTGGCACTGCTACCGAAGGATCCGAAACATACGACGAAATACTCGCCTTCCCCAATCCAGTTCGCTCCGACTACTACGGACCGATAACAATCAAAGGTCTTGTAGCTGGCTCAATTATCAAAATTGCCGACATTGCAGGTAATATTGTTTACGAAGCCAAGTCGACTGGAGGCCAACTAGTCTGGGACGGACGCAACCTAAATGGGAACCGTGTAGCGTCTGGCGTTTACATCGTCTTCGCATCCACCGAAATCGGAGAACAAAAATCAACAACTAAAATTCTATTCCTAAAATAATGGATAATTGACAATGGACAATGTATAATTGATAATCTGTGGCGACGCGGTGTGCCACGTCGCTACAAATCATCAAATTATCAACCTTCAGCTCAGCGCAAGCTAAATCTTTGAATTATTAAATGCTCCTCAAGACCGAAGCCATAGTACTCAACCGCATCAAATACACCGACAACTCCTTCGTCGTCAACCTATTCAGCCAGGCTAAAGGGAAAATATCGGTACTTGCACGCACTTCGCACAAGGCAGGACTAAAAGCCAACCTTTTTGCACCGCTCAACATAGTACAGACCGAATTCAGGCTGAAGGATACTCGTTCGGTTCAAGCAATGTCGTACTGCGAACTCGTAAAAAGCCCTGCTGCCATCGACACCAGCATCGAAAAAATATGCATATCGCAGTTCATTGCCGAAATAATAATGAAAATGGTACGCGAAGAGGAACAGAACCTCACTCTATACGATTTCTTCCGCAGCACCATCGATGCAATCGAAAGCGCCGAAACCAACATTGTCAACCTGCACATAATTTTCCTCAAGGAATTCGCCAAGCACCTCGGATTCGAAATCACAAACAACTTCTGTAGCGAAACCCCTTACTTCAATTCGCGCGAAGGAATGTTTCTCCCATTTTTTACTTCCGACGAAGAATCGTTTGACCAACAGCTTAGCCTCGCATTCTCACAAATGTTATCAACAACCTACGACAGCAATGTCATCAGGCTTTCGTACCAATATCGCCGCAAAATAATAGAGAACATGCTGGACTACTACAAGATACACACCGAAAACTTGTCTGAAATAAAATCGCTGAAAGTTCTCAATGAAGTTTTTGCAAAAGAATAAATTGTTCAAACAAAAAAATAAATATTATACTTGCGCTTCAATATAATACGTATCTTTGCATAATATGAAGAAGTCTGTTTTTTACAGTATCGTATTGGCGGTCATAATCTTAACGATTGCGCTATTACCATGCAAATCAGCAGGGCAGACCACTTTGCAGCTAAAAATTTCGCCAATAGGCGCACATTTCTTCAAAGAACCCAACAAAAAGAACTTCGAAAATAAAATAGATGCTAACGCAACATTCGTACTCGAACCATGCGTAATTCTTGGATTCGAAACCTACGTTGTGAGCGACATCCTCTGCGTAAGAGGCAACTTCGGTGGTCTTAGCGACGCCATATCAAAACCTGGACTTTTCATGCAGTTGGGCTTGAAAGTTAGAATGTTCCAGATTTACCGCAACTCGCTCAGCTTTGGTGCAGGGCTTATGGGCTACGGTCACGAATGCTGGAGCACTGTGCCCAACTACGAACAGGAACACGGATGGGTCCAGAACGGCAAATGGGAATACTCGCTGGGCTTCCTTGCCGACCTCGAATACGCAATCTTCCTCAACGACAAGAGCGACATAATGTTCAACCTGTCGTACGGATACCAGAAGAAAACATTTAACATTACTATTGGATACCGATACTGGCTGTCTTCAATTATCAAGCACCCAATTAAGTGCGGAAGCTGCCCGTTCACAAAAACAAAAAATTCATGGAAAAAGTAGAAGAGAGAAAAGCTACGAGGACCTTTGATATCCTCGACATTTATAGCAACGAACACGCAGACCTTGAGGTTGCATTTGCACACAAGGACAAAGGCGAATGGATAAAATACACACCTGCCGACTACTGCAAGTACTCACACATGTGCGCCTGCGCACTTATCAACGCAGGACTGCAGAAAGGCGACAAGATAATAAGCATTTCGCAAAATCTGCCACACTGGAATATCCTCGACATGGCTATTTCGATGGCTGGACTTGTTCACGTGCCAGTATACCCGACACTCAACAATGCCGAACTCGAGTTCATAATGCGCAACTGCGAAGCAAAGATGGTATTCGTGTCGAATGCTAAGCTTTTTGCGAAAGCAAAGCAAGTTATCGAAAACCTTGAGTCTAAGCCGCGCATATACACATTTACCGATGTTGCCGACGCCGACAACTGGACATCGCTGATGGTAGACGCCAAAGGCAAGGAAGATGAACTGATGAAGATTGTCGAGGAACGCAAAAAGGAAATCAACGAGGACGATGTATTCTCGCTCGTATACACCTCGGGAACAACAGGCAACCCAAAGGGCGTAATGCTTTCGCACAAGAACATCCTGTCGAACTCGTACGGTGTTCGTCCTATTATCCCTGCCGAATACAAGCAGCGTGCTGTTAGTTTCCTGCCTTTGTGCCATATTTACGAACGTATGATGAACTACGCTTTCCAGATAAAGGGCGTATCGATTTACTACGCCGAAAGCCTTGGCACCATCATGCGCGACGTACAGGACGTAAAGCCTCATATTTTCAACATGGTACCGCGTGTCGCCGAAAAATTCTACGACAAGATTGTGGCTATGGGAAAAGACTTCTCCCCATTCAAGAAACATGTTTTCAACTGGGCGCTCAAAGTTGGCGAAAAGTTCGACGTTCGCAACAACAACTCGGCATTCTACAGGTTCCGCCTCAATATTGCCCGCAAGCTCGTCTTCAAGAAATGGCAAGAAGCCTTCGGTGGCAACATCATTGTAATTGTCGCTGGTGGCTCGTCGCTTAGCCTGCACATCTCAAAACTGTTTGCAGCAGCCAACCTGAAGATTTGCGAAGGCTACGGTCTTACCGAAACGTCGCCTGTGATAGCCGTAAACTGGCCTGCATGGGACAAGTCGATGCTCGGAACTGTTGGTCCAGTGCTTGAAGGCGTTACCGTAAAAATAGACGACGACGGCGAAATCCTTGCCAAAGGTCCAAACATCATGAAGGGCTACTACAACAACGAAGAGGCAACTCGCCAGGTTATCGACGAGGACGGCTGGTTCCACACTGGCGACATCGGCGAACTTGTCGACGGAAAGTTCCTCAAGATTACCGACCGCAAAAAGGAAATTTTCAAGATGTCGAACGGAAAGTACATCGCTCCACAGGTTATCGAAAACAAGCTCAAGAACTCAAACTTTGTTGAACAGGTAATGATTATCGGTGAAAACGAAAAGTTTGCCAGCGCACTCATATCACCGGACTTCAACTACCTGCACTTCTACGCTTCGAAGCACAAACTGCACTTCCGTGACAATGCCGAACTTATTAAGGATCCGAACGTTATCAAGAAATATCAGGGCGAAATCGACAAGTTGAACGCAACTTTGAGCGAATACGAATGCATCAAGCGTTTCCGCCTCGTATGCGAGGAATGGTCGCAGGATAGCGGTGAATTGTCACCTACCCTCAAGCTCAAACGTAATGTAATAAAGAAGAAATACGCTTCGGTAATCGACGAGATTTACATGCACCAGGACGAGCAGCAGCAAGGTCCTGCAAATCCAAATGTTATCATCGGAAAGATTACCGACGGAATGAAGAAACTTGTTAACATCGGTAGCTCGAAGCACTAGAATGGAAAACGATTTCTTGAAGCAAATAAGAGTAAGTCTCGACGGAAATACCTTCGTCAAGATTACTCTTTCGTCGCCACTAAGCAAAGATGCCGAAGTGCGGAACATCTACATCAAGCAAGTGGAAATCAAAGGCGAGCGAAAGCTCAGTTTCACTTACCGCTACCAGAAGCGTGACATTGTGAAGAACTTCGCCATCGACGAAGGCATCGCCAATATCGCCAAGCACATTGGCGAGGAGTTCCGCTTTGCCACGCTGTTTACTATCACAGGCGACTTCGTAATGCAGCACAACGGCAACCACTTCAAGATGAAACGTCAGGAGGCCAGCATTACCGAACTGCCATCGCTTAGCCACGACCGCAATAAAAACCGCAAGCTCGAAGCTTCCGAAGGCAAGAAATACCTACATCTGCTCGGAATTACCGATGCCAACGGCAACGTAAACCCAAAGTCGCAGGACAAGTTCAAGCAAATAACACACTACATCGAGATTCTTAGCAGCCATATTGGCACGCTACCCACCGACAGCACAATAACTGTCGCCGACATGGGAAGCGGCAAAGGCTACCTTACTTTCGCTCTATACGACTACCTTGCAAACACTCTCAAGTGCAAGGCTGATGTCACCGGCGTCGAGATTCGCCACGACATGGTGGAACTTTGCAACAAATATGCGAAGGAATCGGGATTCGACGGACTACATTTTGCCGAGAGCGCAATCGACAGCTACAATGCCAAAAAACTCGATATGCTAATTGCCCTTCATGCCTGCAACACCGCTACCGACGATGCTCTTGCCAAGGGCGTTTACGCCGGAGCGCAGGTAATTGTGGCTGCACCATGCTGCCAGCACCAGATACGTGGCGAAATGGAAAGCGGCAAGCCTAACGAAATATTGTCACCAATTTTGCGCCACGGCATATTCATGGAACGTCAGGCCGAACTCGTTACCGATAGCATAAGAGTACTTTTCCTGCAATATTTTGGCTACAAGACCAAAGTCGTTGAGTTCATTTCCGATGCACATACGCACAAGAATGTGATGATTATCGCAACAAAATCGAGCGTAACTGACGAGCAAAAGCAGAAAATACTTGCACAACTGGACGCTCTCAAGACATTCTTTGGCATAAAACAACACTATATCGAAACAAAATGGCAGAAATAAAGGCTATAGTTTACGAATCGAACACTGGGTTCACAAAGGAATATGCCGAATTGCTATCGAGCATAATAAAAGTTCCTGCCATCCCTGTCATCGACAACTCGATGATTTTCGATAACCGTGAAGCGGTAATATTTCTCGGCTGGGTTTGCGCAGGCAAGATTAACGGCTTGAGAATGGCAAGGCTGAAATACAATCCGATGATAATAGCTGCTGTAGGCATGACGCCTATGAGCGACAAGTACGCCTTTACTCTGGCACAACAGAACAACATCGACGTACCGTTCTACTATTTGCAGGGCGGACTGCATCGCGAACGCCTCAAAGGCTTCTACAAGTTGATGTTCAAGATGGTGTCTGGTCCGGTACTGCGCAAAGCAGAAAAGGGCAAGTCACAACTCAGCGAAAACGAAAAACAGATGGTTAGCCTCATAAAAAACGGGGGCTCGTTTGTCTGCCGCGAAAACCTCGAAGAATTAATAAAGAAATATGAAGAAATAAATAATATGCTGAAACTATCGTAATGAACGTTTAAGTTTCTGTATTTTCAAGGTTTTAAAATTTGAAACTTTTATATAATTCAATTGTAGCAAAACATTATTCTTTGATTAATCAAAATATTAAATCAATCTGAAATCGTTCTTCCAAAATCGCAAATATTATTGTATCTTTGCGCCTGCAAATTTTCAGAGAAAATTTAAACTCAAATTATTGATTAATAAAAGTTTATAACATGACAAAAGAAAAAATATTTTCAAAGCAGTGGTTCTTTTCCTACTTTTTGGTCTTCATCGGCAGCCTCTTGTTTGCCGTTGGCGACGTTATGTTCGTCAACCCCTACCTCATGGCTCCAGGCGGAACCTACGGTCTGTCGAACGTTCTTAATGCCATTTGGCCTTGGAAGATAAGCTTGTACGCAATCTGCATGGATGTTCCGCTGCTCATAATCGGCACGCTGATTCTTGGTCCGAAGTTCGGAGTGAAGACAATTGTCTCGACAATCCTCATATTCTGCTTCACCTTCCTGCTCGAAATGTTCTGGGGCTATACACCTATTATACATGACGGTCCGATAATGGCGGCTCCTATCGACGGCATCAGCATGGTCGAAATCGCCAACAACGGTGGCTGGTTCATCCCCGACTATTTCCTCAACACAGTTGTTGCCGGCATCATCTACGGTCTTGCTATCGGTTTGGTATTCAAGTCGGGTGCAACATCTGGCGGCAGCGACATCATCTCTATGATATTGCATAAGTACACCAAGATTTCACTTGGCACACTGGTACTTATCGTCGACAGCTGCATCACGCTTACTTCGCTCTTCCTCGGCGACTTCCGCCTGCCAATCTACTCGATAATCCTTATCTTCATCGAAAGCAAGGTAATCGACATAGTAGTAGAAGGTGTAAAGAGCTACAAGACAATCTTCATCGTCAGCGACAAGTACGAGGAAGTTCGCCAGATGATTATCAACGACCTCGAGCGCGGTGGCACCTGCATGAAGGGTATCGGAATGTACAACGGCAAGGAGCGTAACTTTATATACACTACCGTTTCGCGCCGCGAGTTCACCCACCTCAAGGAACAAATCTACGACATCGACCCCAACGCTTTCATCAATGTAATCGACAGTAACGAGATTCTCGGTAACGGATTCAAGGCGATAAAGGAATAACAGGAATCATTAATAAAAAACGTAGAGACGCAAGGCCTTGTGTCTCTACGTTTTTTTATCGGGTATCACATAATATATTTTCCTTACATTTGCAGAAAATTAATCGACCATGACCAAACTGCACGAACTGTTCTGGACATTCTTCAAGATAGGCGCTTTCACCATCGGAGGCGGCTATGCGATGATTCCGCTCATGGAGCAGGAAATCGTCGACAGACGCAAATGGCTCGGCAGGGAGGAATTCATGGACACCATGTCGCTGGCACAATCGATGCCTGGGGTATTCGCCATAAACATGGCGACAAACGTTGGATTCCGCACTCGCGGATTTATAGGCGCACTTACAGCCGTCATGGGCAACGTGCTAATGCCAATTATTATGATTATTGCAATCGCCATGTTTTTCCGTCAGTTTAGCGACAACCTAGTGGTTGAAAGCATTTTCAAAGGCATTCGTCCTGCCGTAGTCGCCCTCATCGCCGCCCCAGTTTTCAAGATGGCAAAGACAGCAAAAATTTCGTGGAGCAACTTCTGGATACCTGTGGTTGCCGCACTGCTGATATGGCTTCTCGGAGTGTCACCTGTGATAATAATCCTTGTTGCGGGAATTGGCGGATTCGTTTATGGCAAAATCAAAGGCAGAAAGGAGGCTAAAAAATGATTTTCTGGCAACTTTTCTACACTTTTCTCAAGATTGGCATCTTTACCTTTGGCGGAGGATATGCCATGGTGGCACTCATACAGAACGAAGTGGTGGTCGAAAACCAATGGATGACTTCGCAGGAATTCACCGACGTGCTTGCAATCAGTCAAGCAACACCCGGACCTCTTGGCATAAACACGGCAACCTACGCAGGGTATACGGCGGTCGTAAATGCAGGATACCCCGAATATATGGGCGTACTGGGCGCATTTTTGGCATCTTTTTCGGTAATTTTGCTTCCTTTCCTGCTGATGCTTATTATAACAAAGGTGCTTCTAAAACACAAGGACAACCCGACTTTAGCCAATATTTTCCTGATTTTGCGCAAGGTCGTGGTAGGATTGATTGCTGCTTCGGCTCTGCTGCTTACTTCTACCGAAAATTTCGGCTCGCCAACCGAATCGACATTCAGATTCGTCCTTAGCATATTAATTTTTATAGGTGTATTCGTAGCATCGTACAAGTTCAAGAAAAGTCCAATATTGCTGATTCTCATCTGCGGAGTGATAGGTTTTTTGGCATACGGACTGCCGGAGATGGTTTGAATACGTTATAAGATTCAAGGTTCAAAGTTTAACGTTCAAGGTTCAAGGGTGGCGTGATTCTCAAAAATCCAATTTTAAGAACATTTTCAGAAGAAAAATTCACCTTTTCCACATTATTATTTCATTTTTTCCTACAATTTTACAGACAAATGGGCTTTATAATTTCTTCAACAATTTATATAACAACAAAATATTCAAAAAGTTATCAAAAAGCATATATACAATGCAAAAAAATCATTTTTTTTCAGAATTTTTACAATGATTGTTGTAATTTCGCGACATAAATTTTAACCTAAAAAACTACTTTTTATGAGCGGACTATTTGGAGTCGTTTCGAGAGAAGCCTGTATAACAGACCTTTTCTACGGAACAGACTATCATTCCCACATGGGAACAAAGCGTGCTGGTATCAGTACAGTCGAAGAAAGCGGTAAATTCCACCGTAACATCCACAGCATCCAGAACTCCTATTTCAGGACAAAGTTCACCGACGACCTACACGAAATGTTGGGCAACCTCGGCATTGGCGTAATTAGCGACACCGAATCGCAGCCAATAGTTGTGAACTCGCACCTCGGACGATTTGCTATCGTCACCGTGTCGAAAATCAACAACATCCCCGAACTGGAGAAGAAATGTCTGTCAGTTAACCAACAGTTTACCGAAATGAGCATGGGCACAACCAACCCCACCGAACTCGTTGCTCTGCTAATCACTCAAGGCAAGGACTTTACCGACGGCATACAGAATGTTTACCGCCACATCAAGGGAAGCTGCAGCATGCTGATACTTACCCCCGATGGCGTCATCGCAGCACGCGACTTATATGGCCGCACACCTTTGACAATAGGTCGCAAAGGCTCAAGCTACGCAATTGCATCCGAAAGCCACAGCTACCTCAACCTCGACTACAACACAACCCGCTTCATTGGCCCGGGCGAAATTGTAAAGGTTACTCCTAACGGAATAGAACAGCTGCTCGCACCAAACAACAAGATGCAGATATGCTCGTTCCTCTGGATTTACTACGGTTTCCCATGCGTAGAATACGAAGGCATCAACGCCGAGGAAGTTCGCTACAAACTAGGACATGCAATGGGACAAAAGGACGACATAAAGGCTGACTTCGTTTCTGCAATTCCAGATTCTGGTATCGGAATGGCACTCGGTTATGCCGAAGGTGCCGGTATTCCTTACAAGCGTGGTGTTGCCAAATACACTCCTACTTGGTCACGTAGCTTTATGCCTGTAAACCAAGAGACAAGAAATCTTGTCGCAAAGATGAAGCTCATCCCCAACCGCAAGGTTCTCGAAGGTAAGGAAGCTGTTTTCTGCGACGACTCTATAGTTCGTGGAACACAATTGCGCGACAATGTGAAGATGTTGTACGACTGCGGCGTTAAGCGCGTACATGTTCGTATAAGCTGCCCACCGCTGGTTCACGGATGCGAATTCCTGAATTTCTCGGCTTCGAAGACCGATATGGAACTTATAGCTCGTCGCTGCATCGAGGAACTCGAAGGTGGACATATTCGCAACCTCGAAGCCTACAAGGACGAAACTTCTCCGCAATATGCCAAGATGGTCGAGATGATTCGCCAGCGCGTTGGTGTCGATACGCTCAAGTTCAACACCTTGCAGACCGTTTGCGATGCTGTTGGTCTTCCACGCGAACAGCTCTGCCTACATTGCTTCGACGGTGCATCGTACGGATACTAGGAAATAAACAACTAACATAATGTTCGGGGCGAATAATCGTTCCGAACATTTTTTTATAATACCGTTCATATTTATTATTGTGTGCTGGTTTTCCGCGTTGTCACAGTTTTTGTATGCTATCGCGACAAAAACGTGCGCCAACGCTGTGTTTTTATTGTTTTCTTCCTACAGAACCATGACCCCTAACGGGGTCGGAATGCAACAATGCAATATGTGCGCTGTGGCAAATTGCTGGCTGTTGAATTGATTGTTCGTTGTCACAATTTTTGTATGCTTCTGCAAAAAAATATGCGCCAACGCTCCATTAAATGCTTGCTTTCCTACAGAACCATGACCCCTAACGGGGTCCTTACGCGCCAACGCTCCGAAAACGAACACTCTGTTCTGCTGACATGTAACCTATACGAGGTATTGATTGTTTTAAATTTATTCCATATATGTTATCTTTGTGACCTTTTAATTTGCCATGCTCGAAAACCTTGGACTATTCGGACTATTTCTCGGGTGCCTGCTGTCGGCGACGATAATACCGTTTTCGTCGGAAGCATTGGTATCGGGAGCGTCGTTGTTGGGCTACAACGTGTGGATTATCGTCATCGTGGCAAGTTTAGGCAACACCATCGGCGGAATGATCAGCTTCGGCATGGGATGGCTGTGCAAATGGGAATGGCTGGAGAAATATTTCAGGGTAAAGCGTGAAAAGCTAGAAAAGGTACATCGCCGTGTGGAAAAATACGGATGCGCCGCCGCTCTGCTCACCTGGCTGCCGATAGTTGGCGACATAATTGCCATTGCTATGGGACTACTACGTACCAATCCATACATTACCACAGTACTTATGTTCGTTGGGAAATTTGTGCGCTATCTGGCTGTTGTAGGGATAATGAATTGGGCATTCTTGTAGCACGTTTTTTTCCATTCGTTTGGACTATCGGCAATAATAATTTAACTTTGCGCAAAATTTATACAGACAATGAAAAACAAAAGGGTAATAGTACCGATTGCAATAATACTGGGCGTCATACTTCTTGACCAAATTCTCAAGATCTGGGTAAAAACCCACATGATGATTGGCGAAGAAATACACATTTTCGGCGACCGCGTAATGCTTAAGTTTGTCGAAAACCCAGGAATGGCATTCGGCATGGAATTCGGTGGCAACTGGGGCAAACTTGCACTCAGCATTTTCAGAATTCTTGCCGTCGGCGGACTTATCTGGTATCTTGTAACATTGATAAAGAAGAAAAGCAACCTGTTCATAATATCATGCATCTCGCTGATAATTGCAGGTGCAGCAGGAAACCTCATCGACTGTGCATTCTACGGCATGATGTTCAACGAAAGTTTCGGACAAGTGGCACAGATTTTCCCAGACGGTGGCGGTTATGCTGGATTCCTTTCGGGAAATGTGGTGGATATGTTCTACTGCCCTGTTATAAGATGGGGAACCCCACCCGACGAATCCATTTTCTTCCGCCCGATATTCAACCTCGCTGACTCGGCTATCACAATATCGGTTTTCCTGATGATAATATTCTACAAAAAACTTATCCCAGCAAAGGACGAGAAAACCGAAGACGGCACCGAAAAGCATGCTGAGACAAAGACGGAATAATTTTTGCAACATTGTCAAAAAAAATTGCCATGTCGAAACCGAAAAAAATACAAAAAAGCGCAATTGTTGCCGAACCCAAGGAAACCAAACCGTTGGCAACTACAAAGGCTAAAATCGGATTTGTACCGATAATTATCCTTGCTGTTGTTTCGCTAGCCCTGTACATCAACACTTTGCGCAACGACTATGCACTCGACGACTCAATGGTGCTCATCCGCAATTCGTTCACACAGGAAGGCGTTTCGGGAATCGGCGACATATTCAAGTACGACACTTTCACCGGCTTCTGGGTGTTCAACGACAGCACTCGCACGGTGGAACAGATTGTCAAAGAAAAGAAACTCCTTGCAGGAGGGCGTTACCGTCCTCTGTCGCTTGCAACTTTTGCCCTCGAAATAGAGCTTTTCGGCAAGGACTTCTACGACGAAAACGAGGTTTACGTCGGACAGGGCTGTCCTGCCATGAACCACGCCATGAACGCAATATACTATGCGCTCACAGTGGTTCTGCTATACCTCATCTTGGTAAGGCTGTTCCCGCGCAAGAACGATTCGTGGTGGTTTTCGATCCCGTTCATTGCCGCACTGCTATTTGCTTTCCATCCTATCCATACCGAAGTCGTAGCCAATGTAAAAGGTCGCGACGAGATTCTCACATTGCTCGGTTCGCTGGCAGCTTTGTGGTGGTCGATAAAGTACATCGACAGCAAAAAAATGTACTACCTAATACTTTCGGGACTTGCTCTGCTGTGCGGACTTTTCTCGAAGGAAAACGCAATAGTGTTCCTTGCCATCGTTCCCCTGACTTTATACTACTTCACAAACGCCAAATGGAAGGAAATCGGCAAGGTGATGATACCGCTTGCAGTGGCTTCGGTGGCATTTCTGGCAGTGCGCGGTATGGTGCTAGGCTGGGAACATACAGAGCAGACAAAGGAACTCATGAACGACCCGTTCATCAACATGAACTTCTCCGAAAGGTACGGCACTATATTCGTAACTCTACTGATGTACATTAAGTTGCTGTTCGTTCCACATCCGCTCACCTACGACTACTACCCATGGCAAATTCCAAAGACCGAACTTTCGGACGGACTTGCTCTGCTGTCACTGGTAATATACTTGGCATTAGGCATTTACGCAATTTATGGAATGATAAAGAAAAAGGATATCGCCTCGTATTCGATTCTTTTCTTCTTGATTCCGCTGGCACCGGTCTGCAACATTTTCTTCGCAGTCGGCACACTGATGAACGAACGTTTTGTATTCATCTCGTCTATCGGATTTTGTTTGCTCGTTGCGTGGTTCTTTGCCGAAGTGCTACCTAGAATCACAAAAAATGTAGCTGCTGCAAAATACTTTACAGCCGTTGTCGGAATAATAGTATTGTGTCTTTTCTCGCTTAAAGTTGTGTCGCGCAATGCCGACTGGGAA
>CADARW010000013.1:0-8441 GCA_902790405.1 uncultured Bacteroidia bacterium
AATCCTGTTGTTTTTTCTTACGTTTTTATGAACGAGCCTTTGTATTTCGATTCTGTGCCGCAGCGCGACAAGCTCGATGCCCTGCGTATTGTTTCATATTGGAAGGGATTGCACGACCAGTATGCGCCAAAACAATTGTTTACCATAGGTTTTTCGGAGCCTATCGAAGTTTTTGAGTGGGATGCTTCTATTCTCCCTGTCGATTTTGTGCAGATACATACATATCATCCGTTGCGTGTGAAAAACGAAATCTACTGGTATAGCCAGTATGTAGGCAAACCATGGATGATAGGGGAGACGGCCTTACCTGCCGACGATGATTCGATAACCTACGACGACCAGCGTAAATTTATGAAGGAAGCTTACGAATATGTCCGCGATTGCGGAGGTGCTGGCTTCGGTTGGTGGGAATTCCAGGAATGTGTAAATACCCATTTCGAAGCACAATATACAGGATTGATGAATCATGAAGGATATACGGAGACTGCATCGGGGAAAAGGATTATTGGTACACTGAAGCCTGCTGTTCAAGAAATTGCAGAATTTTCGAAGTACAAGCCCCGAAAGGCCGAACGTCCGGTTAATTATTTCAACATGATTGGTTACAACAATATCCAGATCAGGGGTATGGTTGTCGATGAGGCGACAAAGAAACCCGTAGAGGGTGCGCTCGTTCGCGGGTGGACAGAGAATTGGATAGGAATGAATACATATACCGGCAAAGACGGGTGCTTTACTTTGTATTGCAACGCGCCTGCTGTCCACTTTGAGATTTCTGCCTGCGGAATGTCGAATGCAAAGTTCGATCGCGAACTGACATATACAAATGTGTCGGGTGAAAATTACGATTTGAACGATTTGCCAGACAAAAACCTTGAATATCACAAGATTTCGTATCATCCATTCTTGAAAGATAAGGCAACTGGTGTATTTGATTTTGATGCAGAGAAGTTCGGCCGGTACAAGTTTGTTTCGGATATGGGACAGATATTTCTCAAAAAACTGAATTAAATGGAATTGTTCTTTTTAATAGTTCTATTGTTGTTGCTTGGCGCACTTGTTTCGGTTATTGCACGACGCCGTAAGCCATTCGAACTAAAGAATTTCGATAGAGACAGGTCTCTGTCGCTAAAGGCTTTTTTAGCGTTTCTTATAGTTTTGCACCATAGTTCGCAGCCGTTGTGCAAGAATGGCGAGACATTTTTCTTCCAATTCTGGTTTTGGGGACCAGCAATTGTAGGGTTGTTCTTCTTCCTTACAGGATATGGACTGCTAAAATCGCTAAAGAGCAAGGAAGGATATATGAAGACCTTTATGCGGAAACGATTTCTTAAGATTTTGCCACCATATATTATTGCCATTGTGATATATCAGTGCTATATTGCTTGCACAGGGAACTTCGATTTCGGCATTTTGGTCAGCGACTTTATGAAAGGATGTCCTCCTATACCCAATTCGTGGTATATCGTTGCAATCATACTATTCTATCTGCTATTCTATTTCGTATTCAGATTTATACGTTCGATAGGGGTTTCTTTGGTTTTGATGTGGCTTTTGTCGATTGCCTACATGGTAATAATCAAATATATAGGCTGGGGCGACTGGTGGTGGATTTCTACCTTGGCATTGAATGTGGGAATGACATATTCGTACTTTGAACCTTCGATTAAAGAAAAGATTGGCAAGCATCCGTTGTTGTCGTGTATTGTTGCAATTGTATTGTTGGCTGCACTTTTTGCTTTTACCTATTTCGATTTGGCAAAAAACTTCATCAGCGGATTCCCTTCGTATTCGCTGGCATTCTGGTTGCTGCCATTATTTGTAATATTTGCCATCTATTACATTGGAATGCCACAAGGGCGTTTGTTTATGTTTCTCGGGAATATATCATACGAACTATATATAGTTCATGGCGCGTTCGTGTGGTTGATGCCATATTCGGGAAGCAATTTCTTGTTTCTCTTCTGCATTTACGCTGTGTCCATATTGGTTGCTATCGGTCTTCACAAGATATGTGAGCCAATTGTAAGAAACAACTAGTACGCTATTGGTTCGTCGTAGTCTACCAGCACAACCTTTATCGACTCGTTGCTGCAAAGTTTGCAGGTAATTTTTTTGTTTTCTTCGTTAGGACTTGCTGGTGTCTGCCATAGGTGGATATTTTGTTCCGGAAAGTATCGTACAAGCAGTTCGAACATTTCCGCTTCGTTGCTGATGGCGTCGGGATGAAGTTTATTTATTGTCTTCTTTGTGTGTTCTATCCAAGTTGTAGTGTCTATGTTGTTCCAAACGATATTTTCTGTCCACAATATCACTCGCAGTCCTGCATCCTTGATTGTTTTCAGCGCTTTAACATCGGGACTCTCGACAAATATATTGTCATTCATGTGATGTTTGTTCATAATGCTGAGTAGATTTTGGGATATAGCTTCAGCATTGTTATTGTCAAGGTTTTTGGCATCAATCCAGAAGTATTTTTGCGATGGTTGTCTTATGTAGTTAAACCAGTCGTCGAGCAACAAGTTGTTTGTGGTGTCCTCAATGTCGTGTCCGACAAATATTTTATCTTGGTATCCGGAGTAGAAGATATCGACTTCCAGTCCATCGAAGTGCTTGCTTTTTTCCATTGCAGCTGTAGTGTCGTTTACCCTATGTGCCCAGATTTTGGATTCTGGATATTCAAAATCTGGTCTTGTGCAACTTGTAAATATCGACAATGCTGCAATTATTATGAATACTTGTTTCATGACACAAAAACTTGTTGTCAAAAATAGGTTATTCGAATTAAATAAACAAAAAAAAGAACCTCTCAAGAGGTTCTTTTTTTGTTGAAGTTTTGTTTCTATTAGAAGAACTTAGCTCTTCTGTCGTCCATCTTTATGATTTTCTTTACTGCATTGTTCATGCGGTACGAGTAGTTACGCATGCTTTCCTGCATCTTTGCGAGCTTTTCGTTTTCGAAGTCTTGCTTTTCGGGAGCGGAGGTCTTGTTAAGAACCTTTATAACATATACTCCGTTGTTGCCGTCGATAGGAGCCGAAACTTTGTTAACTTCGAGGCTGGTAGCTACAGCGTTAACCTTAGGTTCGATAAGTCCGAGACCTGGGAGCGAGAAGCTTGCGAAGTTGATGTTTGTGAGGGTGTCTGTCTTTGCCTCGAACTTCTGAGCGACAGCTTCAACAGTCATGTCCTTCATTTCTGCCATCATCTTTTCAGCCTTCATCTGCTTTCTAACTTCGGGTTCGATTATTTCCTTGGTGTCCTCGAAAGGAGTGAAACCTTTTTCGCGAATCTTCGAGAGTTTTACAACGAGGAACTTGTCGCGTGCCGAGCTTTCGAAAACATTCGATACGTCACCGACTTTTCTTTCTTCGTTGAATGCCCAGCGAACAATTTCACGTCCGTTGTCGATTCCAGGGATAACGTTGTCGCTCATGTCGGTAATTCTGTTTGCCATTCTTACGTTGAGCTTCTGTTCTTCAGCGTTCTTGTCGAATTCTTCGGCAGTTGTGCTTGTTGCCATAAACTTGTTCGAAGCATGGAAAGCTGCTTCGTAAGTATTGTCGGAGAACTTTATTTCCTGGTCGAGGATAGCGATTTTAGCCTTCTTTACAGGCTTTGTCTGCGAGTTAATCTTAATGATGTGAACACCATAAGGAGATTCAACGACCTGAATTGTTCCTGCTGCGTTTGCAAAGCAAGCTTCGTTGAATTCTGAAATCATTGTACCTTCGGTGAAGTCGCCAAGGCTACCGCCGTTGTCCTTTGAACCTGGGTCTTCGGAATATTGAATTGCCATTGCTGCGAAAGTTGCAGAGTCGGCCTTGGTGCTCTTCAGTACGTTTGCAATGCTGTCGGCTTTTGCCTTGCACATTTCCATAGTGATGCTGTCGGTCGGTCTGAGGAGTATGTGCGAAGCGTTAACAGAGTCGGGCCTGTTGGCAGTTTCAAGGATTCTGCCGAACAAGAAATAGTTGCCCTGCATTATTACTTCCGACATTGTACCAGTTTCGGAGTTGAAGAATTCAGGTTTGAAACCGATGGTTTCAGCTTCTTTTTCGGTCATGTATGAGTCGTCTTTGTACATGCGTCCGTATCTGTCTTCGGGACGGCTGTTGCTGCTGTTTGCCTGGGCAAACGAAAGGAAATTGTCGTTGAGCGCAGCCATTTCGGTACGAAGTTCTTCGGTGTTCTTCTTTATTTCGGCGATGTCACTTTCCGAAGGAACTATGTCGAATACTACATACTCGAGGTCTCTGTTGTTCTGATCTTCTACGAATCTGTTCTTGTGCTCGTTGTAGTATGCCTCCATATCCTTGTCGGTTACGGTAATGTCTTCGTCCTTTATAGAGTTGTAGTCCCTGTATGCGTAAGTGAAGTCAACCGTGTTGGTCTGGTCTTCGTAGTACATTTTAGCGAGGGCAGTCGGGGTGTAGAAACCCTTCGATACCATGTTGCCGTACTTCGAGCTAATCTGGTCTTTTGCTATTGCTTTCTTCCAATAGTCAGCGATTACTGTATAGTTCGGATCATTTTCGGCATTGTCGAAGAAGTTCTTCGGAGCCTTGGTGTCGTATTCTCCAGTTTCTGCATTCTTCTGCAGGTTGAAGTTTTGTACTATAATGCTGTGTGCATGTTTTGGTCCATAAAGGAGGTCTTCAAGCTCTTCGTCGCTTATGCCTATGCCTACTTCATCGTAGTACTTGTCCCATACGTATGTATCGAGAATGTCGTTCCAAGCGCTTTCTCTGAGGCTTCTTTCTGTGTTGGCATCAACGTTTCTGCCCTGTTGTGCAACTTCGTAGAATAAGCGGTGGTTGTTGTAGTTTGCCAACCATTCGCTGTGGTCAACTTTTGAACCGTTTATCTTGGCTATAACCGAGTCGTCTCCATGTCCTATGCGTCCCGAGCTAAGGAAGTCACCTAGCAGGAATGCCAATAGTGCTAAACCGACAATGACGATAACTAAAACGCCACATTTCTCTCTAATGTTCTGTAATACTGCCATTACCTTAAATGTTTAAAATTAGTCTATAATAATAAAATATTTTTTGGGGTGCAAAGATAGTAATAAATATTATTTGGTACAATCAAAAAAAACAAAAAATGATTTGAGGGGTGAGGGCTGCGCCGTTTCTATGTGCTTCGCATGTTTGAATGCCTGCGGCGTTTCTATGTGCTTCGCACGTTTGAATGCCTGCGGCGTTTCTATGGCTTCGCCGTTTCTATGCCTACGGCGTTTGAAGGGTTGCTCTGTTTCTATGTTTGAATGCCTGCGGCGTTTGAAATTGTTTAACTTCGTTGAGGGCTGCGCCGTTCAAGGGTTCAGTGGATGACGCCGTTTCTGGGCAAACAGGCTCACTGTCTATCAGTCTTGCGGTCTTACAGGCACACAGTCTTACTGACTTTTAGACTGTTCGTCTGTTAGCCTTTTAGCCTGTTAGCCTTTTAGCCCCCTTTGCATCTTGTCAGCTAAATCGTAAATCTAAAATCATAAATCGTAAATCATTTTGCATTATCTTTGTGCCAAATTTATATTAATGTATAATCTGGTTGTTGACGCAGGAAATTCTTCTATCAAGATGTTCCTGTTTGGTAATGGAAAAATTGAGAAAAGCATAAAATGCCATGAGGTGGCGGAACTTTTGCCGGCGCTCGAAAAAAGCGTGAAAGCCGAAAGCATTACGAGGTGCATTGTTTCGTCGGTAAGTATCGATGCCGGGGAAATAGCTGCTGTCTTCCGCCCTTTTTTCCCAGTGATAGTATATGATAGTTCCCTAAGGTTACCTATAATAATAAAGTATGGCACTCCCGAAACGCTAGGTAGCGACAGGGTGGCTGCCGTAGTGGGTGCTGTGGCACGCTATCCGCGACGCAACATACTGGTTATCGATTCGGGAACGGCAATAACATACGACATTGTTACCGACAAAGGCGAATATCTCGGCGGAAATATTTCGCCCGGACTGAAAACAAGATTCAGGGCTTTGCACAATTTTACAGGCAGACTTCCGTTATTGCAGGTGGATAAGTCTGCCAAAGGTTTGTTCGGGACTAATACTACAGAGGCTTTAACCCTTGGTATTCAGAATGGTATAACCTACGAGGTGGAAGCCACAGTGAAGGCGTTCGACAGCCAGTTCGACAATTTGCTTGTCATTTTTACTGGTGGCGATAGCTTTTTCTTTGAAAAAAGAATAAAAAATAATAATTTTGCGGAGCCATATTTGGTGGCTTTTGGATTGAATGAAATATTGGAATATAATGTTTAGACGATTATTGCTGATCCTCTTTGCTTTGTCTGTTGCGGCATTCTCCTATTCGCAGGGGAAGGTCGGTTCGCCGTATTCGCGCTACGGTATTGGCGATGTGAATTCAAACTCGCAGGCACGCAACTCGTCGATGGGAGGTGTGGGATATGCTACACCGTATATGTACGATATCAACTACAAGAGCCCTGCCAGCATTGGCGAAATAGATACCCTCACTTTTGTGTTCAACTTCGGGTTCGATGCCGGACTTAGGCAATATTCAATTTCGAATCCTCGTAGCTCGAAACTTAGGTCCGATGCCGAACTTTCGCAGATAGCCGTGGGCTTTGCCTGTGCAAAATGGTGGAAGATGGCTCTCGGGATAACCCCATATAGCAATGTCGGTTATTCTATCTATTCTCCCGACAATTCGTACGGCATCAATAAGAATTATGTGTATGCTGGCGATGGCGGTCTCAACAGAATATTTTTCGACAACGCATTTAATCCGATAAAGGATTTGAGTATCGGTGTAGGTGTTTCATATCTTTTTGGTAAGATTTATCATTCGAACGCAATCGCCTTTACTGAAGATTCTACAGGAATCTATGTCAATTCGTTTTGCCAGAAGACATTCAAGATTTCCGATGTTACTTTCGACGTCGGTTTAAAGTACAATATTCATATCGGAGAAGATAACTTGCGCCTCGGTGCATACTATGGCTACAACCGCGATCTTCGGGCAAAGCAATCGACACTGGTGTACAATACTCTGGCAAGTGCATCGACAGTTGTTGTCGATACTATTTATCAGGACAGCGATATTAAAGGCACCATAGGTATGCCACATACTGTTGGATTTGGACTATGTTATACTTACAAGTCGAAACTTTCGATTGCTGCCGACTTTACTATGCAAAACTGGCAGAATAGTAAGTTTTTTGGAGTTTGCGACTCTCTCAACAATAGCCTGGGTGCAGCTTTAGGCGCAGAATACACTCCTAATAGTCTGTCTCCTAAGAATTTATGGCAGTCGTCGTCGTATCGTATGGGATTGTATTTTAACAATTCTTATATAAATATGAACGGCGGAAAACTTTCTGTTCCAGATTATGGCATTACTTTTGGAGTAGGATTAAAACCACGATATGCAAAAACGGTATTTAATGTAACGTTGCAGATCGGACAAAGAGGTTCTTTGAAAAACAATATGGTAAAAGAAAATTATTATATAATTGGTGTCAACTTCAATTTAGTTGACCGTTGGTTTGTAAAAAGTAGAATTGATTAAATTTTATGGTTATGAAAGCGAGAGTTTTATTATTGATGGTTGTTGCCGGAATGTTTGTGTCGGCAGGTGCTTTTGCTCAGGATGGTGAGGTTGACGATTTCACTATTAATATGTCAACCTATACGGAATTCTACAATCAGAAAAACTATAGGGATGCATATCACACCTGGAAATGGTGCTTCGACAATTGCGACGACAAGGTTGACCGCAAGACGACCAAGAATGTATTTATACAAGGTCCTACAATCCTTGAAAATATAATTGCAACAAGAGAAGGTGATGCACGCGAGGCTGCAATCGACACCCTGCTTATGATATACGACAAGCGTATAAAGTTGTATGGCCAGGAAGCAAACTATCTTGGTTCTAAGGCAATTATGCTTAACAAGTATCGTCCTCAAAACGGTGCAGACGTTTACGATATGTGTGCTCGAGTATTCGAACTTGCTGGTAACTCATCTAATTATGGTGTGCTCAAACTGTACATGGTAGTAGCACTGAATCGTTACGACAAGGAAGAAATCAGCAAGGAGACTATGGTAAATGTTTACTCCTCTATTTCCGATGCACTTGCAGAGCAGGTGGAAAAGGAAACCAAGGAGGACAAGAAGGCAAAGATTTCCGATGCAGCAACCGCAGTTGAAGAATTGTTTGTAAATAGTAGTGCTGCCGACTGCAAGTCGATAATCGATGTTTTCACTCCAAAGTTTGAAGCCGACCCGACCAATGTCGAATTGGCAAAGAAGATTGTAAAGCTTCTGAGAAACGGCAACAGCGACGAGTGCAAGCTTTCCGACCTGTATATGCGTGCCGCTATTGTAATGTACGAAAACGAAAAGAGTTCTGCAGCTGCCCATGCTATAGGTCAGGCTTACTTCAAGCGTGATGAGTCGGCCAAG
>CADARW010000013.1:8495-33144 GCA_902790405.1 uncultured Bacteroidia bacterium
AGCAATGAGAAGAAACCCGACATGTACTACGAACTTGGTTTGCTTTACTTCACCGGCATGAACAATTACGCTAAGGCTCGTCAGGCTGCACGCAATGCGTTGGCAGTCGACCCGAACTACGGTAAGGCATATCTCTTGATAGGTAGGGTTTATGCTGCTGGTGGTAAGGGCTGCGGTAACGATGCTTTCGAAAACAAATGGGTTTACTGGGTTGTTGTTGACCAGTTCCAGAAGGCTAAGAGCGTAGATCCTTCGGTTACCGAAGAAGCAAACAAGCTTATATCAACCTATTCGGCATATTTCCCGAAGGCTAGTGATGCTTTCTGGGCTGATATGAAGGAAGGTGCAACAGTAACTGTAGGTTGCTGGATTAACGAGACAACCACTGCAAGGTTTATCAAGTAGTGTCAGATTTAAAGCAAATATTTTTAAAGACAGGTATCGTGCTTGCAATTGTTGCAAGTACGATATTTGTTTCATGTAAAAACGATATTGAGAAAGTTAACCTGTTGACTTCCCGTTCCAATATGCCTGCTTTTTCGGTATATGGTTTCGAAACGGCGTACAGCGATTCGGGCCGGATAATGATAGAGCTGAAGGCTAAGGAGATGTCGAGGTACGAAGGCAAGAACTTGAAGTACGACGAATACCGTTACGGACTGAGTGTAAGATTTTTCGATGATTTGGGCTCAGTCTCGGCAACTCTTAGATGTTCGTATGCCAGATTTCTTATCGAAAAGGAATTGTGGGAGATAAAATCTGACGTCGAAATCGACAATATTAGCCGTAACGAGAAGATCAACACCGAGTTGCTTTACTGGGACATGACTAGGGAACTGGTTTATTCCGACAAGTTTGTAAGGATAACCACCGAAGATGAAATATTGACTGGCGACGGCTTCGAGTCGAACCAGGATTTTTCTGAATGGAAAATTTTGAAGCCTGCCGGAGTAATAAGTATAAAAGATGAATAGCAAGAAGATTTTTAGAATTGTTGTGGAATGTCTGTGGGTTGTGATGGCAGTTTTCTGTCTGGCTGCAGGCATATACTATCAGACTAAATACGACAGCGTATCGAATGTATGGATATTTTACGCTATGGCTGTAATAAGCGTGGGAATGTTCATTATGCGATTCATGCAACGTCGTAACGAGGAGCGCCGTGAACGTAGGCGCAACGGGGAGGAATAATGGTAAACTGGGTGATAATAGTATTGGCGCTAGCTCTCTCGGCATTCTTTTCGGGAATGGAGATTGCTTTTGTCACCTCCAACAAGCTGCGACTTGAAATCGAAACCAAGAGGGACAGTTTCAATTCGAAGGTACTGGCACTTATTACAAAGGACTCGTCGCAGTACATATCCACAATGCTGGTAGGCAACAACCTTGTGAATGTGGTTTACAGTATTTTCCTCGCAAAGGTTCTGGCGGCACCCCTGGCTCCGCTGGGCAACGAAATGCTTATTCTTCTTCTGCAAACCATAATAGCCACCGTTATAGTTCTTTTTGTGGCCGAATTCCTTCCCAAGACTTTGTTCCGCATTCTTAGCGATTCTGCATTGAAGACTTTTGCCGTACCTGTGGCTTTCTTTTATTTCCTGTTTTATCCTGTTGTTGTAGTTTCGGTGTGGATTGCACGGCTGATAACTAGAATTTTCGGTGTGCGAATCGACGACCATCAGAAGGAAAATATGTTCAGCAAGGTCGACATCGAGGATATTATCGACAGCAGCACCGAATCTCCTTCGGCCAAGTCGGCTCAGGAACTCAAGATTTTCCAGAATGCGATGGACTTTTCGTCCATCAAGCTTCGCGAGTGCATTGTTCCTCGAAACAAGATTCTTGCCGTGCAGGTGAACGATTCGATAGAAGACGTGCGCAGGAGATTCGTCGAGACTGGACACTCCAACTTGCTGGTATACAAGGAGAATGTGGACGATATTATCGGATATGTAAACATCAAGGATATATTCAAGAATCCGCAGAAACTGCGTAATATTATGCGACAGATTCTGGTTGTTCCCGAAACCATGTCGGCAAAGAAGCTGTTTGGTCGCCTGATTACCACCAACCGAAGTATTGCCGTAGTGGTTGATGAATTTGGAAGTACCTGCGGAATAGTCACCGTGGAAGATATTCTAGAGGAAATATTTGGTGAATTTGAGGACGAGCACGATTTGCACGAATTGTCGGTTGTAGTCAACAAGGACGGCAACTATGTCATGTCTGGACTCGAAGATGTGGAAACATTCAACGAGGAATACGGCTATTCGCTTACCGAATCAGACGAATACGAAACAATTGCCGGCTACATTATGTATTTTTCGGGTAATTTCCCCAAAACTGGCGAGATTGTCACAATAAATGACAACGATGTCTTGTATCGCTTCAGGATATTGGAAATCAAAGGCACAAAAATAGTAAAGGTGATGCTTTATGCGGAATAGAATCTTTTCTGCAAAACCTGCCAACCTGGCGATTTATGTGCTGTCATTCGTTGTATTTATCGTGACAGCCGTGGCAAACTATGGTTACCATCATGCCGACGAACTATTCCAGATTATTGAATACGCAGGACTGAAGACCGATACTTTTACACCATTGGTAGCATGGGAGTACGATGTGCAGATACGTCCAATGCTTCAGCCTACTATATGCCTTGGTTTCCTCAAGCTTTTCGAATTTATTTCGGTGAGCGATCCATATGTACAGGCAATGGTCATGCGTATTTTTGCCGCCGTTGTTTCTTATCTTGCAATAGTATTGTTTGTAAGAAATACGGCTTGCAGAATAAAGAGCGAAAAACTCAGGACGGTATATCTGGCAGCTTCGCTGTTGATTTGGTTCATTCCTTATATAGCATGCAGGTTTTCTTCCGAAACTTTCGGCGGAGTTTTCCTTTTGTTTGCAATGTCGATATACTTTTCGGGAAAGGAAGATGCTTTGCATAAGGTGCTTTTGGGGATATGTATTGCATTGTCGTTTATTTTCCGTTTCCAGATGGGGCTGGCAATATTTGGCTTCGGGCTCTGGGCATTGATTATCGACAAACGTGGATGGCGCTTCTTTATCGTGCCGGCAATATCGTTCATCGTGACATATTTGGCTCTTGGAGTTGGTGTCGACAGCTGGTTTTATGGAGAGTTCGTATTCGCACCATATAGGTATGTCAAGGTAAATTCAGAAGTCAGTGCCGACATGTTTGGTTCGTCGCCATGGTGGTATTATCTGGATAATCTGGTTTCGTATCCAACTTATTTTATAGGAGTGCCTTTGGCGGCGGCAATAGTTTATCTGCTTGTACGCAATCCGAAGAACCCGTATTTATGGTGTCTGATTCCATTTTTTATTGTCCATTCCATGATAGCTCACAAGGAAGTGCGTTTCCTTTTTCCGATGGCTTTCCTTGTGCCTGCAATATTTATGTCGGTAATTGCTCGGCTTGACGAAAGATGGGAGGGTAAAAGGTTGTGGAAAATTACATTGTATATCGTTTTCCCATTTTTTGTACTGGTAAATGTAGTGGGCTTGGGTGCTAACATGTCGAAATCGGCAGGGTACCAGAGCTTTTATCTTGCCAAGTACATCAACGATAACCTTAAAAATGAACAGGTGAATATTATATATGGACCTTATTCTAATCCTTACGGACCTTTTGGAGCAATAAGCGGTTTCTATAAGAACGAAAATGCAACCATGCACAAGTATACCAATATTTATGGAATCGGTTATTTGCTTAGGGAGGATGCTGTAAATTTCTTTACATGCAGGAAATGCAATTTGGAGGAATTGGTGTGTGTAGGCGAGTTTGCCGGCAGAAATCCATTCGATGTATTGCGTGAATTGGGTTTCGAGTATCAGTCGCAGTCGATTCCCAAGTTCACCGAAAATCTATGTGAATATTATTCTGGATACGATACTGGCATGGTCCTGTATGTGTTCAAGTACGTTGGCTATAAATATGGATTTGACGAAACCAATTTCAAGGAGGCCGTTTTTTATTACAACGATTGTGAAAATCCCGAATGGGAGCAATCGCAGACACTAACTTCTGAAAAGTCTTTTTCGGGCAACTATTCTTCGGTAGTATATGCCGACAGCCGCTATGGCGTTACGCTTGAGGACAGCATAAGTAAAGTTTCGGGTGCTAGGAGTCTGTCGGTTGTATTGCAGGTGTATCAGACCGACGAAATTCGCGATCCATGTCTTGCTTTTGAAATTATTGATGATACTGGCGAAAAAGAAAATTTGTGGTATTCGTGGAGAATAATCGACAAGACAAAGAGAACCGACGAGTGGGTTAATGTTGTAATGGATTTCGAACTTCCAAATAATTTCAGCGAGTATTCCCGGTTCAAGATCTATCCGTTCAATCCTATCGAAACCCCTGTTTATTTCGACGATATCTTTGTTGTCTTTTATTGATACGCTACGAAAAAGAAAAGGTCGTCATCGCGACGACCTTCCCGTGAAGTATTGTATCGTAACATTTATTTCTTTCCCTTCATCAGTTCAACGAACGGATTGAAGTAGTTTTCGCCCTTTTCGGTAACGCCAGCGAGACCTTTACCACCGTTCTTCGGACGCTTAATGTTTGCGAAGATACCCTTTTCCAATGCGGTGAACAAGCCTTCGTCGACCATGTGCTCGAGAAGTTTTGTTGCATTGTCGAGAACTTCGGCTGCACGCTTACGGATGATGCCGTTTTCCTTGAATTCAACCTCTTCGCCAATGCTCTTCATGTTGTTGAAGATGTATTTTGCGTTTTCGATAGACAGATAACGGTCGCTCATGAACGGTGTGTGGATAGCTTCGGTTGGCATACCGAGAAGCTGCAAACCTTGGTGTGTCCATATACCTATTATATTAAATAGCGCATCCTGAAGGTGTCCGCGGAAGATGTTACCAGTCATGAACTTTGTAGGAGGCATGTATTTAAGCGGAGCCTTGGGGAATATTTCACGAATCATCTGTGCCTGAGCAAGTTCGTATAGGAATCCGTTTTCGAGTGACGGATCCATTTCGAATGCGTGGCCAAGACCTTGCTGTTCTTCGGGAAGACCTGCCAACAAAGCAAGCTGCTCGTTGATAAGGTCGGAAGCGAGAACGGTGTGCGCTTCTTCGTATGCATCGGCTGTAGTAAGGTAGTTGTCCTCGCCTGTGTTGATGATAACGCCTGCGAAACCGTTGATTATTCTTGAGAAATACTGGTCGATAAGAGTACGCTGCATGTTGATGTCGCGGAAGAGGATACCGTAGAGGGCATCGTTAAGCATGACATCGAGTCCTTCGAGTGCGCCCATAGCTGCGATTTCGGGCATACACAAGCCTGAGCAGTAGTTGCAGAGGCGAATGTAGCGACCAACTTCCTCGCCAACTTCGTCGAGTGCCTTACGCATAATGCGGAAGTTTTCCTGTGTTGCAAAAGTTCCACCAAAACCTTCGGTTGTTGCGCCATATGGCACATAGTCGAGAAGGCTCTGACCTGTGGTTCTGATAACTGCGATAATGTCGGCACCCTGACGAGCACCAGCCTGAGCCTGAACGACATCTTCGTAGATGTTACCTGTTGCAACAATGATATAGAGATAAGGCTTGCTGCCTTCGCCAATGGTCTTGATGTAGTTTTCGCGGCGCAGGCGGTTTCCTCTGATTTTTTCTATAGTTTTGTTGATTGTAGGCTCGAGGGCTTTCTTGATTTCATCTATCGGGTGAATCGGAAGCTTTGAAATGTCGACTTTGCCTGCCGAAATTTGCTCTGCTATTTCTTGTGCCGACAATTTAGTTTCTACCATAGCATTGCCTAAGTAGAACATAACGCCTTGGTTCAAAACGCCTTTTGATTTCAGTTCTTCGACCACTACGTTTGGCAGTGGAACATCGTTGCTGTCGATGCCATCGATTCCGAGCAGACGGCACAAGGTTCTTTCTACCGCTACAGTGGTGTAGTTTTCAACGAAATCCTGTACCTGGTTTGCAATTTCTCTTGCTTTACCTCTTGCGTATTCAACTTTTTCAAAGTCGAGACCTACTTTGCTAGTATTCATTGTGTTATATTGTTTCCGTTAAACGAATTAATTTGAGTTTGCAAAAATACACAAAAAATCCGATTCTTTATGCAGTTTACGAAAAAACTTGATTGTTACAAAAGGTATAAAAGAAATGCGACAGATCGTGTCGCATTTCTGTGTTTATATTGTATTGTCCGATTATCTTTCGAGAACCACCTTTACAGTTTCTATTCCGTTTGTGGTGAATACGCGAACAAAATACATTCCGTTTGGCAAGTTACTCAAGTCGATGCTGGTGTTGTTGCCCGTAGCCTTGCTGCTGGCAACAGTAGTGCCAATGCTGTTGATTATTTCGATGTTGTCAATCTCATCTTCAGATGCTATGTTTATCGTTCCGTTTGTCGGGTTGGGGTAGATTGACATTTCGGCAGCTGTTTCGATTGCATTCTCGGTTGCACCGCCAACACAGAAGTTTATGGTCCTTGTGGAGAAGATTTCAGAACCAACAGAAAGTAGTGTTTCGTTGGTGTTTAAGTTTGTGAATATAGCGCTACCGGTAGCATAACCATATAATCCAGAAAGTCCGTTTCCTTGGCTGTCGTATAGATTGAATGTGTAGCATCCGTAGCCTAAGCAGAAATCTGTAATAACTGCTGTGCTTGTGTATTCGCCAGCAGCACCGCTGTATAATACATTGTTTTCAGAGTCTTTTATATCCCAGGTAGTTTCATTAGGATTTGGATTAAAAAGGTCGTTGTAGTCGGCGGTAAGGCTTAGACGGAAACCTTCACCATCGTGCGAAATGATGTTGAAGTTGGCCGTTGTTGGTGTTTGTGTCTCGTTTTCGCCACCATTTACTGTTGTTACAACAAACGAAATCGAGCCTTCGCCTTCTGGAATTACAACAGGGTCAAACTCCAAGTTAGTAGTTGCGCCTGCTGCAATGCTGACATCAAATGTTTTTTCTGCGCTTAAATCTCCGCAGGTGTATGATGCTGTAACCGAGGTTACTGGGAATTCTCTGGTGTTCTTCACAGTTATTGTAGGTGTTGATTGTGGATAGCTACAGTAGTTGCCGGTTGGTTCAACTACATTTATAATCGACACATTGCCTAGTAAAACAGACACATTGCGCGACCTGCTGTTGTTGGTTGGATCTTCGTCGGTTTGTCCATTAGGATTTTCAACTGTGAATACAAAATTGTAGTCACCGACTTCAAGACTTATTTCATCGAAAGTGATAGATGAAGTTTCGTATTGAGCGAGGTTTCCTGTCCAGCTGGTTGTTACAGGTGAGCCGTCATTAATAGTATAGTTTGCAGTCAGCGAAGTCAAGTTTGCTGTTCCGAGGTTCATAATAGTGATTTGCGGTTGGAAGCTTGCTTCCTGAGCCGACATTGCCAGTGCTGGAGCAACTATTGACTGTATTGTTGCATCATTTTCGTTTGTGCCTGCTACAACCATAACATTTTGTATGTACGGGGCGCGGAACTGACGAGTTATAACAAGGTCGAGTTCTCCGGTTTCGGTAAGTGCATCAAATGTGAGTTCTGCTGTTGTGCCATTGCCCGTGAACTGAGCATCAAGAAGTACGCCATCCTTGCTGAGTGCGATGTACGAAAGGTTTTCGGCAGTTACTTCAAGAGTTGTCGAACCTAATGGCAATATGTTGGAATATTCTGGAGTCATTTGTGTTGGAACTCCAACGTATGGCATCAACGACGGGTCACCCATAAGTGTGTATATTTCCCAGTAGTATTGTATGTATTCGGATGTTGTTGAATTTACCGAGAAATTACCAATGAATACAATTTCGCCAGCCGAAACGTATGGGGTTTCTCCGCGTTCATGGAACAGGTGGTCGTACGCGCCTTGGTTTGTTGCTTCATAAGTTGGATTTACGTTGATTGTTGCCATAGAGCCTACCGACCAGTAGAAATCTTCGTTCCAAATGGTACTGTTTGTACCGCCGATGTGGCAAACTGCGCCTTTGCCGGCTTTTCTTAACAATGCCTCGCCAAAGCATTCGGCTACATCAAACTTGTTTGACAAGCAGCAGTTGCCAATGCTGAAGAAGTATTCGTTTTCGTTCTGCAGGTTGTTGACATCGCCGACATTGAATTCCGGATCCTGCCAGCCGTTTTCGTTGCAGTGTGCCGAATAGTTCACAAATCCAACACCGTTGCTAATCTGCGTCTTGATGGCATCGCCGCTAGTGTGGCTTTCGGGCGACAGATAAATAGTTGTGTTTACGTTGTGTGCATCGTTGAAGTAGTACTGTGTAGCATAGTTTATCTGTCCGTTTCCATTTATATCGTCGTATCCATCTGGATCAGTACTGTCATAGCCAGCAACTAGCAATGCATCGCCAAGATACGATGCATTTGGGAAAGTGTATTGCTCGAACATGAGTGTTTTTTCAATCTGCGGTGTCAGTTGCGTTACGTCCTGTGCAGAAAAACGTCCGAAAAACATATCGGGAATGTAGTCGTTTGCACCGTCAAAGCATACTTTATATACATCGGTATAATGGTCGTTTTCAGTGCCCATAATACTTTGTGTATGAGGAAGTTTTGAATATTGTACTCCGATCTGTGTTGTGTCGCCTACGTAAAGCACATACGAAGGAGCAGGATTTTCTGCAGTAGCGGCATCGTAAAGTCCTTGCAGATATGTGTGAACAGCCGATTCGGTGCGACCTATCTCATCGGTGTATGCGGTTATTACATTGAAGCCTTTCTTTGTCTTCCATGCTATGAACGGCTGCAAGGCATCCTCGAACATACGGTCGGCAACGATGACGTACTTTATCGGGTAGTGCATTTCGGCGTTGCGGGTTCTCTTGTAGTTCCAAATCTTGTCGTACATTGCACCGAAAGCAGGCGAATACTTGCTATCCTTTATGGCGTTGCTGCGAGTGCTGGCATTGTTGAACGAAAGTTCTACCGAAATGTCGTCGCGAACGGTAAGTGCGTTGTCGGCAATGTCGTATGCAAACGGGTTGACGATAACCTTTACGAGACGTATTCCACGCATGATGCCAGCTTCCTCTATTGTTACAATTTCGGGTTCGTACAAGCCGCTGTTCGAATATATCGCGTTCTTTGCAAAAGGAATATCTTCCTTTTTTTGGTTCTTGAACTGAGCCGGTTGGCATGGCACTATTGCCTGGCTGAACCCTGCATCGGCAAGGCTGACAACTCTTTCAGAGTTTACCGTTACGTTGGTAACGATTTCTGCTCCCATCGGCACTTCTATCATTTTTACCATTACTGGCAATTGTGGGTAACCGATTTTGTTGTTTGAGATATAGCCGTCGATGGCTATTTGGGAGTAGTTTTCTCCGTTTTCAACTGTATTAGCAAGCGAAATTTCTGACAGCTTGCTTGTAAATATTAAAGTCGAACTGGTGTTTTCGACTATCTCTGTGGCGTTCTTTCCGCCGTTGATTGCAACTGGAACCAATGCCTGTGCAAAACAAGTAGCACCGATGGCAAGCCCAATAATTATTGATAATAGTTTCTTCATTGTAAATAATATTTGTTGAAGCAAAGATAAATTTTTTCTACGTTTTGGATTTATAAATTATGATTTTTTTGTGTCCCTTATTTCATTTTTTTATTTACCACCTCGTATAGTCCGCTTACAAACTCTCTGTTGAAGCCAAGGTTGTAGCGATAGTGGGTTTTCTCGTAGAATTCGTCGTACTGCTCGAAGGGTACAAGGACAAATTTTTTCATGTCGTAGTTGAGGTGGTTGACAATTAGATGGTTTGTAATGTCGGAAAAATCCACCTTACCATTGTCGAGCCTAACCTTGAACTGCGACAGAAGTCCCACTTGGTAGGCGTTGTCGAAGGTTTCCTGGCCTTTGGGAGTGCGGGCAATGTCGTCGTCCTGCGATGCGAAGTTGCCAAGCGAGTAATAAACTAGCGTCTTGTGCTCGTCGCCAATGATTTCTACTGGCTGTACCGAGTGGGAATGACTGCCGTAGACGATGTCGGCGCCATGTTCGTTGAGTAATTTCGTCATTTCCTTCTGTTCGCTGTTTGGCTCAAATGTAAATTCAGTTCCCCAGTGCATCATCACGACAAGCACGTCGACCTGCGGCCGAAGTGCAGACATTTCGTTGGCAATCAGTTTTTTGTATTCATCGGTGACTTTGTGTGTTTCGGGATTTCTATAAAGCCCGACAAGGTTTCTGTATTGTGTGGGTACAATCTGGTTTGTGCTTAATGTGTATGCCAGGAAGCCGAATTTTATACCGTTTTTCTCAACAATTCTTGGAGTTTCCCTGTCTTGTTGGCTTCTATATGTTCCAACTGTTACAATGTCGGTGCTGTCGAAAAAGTCGAGAGTGGAGTTTATGCCTTCGAGACCTCGGTCGAATGTGTGATTGTTGGCGGTTGATAGCACCTGCATATCGAGTGATGCTACCAGTTCGCCAATGTAGTGCGGTGCGCAGAAGTTGTAGTTGTCTCCGCTGACCTTCATGCAGTCGTTGCCAATTACTACTTCCATGTTGCCAACGGAGAGGTCATCCTCCTCGAAGTATTTCTTTACAAGTTTGAAATAAGAATCCTTGTCGTAGCCATTATCAACGGCGGTAAAAAATGGAGCTTCGAACAGGAAATCGCCGACAAAGGTCAGTTTTGCTTCGCGTGGGGAAGATGTAATTGTGTCTTTTGCAATGGTCTCTGCAATTGTTTCTTTTTGTTGTGTATTTGATTTGCAACTGCAAGAGAACAATGCGATTACGATGAGAAAACCGATACTTCTATGCATTATACTATTCAATTTTATTGCTTTTCGTTTATGCGTTGTCACAATTTTTGCATTGCTATCGCTGCAAAAATATGCGCCAACGCTATTTATAAATCACTACATTCTACAAATATATAACCTCTCCGAGGTTCTCTTTCCATAGTCGTCATGCTAAGCATCTGCGACTATTGTCTTTTCCCCGTTGTATCATACAACTTGCACCCCCTTTTCAGATTCTGAAACAAGTCCAGAATGACAAAAGGGGCTGCTGAACACTATGCTAACCTATTTTTGTGAAACACATTGAAAGACAAAATACTACGCAAAAATATTTATCGTTTTCCTGCAATGCGATTCAGTCCTTCGATGGCTGGTTCGTAGTTGGTTTCGAGTTTCAGAGCCTTGCGGTAGTCGGCTTCGGCAAGCTGGTATTGCTTGTTTTGTGCGTATGCATCGCCACGCTTGGCATAAGTCTCGAAAGCGGTTGTGTCGCAAGCCAATGCGTTTGAGTAGTAGTTAATTGCCGTACTGTAGCGGTCTGGTTCGAGGCTTATGTCTTTGTACATGTCGCCTAAGTCGCTGTACGCCATGAAAGTCCAGTACGATGCGCTATCCATCTGTGCAGCAGCAATGTAGGTGTCTTTAGCTTCCTCGTAGTATCCGAAGTTGCGAAGCGACCAGCCGTTCCAATATTTAATCTCTTGGTTGTCGGGGAATTTGGAAGTAGCAGTCTTGAAATATTCCAGAGCAATGGAATCGCCAAGTTCGGTAAGGCTTACACCTATAAGATTGTATGCTTCCCAGTTTTCGTCGTCGTATTCAACAGCTTTCTTGAAAGCGGCAAGGGCATCGAGTTTCCATTTGTGCGTATTTGCTGTATCCGACTCGGTTTCGGAAGCCTTGCGGAGAATTATGCCGCGAACAAAGTACGAATCGCCATTTTGCAAGTTGTTGAGTTCAAGGAACTGAATTTCCTGCATAGCTTCTTGGAACATACCGACATACAAGAAAATTTTTGCAAGGTCGATGTGCGCCTGCTGGTACGACGGGTAGCGGTTGATGCATTTGTTGAGCACTTCCTTTGCCTTTTCCGAGCCGTTTGCCTTGAGCATGTAAAGGCTTGCCAACTTGCTGTAATACGGAGGCTTTGTCGAATCGACCTTCATTGCGATTTCCATATCGTTTATGGCCTCGTCGAGGTCGCCATTAAGAAATTGTAAATCTGAACGTTGTACGAACAGAGCCGCATCGTGCGGATTTTGCCGAATTTTGTCCGACAACATCTGTATGCTGTCGGACAAAGTTTTCGGTTCGGTTGTTTCTCCGCTATCACCATTTCCGCCTTCTTTGCACGAATATGCGAGAAGTGTAAATGCAAACAGCAGAGTTAGATAAATGTATTGTTTCATTATTTTGCTGAAATCTTTTCTCTGATTTTGTTTTCGATTTCCTCTCTCATTTCGGGGTTGTCCTCGATGAGCTGCTTTACGGTATCGCGACCCTGCCCGAGCTTAGTTTCGCCGTAGCTGAACCACGAACCGCTCTTCTTGATGATTTCAAGTTCGACAGCCATATCGATGATTTCACCGGTCTTCGAGATGCCTTCACCGTAAAGGATGTCGAATTCGGCCTGCTTGAATGGCGGAGCGACCTTGTTCTTTACGACCTTTACCTTGGTGCGGTTTCCGATGACGGTGTCGCCGTCCTTGAGCTGACCGATGCGGCGTATGTCGAGACGGATTGATGCGTAGAACTTAAGAGCGTTACCACCGGTAGTGGTTTCGGGATTGCCGAACATTACACCGATTTTTTCACGCAACTGGTTGATGAAGATGCAGCAAGTTTGTGTCTTGTTGATTGTTGCGGTGAGTTTGCGCAATGCCTGCGACATCAGTCGTGCCTGCAGACCCATCTTCGAGTCGCCCATTTCGCCTTCGATTTCGGCTTTTGGTGTAAGAGCTGCCACCGAGTCGATTACAATGATGTCGATTGCACCCGAGCGGATAAGGTTGTCGGCAATTTCGAGAGCCTGTTCGCCGTTGTCGGGCTGCGAGATGATAAGGTTGTCGATGTCGACGCCAAGTTTTTCGGCATAGAAGCGGTCGAAAGCATGTTCGGCATCGATTATAGCTGCGATACCGCCGTTTTTCTGTGCTTCGGCGATGGCGTGGATTGCCAGGGTGGTCTTACCTGACGATTCAGGACCGTAGATTTCGATGACTCGTCCGCGTGGATAACCGCCAACGCCAAGTGCAGCGTCGAGAGCAATCGAACCTGACTTTATAACTGGTACATTTTCGACTACCTGAGCACCAAGCATCATGATAGAGCCCTTGCCGTAGTCCTTTTCTATTTTACCCATTGCAAGCTGAACTGCTTTCAGCTTTTCTTTTCTGATTTCTTCTGGTGTTTCTGCCATATCTGTAATTTTTTTGTTATTCTAATACTTTGGTTATCTGTTCTGTGTGATTTTTTGTGTCGACTTTTGTAAACACTTCGTCGATGATTCCGTTTTCGTTGATTATAAATGTTGTGCGCAAAATGCCGTAGTATTCGCGTCCTGCCATCTTTTTCTTGTCCCACACGCCGAAAGCGTTGACAATCACCTTGTCGCTGTCGCTGATAAGGTCGAACGGGAGCGAATTCTTTTCGATAAACTTCTTGTGACTTGCTATCGAGTCGGTGCTTACGCCGATTATGGTATATCCGCGCTTCATCCAGAAGTTGTAGTTGTCGCGCAGGTCGCAAGCCTCGGCGGTGCAGCCTGGAGTGCTATCCTTCGGATAGAAGTAGAGAATGTACTTTTTGCCAGCAAGCTTTTCGCTTGTTATAGTTTCCTCGTTCTGGTTTTTCCCGCTGAACGATGGTGCTTTGTCTCCTTTTTTCAGTGTTATCATTGTCTTTTGTGTTTAACGTACAAAAATAATTTCAATTTTTTGTCTGCGTGTCCATAGTTGCAAAAACTTGTTAACAAATTTTACTTTGCTGTTTTTGTTTATATGTATTGCTAATTAAAAACTTATTGCTATCTTTGCGGTGTTAGCATTGTGAGTTGCTCGGAACGTGTATTCCTGCCGCATTGCTAAATAAAGCACGGGCAGCCGTGCTTTATTTTTACGGGGGGACAGTAACCGAATAGTACAATGCGCCTCTGTATTCTGTTGCAGCAACTAATACCTTAGCATTGCCATATCCTATCAGATTTGCTTTGAGGCTAATAATAAACACAGCTCCGAATTTTTTTACTTGTGTATTCGAAGTAGGTAAGTAAAATTTCTCGAATTCTGCATTTCTTACAAGATTCAACAGGTTAAGTGCTGCAATTGTTGAATTTGCTGAAACAGAAGCATTTTCTGCAATCTCGTTGATGCTTTTATTCTCAATCTTTACATAGACACCAAGACTTCCGCAAAAAACTTCACAATCCTTTAGTGGACTTAATTGTTTTTTTATGAAAATCCTCCGAAGCTGTACTGATGATGGAATAGCATCTATTATTTCCTTTGCAACTATGTTTCTGACGAATTTCATTTTCTATGCAACTTCAGCCTTATCTTGTTTCGGAATGCAGATAATTTCGCTTGCAAGCACTTCGGTGACATACTTTTTCACATTGTTCTGGTCTTCGTAGCTGTGGCTGGTGAGTTTGCCGCATACAAGAATCTCGTTGCCCTTGTGGCACATCGATTCGACTTTTTCTGCCAACTTTCTCCAGGCGACAACATTGTGCCATTGTGTACTTGTCTTAATCTGCCCATTCTCGTTAATCTGTTCGTTTATCGCAATCGAGAACCTTGCGAATTTTCCGTTCTTTGTGTCTCTAACTACTGGTTCGCCACCAAGACGACCAATCAGCTGTACATGATTTTTTGATTCCATAGTTTTTTAAATTTTAGTTGTTAATATTTCTTGTTTTTAAATTTTTTTGTTATTTTTGCATTATCAAGTTGTTGGGTTTGTGCTTGCGGGATGGCGCGGTCGAAATACCTGACAACTTTTTTGTTTTTAAGGTTCAGGATATATTAATATTATTGCCTATCTTTCTTATATCACGCCAAAAAGCTGTCCCGATATTGCATATTTCAACATTGTTTTTCGTCTTCTTTAAAGTTACTCCGACACAAACAACATTACCTTCCAATGCTATGGTGGTATATAAACGAAACGATTTTTCTTTTTTAGGAAGGTATTCCGCTATTGCAAGTGGATTATTGATGTTCTTGATAACTTTTATCCAATCGTTATCATCAAGTTGGTGTCCTACGACGGTATGCCTTTGACTAAAAGCCGACCTTCCAATAGTTATATCTCCTTTCATACCATACTTTTGTAATAGTTCGCCTGTTTTTCCAATATGGAAGAACCTTGCTTCGTTTCCTTCATAAACCTTTCCTCTTTCAAGAAAAGCAACAAAGCGTGCCAACTCGGTACCGTTCTCTTGATCGTATAGCCTGATTTTGTCTTGTAATATCTCGTTTATATTTGTCATTGTCAATTTTTCTGATTTTTTAGTTCTACAATTTGGCTGATAAAAATTTTTATTATCTTTGCAGTGTCCAATAGGATAAAATAGACATCGGGGGTGTGACCAAGGGTTGGCCGGTTCAAAATTTTACCCGATGTTTTTTTATTGCTCTGGATATATGAGTATTTCTGTTTCTGCATTTCCAATTTTTTCAATATCGCGCCAGAAGGCAGTTTTTATTCTAGTTATTTCAATGTTGCTTCGTGTTTTCTTTACATCAACACCAACACAAGCGACATTTCCTTCCAATACGACACTTGTGTACAAGCGAAAAGTTTTTCCCTCTGGAATGTATTTGCATATTGCAAGCGGATTGTTAATAACCAAAATAATCTTAACCCAGTCTACTGTATTCACAATGTGTTTTGAATGGGTGTGTTTTCTTGTATCTATAGCTTGTTTTCCAATAGTTATATCTCCTTTCATCCCATATTTTTGTAGTAGTTCTCCCGTTTTTCCGACATGGAAGAACTTGGCTTCGTTTCCTTCGTAAACCTTTCCTCTTTCAAGAAAGGCAACAAAACGCGCCAGTTCGGTACCGTTTTCCTGGTCGTATAACCTGATCTTGTTTTGTAATATGTCGTTTAAATTTGTCATTGTCAATTTCTTTCGTTTTTTGTTGCAATCTCCTCTTGCAATATTTCATTTGTCTTAACCATTGCATTGGAAATCTTACCGTTTATGCCACTTCGTAACTCCTCGCACAGCTATCTTTTGCCATCGATACACTTTCTGCAATAATCTCATACATATAATTACTATTTCCAAGTACATCGCGGTTGCTATCAATTACCCACCTGCCACTGATGGTTATAGTATCGCATATACGCAGACCCGATTCGAGTAGCATTTCGGCTGTGTCGCCTAGTGCGTTTACTGTGTACCAGTGCGTCTGCTGTGCGTACCTATTGTTATTTATACTTCTGTCGGTGACTGCTATTACAAATCTTACGAGTTTGTGCCCGCACATTTCGTTCGCCAGTTCGGGAACCGAACCTATTCTTGCTTCAATTTCTATGTGTTCGCCTAGTTTCATCGCGTGTAAATTTTATAGTTAAACATTTCGTTCGGACTTCGTTTCGAAATCCGCTGCAAAGGTCGGGCTACCTCAAAACACGAGTCGGTTTTTAAACGTTTACTTTCGTTTATTAGTCGTTTCTTGTCGTTTATACACGGATATGTCGTTTATAGACAATGAAATGCATTAAGATTGTTGTTTTGCGTGGAATAGACGTTTTTTTATTTTGATTGCCGTCTTAAATAAATTGTATATCTTCGCAGCCGCAAATTTGCTAAAGAAGATAATTGATGAAAAAGGCAATGGACAAAATATTTTGTGCTGTTCTGGCTTTCCTAGTGCATCTTGTGTTTCACCCCAAGGCATATTATGTGGACAAGCAGAAACAGAAAAATCGTCTAACCGAACCTACAATATTGGTTAGCAATCATATAAATCATCTCGACGGGACGATAATAGGTACTATTTTCCGTCGCGATGCCATACACCATCTGGCAGCTAAAGACCGTTTCGAGAACAACAAGGGTATGGCCTGGTACTTGCGCCACACTGGATGTATTCCAATCGACCGCCAGAACGTCGATACCAAGTGGGTGTACCAGTCGGTTGACATACTGCGCAACCAGAAGGAAAATATATGCATTTACCCCGAAGGCCGCCATGGAAAAAACAGAGAGATATTACCGTTCCATTCGGGAATAACTACCATTGCGGCAATCGCAGGCGTGCAGATAGTTATGGTGTATATCGATGGACCTTATAACTTCTTTAAGCGTACAAAGCTTATGGTGGGAACGCCTTTCCATCTTGACCCGCCAACCGAAGGCATGACTGCCGAATACATAAAGGCGCAGACCGAGAAGTTGCACGACAGTATGGTCGAACTTCAAGGTGAATTTTTAAAACGAATTAGCAAATAACAAATTATCTTAATACTATGGAAAATTATTTTTTTAACTTGATTCCGAAAGAGGAATTGGAAAAGCTTCCTTATTTGCCGACATTGGTAGATTTGTTGGAGAAAGTAAATCGCGATTATGCAGATCGTCCCGCTGTTTCGGATATGGTAAACACATACACATATCGTCAGTACTACGAGCGCATAGGCAAGCGTCGTGCCCTTATCGAAAGCTTGAATCTTCCGAAGGGTGCAAAAATTGCTGTCTTCGACCGCAATACAATCGATGCAATGGAACTTTTCTTTGCAATTACAACATCGGGCTATACAGTAGTTATGCTTCCTGCACAGCTCCCTGCTCCTGCAGTGGCCGGTTCGGTAAAGAAGTTCGATATCGAGGCAATTTTCGTCCGCGACGAGTTTATGCCTATGTGCAAGGACCTTCCAATAAAGGTTTTGCCTGCAAACGAGACTTCCGACAAGTTTGCTCCTTGTGCAAATGTCAAGAAGGAAGACCTTGCCTGCATATATTTCACAGGCGGAACTACTGGTACTCCTAAGGGCGTTATGTTGAGCCAGGGCGCTATGATGCGTGGTGCTTTCAACGGTATATTTATGCCGGGCAGCGTGCTGATGCCTCACCGCTATATCGCATTGTTGCCGTTGTCACATATCTTCGGTATTATCAGGGGATTCCTTTCGTGCATTTACACAGGTGCGCTCATCTACAGCTGCGAAGACATAAAGGGTATGCTCGGCAAGATTCCAGCTATAAAGCCTACTTGCCTTGTCGTTGTGCCTGGTCTGGCCGAAGTACTTCTTGGTCTTGTTAAGATGTACGGTGTGGGATTCCTCGGCGGCGAACTTCACCAGCTTATCTGCGGTGCTGCAAATGTGCCGCCAAAGTTAATAGCTATGTTCAAGCAGTTCGGAATAACTCTTCTCGAAGGATACGGACTTACCGAATCTACAAATCTCGTTTCGGGAAATGCTAATGTCGAAGAAAGACCAGAATCTGTCGGTCAGCCTTACCCGGGACAGGAACTCAAGCTCGTAAACGGCGAACTTTGGGTAAAGGGCGAAAACATAATGATGGGTTACTACAACGACCCGCAGGCTACTGCCGAAGCAATGGAAGACGGTTGGTTGAAGACTGGCGACCTCGCTCGTTTCGACGAAGACGGATTCCTTTATATTACAGGTCGTATCAAGAACATCATCCTTCTCAAGAATGGTGAAAACGTATCTCCCGAAGCTATCGAGGAACACTTCTATATGGACGCTCGCGTTCGCGACTGCTTGGTTAAGGAAGTTGAGAAGGACGGCGAAATGGTTATCGGAATCGAGATACTTCCACGTATGGATTCGTTCGAAAACCAGGATCCTCAGTTTGTAGGTGCCGAACTGCATAAGCTTGTAGCCGAGGTAAATGCAAAATTGCCTTCGTACATGCAGATTGCCGTTACCAAGATTCGTACCGAGGATTTTAAGCGTACAGGTGCTCTGAAAGTTGATAGAAAAAACAATTAATAATTTGATTATGGATACAATAGAAAGACTGAAAAAAGTATTCAAAACTGTTAAGCCTAATGTTGATACCGACAACATTACCGACCAGACTTTGCTTATGCAGGATTTGGGCGTCGATTCCCTGTCGATGATTCTGTTGGCTTTGGCTATCGAGAAGGAATTTGATTTCCGCTTCGATACGGTGGAGCCTTTCAAGACAGTAGGAGAGGTTGTCGCATACATCGAGGGCAAAACAAAGTAAATTTTGTAAGTTCAAGGATAGAGGCTGCTCGACTGGTTCGGGCGGCCTTTTTGTTTTTTTTAATATTTCAGTTTGCAAAATTTATTCCCATGGCATAATGTTTGAATTCGTGTATGGTGATAATAACCCATAAAATTCAAGGATATGAAAAAGATATTTACCTTCTGTATGGCACTGATGGCAAGCGTTTCCCTGTTTGCCCAGTATGTAGTTTCCGACAAGTACGACTTGTGGTTCGAGGATTCCGATCACGAGGTTACAACACGTAAGTCGGTACGCTGTGACGAAAATTTCCAGGATCTTTGGAACGGCTGTTATGTAAAAATAATTGGCAGAACCGTGTATATCTACAGGGACGGCAGTTCGATACTTTATGGCAATGAGATAAACCTGCTTTACAACGGCTATTATCGTGTTAATCGCAATGGTACATGGTATTTGATGGACCCCGACGGCAACACTATAAGCGGTATTTATGGCAAGGAAATACGGTACTATCCCTGGGGGTATGTGTCGGTTCTGCGTAGTGGCGGCTATTGGGATGTGTATCACTGTAGTGGGCGAAAGGTGGAATTCTATTCCAACGAATCCCCTTATATCTTCTGGAACGGCTGCTGGCTCATCAAACAGGGTAGGTATTGGTACGCATGTGATAAGGATGGTCGCAAGCTTGATGGCGTATATGGCGACCAAGTCATTCTGCTCAACGATGGTCGATGGAAATGCATTCAAGGTTCTTATGTGAGCTACAAGGATGCCGAATAATAAAAAAGGCTGTCCAACGATGTAGGTTAGGCAGCCTTTTGTTTTGTAAATTATTTGTTTCTACTTCATGTAGTCCATCATGTCGAGGGTAAGAATTTCGTCGAGTTCGGCCTCATGAGCCTTGTCGGTACGGGTGAAGGCTGTTGCGGCAACGCCTACGCTGGCTTCCTTTACTTCGCGGATTTCGAGCACATCGAAGAACGAATCCTTGAACTTCTGGCTATTGAAAACAGAGCCTTCGGGAGCTTTTGCTGGGCGTTCGAGCACTAGGAAACTATAGGTGTCGTTTTCGCGTCCTTTCCACATTTCTTCCTTGCTGATGTGAATGTTTTCGAGGTATGCCGCAACGGGATGAATACCAGTAATATGGGTTTGCAGTTCGTTGAGGCAGAAGCCTGCGAAGCGCAATGGATTTATCTCGATTGGAATAGCCTTTTTGCCGTCGTAGCGGAACTCGATATGCATCGGGAAGTTGCGCAGACCGATGACCTTGTTGGTATTGACAAGGAAGTCGGTGAAAGTCTTTTCGTACTTGTCGTACAGAGCCTTGCTCGAGCAGTACAAGCGGTCGCTGGTGTCCGATTCCGATGCAAAGCGATGATGGTAGATGTTGAGGATTGCCGGTGTGCCTTCGGCATCGAAGTATGCGTCAACGGCATATTCTTCACCATGGATGTATTCCTCGATGAGGAATTTTGCGGTTCCTACTACAAATTCGGGGAACTGTGCGCTCGACTTTGCAAAGTTCTTCTCGATGTCGGCCATTGCATTCTTCCATTCGGCATTGTCGTGTACAACATATACGCCCACGCTCAAGAATCCAACCGATGGCTTCAGCACGAGCGGGAATTTCAAACCTGCAGTGTCCATTTTCAAGAGTTCCTTGATTTCTACTTCCTTGAAGAAGAAATCGGGGTACATGTCGCTGCATATACGGCGGAAAGTCGCCTTGTTTTTCAGGAGTTCTATCTTGTCGATGAGTTCCTTGTCCTTAAGGTGTTCCACTATCCACCCAAGTCCGTTTTCCGACATGGAGTAAAGGCGGTGGCGCTTGTGGTATTCGGACACGAACTCGTCGTCGTTGTAGAGGTTCAACTTGTATCCGCGGCTTGCAAGCAATTCCGACATGCTGTTGCGAAGTACGGGCAGATTGTTCTTTATCGCTGTCTGTATCAGCGTTTCCGAAACGTATGGTTTTTCTAATATTAGCATTTGTATGTGTTTTTTTGAGAGCGCAAAGTTAGCAAACTTACACTGATTAGAGAAGAAAAATAAGTTGGGATTCTATGCAAATTTTTCCATATCTTTGAGCAAAATTTTTCGGAATGGAAGTCGTATTCCTAGGCACTGGCACATCGCAGGGTACACCCATATTGGGTTGCAACTGCGAGGTTTGCAGGTCGAAAGACTTGCACGACAAGCGTTTGCGCTCGTCGGTGCTGATACATAACGATGGTATGGACATACTTATCGACTGCGGACCCGACTTCCGCTACCAGATGATTCGCGAGGGGGCTAACAACGTGGATGCCATACTTTTTACCCACGGGCACATCGACCATACTGGCGGTCTCGACGACATCCGTCCGCTCAACTACCTTACCAAGAAACCGATGGAAATTTATGCCGAGCAACGTGTAATCGATGCCTTGCACAAGCAGTTCTTCTACATATTCGACAACAGCACCTATCCGGGCGTTCCAAAGGTCAATATACATATTGTAGATTCGGAATCGGATTTCACGGTCGGCAAGATTAAGGTGACACCTATTCGGGCTTTTCACGGACAACTGCCGATACTCGGCTTCAGAATCGGCAAGTTTGCCTACATAACCGATGCAAAAGTCGTCCCCGAATCGGAACTCGAAAAACTGCACGGCCTGGACACTCTTGTCGTAAATGCCCTGCAGTACGATGTTCATCCTATGCACTTTACCCTCGATGAGGCTGTTGCTTTTGCAAAGACGGTGGATGCGAAGCGGACATATTTCACACACATCGGTCATCGTATTTCATACGCCGATGCAATGTCGAAGTTACCACCAAACATGGAACTCGCCTACGATGGATTACACCTAATAATATAAAAAAAGACGCTAACGCGCCTTTTTTTATTGTCAATTATTCTTTAATCATTTTTAGTTCCTCCGTCTCTCCATTTATTTTTACAATCTGGACGATGTACTCGCCGGGGCGGAGACCGCTGATGTCGAGTTGCATAGAGGTGGTTTGGAGAAGGGTGCGGCCGCTGATGTCGATGACGGTGGCACTGACGAAGCCGTCACCGAAAATTGTGACCATATCGCTGGCTGGATTCGGGTAGAGCGACATTGCCGCGGTGACTGGCTCGGTGATGCCATCGCAGACCTGAGCGGTGATGCTGATGGTGCGAGTGGCGGAACATTCGCCACGGGTGACGGTAAGGCTTACGCTTTGTGTACAAGCATTGTCGAACTGAAGCATTTCGGTGCAGCCGGTGCCGCCTGTGCTCCACTGGTAGGAATCGAACTCGCCGCAGGCATCCAAGTAGAACTGCTGGGCGGTGCAAACGGTAGTATCGCTAAGCCCGATATTGAGCGGCGGCAGCACGGTGGCGTGGACAAGCACAATGCTATCAAACTCCTGACTGCCCTCGGGATATGTAAATGTGTAATCGCCTGATGCGGTAAGGGTTACGCCCTGCACTACCTCGCCATAGCAATAGGTGGCGGTATCGTAAATGTAGGTTGGGCAGGAATAGCCGAACTTGGCAATGAACATATCTTGGCATTGATGTCTTGGGCGTTGATGTGTTGCAGATATGGAATCCTCGCCAAAAATCATATAGTTGTCGAACCTGCCGACAGTATATATTTCTCCCAAATCATTTATGCATGTGCCGAATGGTATGGTTTGGTCTTGCGCCTTGCAGTATATCTGCCTTATATCTGTCATATTTCCTTGCAAATCCCACTCACAAATGCCAAATCCACCAATTCTTGTTCCATTTTGACCTTGCTGAAGTTGCATAACAGGCATATATGTAGAATCCCCGCATGTAAGTCCTGTTTCTGGCCACAATACACCAGCATACAATTTATTATTGTGAATTGCGAGTTTTCCTATTGTACAACCTCTTGCTAATGGACAATTATACCACTTGTAGTTGCCGTCAGTATCCCAACAGGCAATAACGTCTGTTAAACTTTTAAATATCGAATCTTCTACTTCATAATTGTTTATGACAGTGTCGTTTTCACCAAATATAGTCCAGTTGTATCCATTATAAGGATTTGTGTATACACTACTACTCAGAGAAGTCCATAATTTGGGCGTAACTAATGCAGAAATATATATGTTACCGGATGTTTCGTCAATGAGCATAGATTTGAAATCGGATTGTCCGAACGGACCGTAATTTTTCGTATAGTCAATCCATAATATTTCACCGTCACTATTCATTTTCATTATGAAACTCGAATTAAAAATAGGATTACTCCATTCGGAGTCAGATATATATTCTGGATTTGTAATGTATAAGTGTTTATTGTCAGCCAGTTCAACATCTATCGGCAAGGTTGGTTCTACACCGTGCTCATAAATCAAATTTATTGTTCCAGCAATGTATAAGTTATTATCAGAATCACAAGTCATATCGCTAAAATACATATCCAAACCATAATATGCGGTATCACTTATATTTACGACAAGCGGTTTTGCGTATTGCAAATCGAAATCATGGTCGAACTTTAATATTCGGAAAATATACTTGCTATCTTCTGGCATAATGGTATCGGTAATGGCTTCGTCATTATGTTTAAAAACCATCTTTTGAGGAATTTGATTGCCAAGACTATCGTACGGGCCATTACATCGCATTTGCGCCAGCATATAATAGTTGTACTGATTGTCAATTGCAAATGGAAGAACATCCTTTCTATCTGTAGTATACATATCATAATTCTTTGATAATATATTCCCATAGTATGGCAGCGTATTTTCCTTATATATTGAAAACATATTGTAGTCAACGATATTGCCGTCCAAGTCAAGTTCCAGTAGATATGTATAGTCGTTGTTGGGAGTCCAAGGAAATACAAGGTCCTCTGGATGGGAAATATATGTATTGAGTAGCAGACTGCCATATACTAAGGTATCAAGAAACCACACATTCATATCTCTTACTGGCATTCTTACAACACCTAATAAGAATAGGCGATTATCCTTCATTATCATATATTGCGCAGGACTATCGTAATTTGAATAGTTACCTATTGCCTTGTTTACAACAACATTACCGTTGCAGTCGAACTTGGCGAGAAACGAACTGCAATTGAAAAAACTTCCATATTCAAATCTATCAAATAGCACTTGTCCTTGTGGACTATAATTATTGTAATATGTAGCACTATGTCCATTGGTGCCGTACACATAAGCATTGCCCTCATTGTCCAAAGCAAGATGATGAGGATAATTCAGTAAAAAACCATTATAGTCTTCAGCATCACCACCGAATCTAAGAGCATACTGCCAATCCATATTATTTTGTGCAAAGCTGAATGAAATTGCAAACAGCATGGTAACAATGAGAAAAGACTTCTTCATATCTAGAAAAATTAAAATTATACATAAAATAAACGAAATAATTTGAAAATGGTTGCCTAGAAAAAATTTTTTGTTTCTATAGCTAAAGTCGTTTCAATGGGCTACGCCCGTCTATCAATGGCTTTTAATTCACCACCAACTTGGTGACGAATTGTAATGTGTTCATAATAAAACGAATACCATCGTTTCATATATTTTAGGTTGGTCACAGAAAAACCTGTTTCGTCTGGGAACATTGCTCTCAGGTCAAAACTCAACTGTCGTAAATGCCCTGCAGTACGATGTTCATCCTATGCACTTTACCCTCGATGAGG
>CADARW010000014.1:0-24026 GCA_902790405.1 uncultured Bacteroidia bacterium
GTAATCATAACTCTTAAATCTTAATTCTTAATTTTCAATTATCAATTTTCTATTATAATGAGAGGTTGAAACCTACAGTAAAGATGCGGGCCTGTGGATAGACACCCTTGTCGATACCGAGCGACTTTTCTTCGTACGAACGCAGGGTAAGGCCGTTGCCGAACTGCTCGTAGAAATGTCCCACTGTGACTTCAAGCTTGTCGTTGGTGAAGTTAGCCCAATACGAAGGAACACCAAAGCCATCGTTCTTGCCGCCCGAATTCGGGAAACCGAGCAAGGTGTTGTAGTAACCTTCGAAACGAACGCCAGCAGAAAATTTTCCATAGGAAATCATAAAGTTGGCATACGAGTTCGACAGCAACTTTTCATCGACAGCTACTGCGCCAATCTTCTGGTCTTCGAAATAATATTGCAAATCGCTCTGGAAATTACCCGAGACATTAAACTTGTTCTCGTTCTTGCCGTCCTTCTGTGCAAAAAGTTGAATTGCAGACAAAAATACGACAAGCAGAAATAAAAATCTCTTCATATACTATAATGTTCGCATTATTAGTTGCAAAATGATTCCTTTTTAGGGGAAAATGGAAGTAGGAATACTATTCCTCTTCCTTTTCTTTCTTCTCGTCCTTCAGAGGTTCGCCAGCTGCCACCTTCTTTATCATCTCGAAAGTTTCAGCTTCGTCGCCTTCGAGGTACGAAGTGTGCTGCCATGCCACATTGCCCTTACCGTCGAGCAGGAACGAATGGGGAACATTGTTCACATTCATGGCACGCTTGAAGTCGCCGTTGGCATCCAGATAGACATCGAAATCCCAGCCACGGGCATTTACAAACGGACCAACCGAATTGGTGCTACGAGCATCGTCAATCGACACAGCAATTATCTTTACACCGGTTTCATCAGCCCAGTCCTCGTAGGCCTCGCTGAAAGCAGTCAACTCCTTGATGCAGGGTTTGCACCAAGTAGCGAAAAAGCATACCATTACCGGCTTGCCGTCATTTTCGATTATCTCCTGCGAATTGACAACCTTTCCCTTCAGGTTCTTCAGTTGTACCTGTGGAACTTCCTGCGAGTATGCCACTGCCGACACAACAAACGCAAGTAACATTGCAAAAACTATTTTCTTCATATCTGTAAAATTTTACGAAAACAAAAATAATACTTTTTCAAAAACTATTCCATACCATGCGATTTTTTTCAAAAAAAACATTGTCCGAGTTAAAACATTTTTGTATCTTTGCAGAAAATTTTAGACTGATGAAACGTATATTTACAATATTAGCAGTTATAATTGCTTGTGCATCACAGAGTTTTGCACAATTAGTAATATTAAACGGCAGAAATGGCGAAGAAAATATTACAAACACTACAGTGAATATAAATAACGAAATATATTTCAGGGTTAAGAATGCATCATCAGAAACAATTTCTGACATTAAATGCTATTTGAGAATTAGCGCTGATGAGAACGCAGATTATGGTACTGATGCAGAATGGGAATTTTGTTCTACACAATGCGGAACGGATGGTAGATGTCCTAAATTTACATTGGCTCCTGGAGCAGAACAAGAAGTACATTTAAAATTCACACAGATAAATACAATACACGACTTTATGATTTATACATATCCTCCAGGTGAAAATCCAACTGCAGTATTTTCAATACATATTAATACTACAGGTATTTCAACCGTTGCTGCAAATTCGTTCAACGTTTACCCAAGCCCAGCAAACGAATCGTTCACAATCGAAAATGGCTTTGGCAAGAACAGCTACGTTGAAATCTACAATGTATTGGGACAGACTGTAAAGCGCATCCCATCCGACAACACCAACAGCATATCGGTTAACTGCAGCACTTGGAAGAACGGATATTATGTTTGCCGCCTCTACAAGGACGGAAAGGCAGAAAAGACCGTAAAGGTCGTTGTGGCTCACTAAAAAGCATCATCACACATTAAAATATAAAGGTATGCGAAAGCATGCCTTTTTTGTTAACCACAACAAACAAAAAAAACGGCTACCTCACGATAGCCGTTTTTCATATATAATGACAGACTAATGTTTGCTTTTTATCCGCATTTCGAATAACCGCAGCTGGTGCATTTCACGCAACCATCCTGATATACGAGTGTGCCCTTCTGTCCGCAATGAGGACAAGCCTGCGAATTATCGACGCTGGTACCGTCGGGAATGTAACGCTTGAGAGCACGGGCAACACCTGCTTTCCAAGTGTTGATGTTGTCGCTCAACTGCAACGAGGTTACAAGCTTCACAACCTTGTCGATTTCCATTCCGTGACGCAAAACACCCGAAATAAGCTTTGCATAGTTCCAATATTCCGAATCGAAAATGTGCGACAATCCTTCGAAAGAGGTTACATAACCATATTTATTCTTGTACTGGAAATCGTAGCGTGTTGTCCCATTTTGCAGCGGAACCTTGACGATAAAGCCGTGTGTTATGGATTTCGGTATATTCAGCACATCGTCCTCTACACGACCTGTGAAAATCTCGTATGGTGAACCGTTTACCAGTCCGATGAAGGCTATCCAGTTTTCCTTCTGGTTGCTGAACCTTACAATGTCGGCTTCGAGAACCTTTGGGCGCTCGTGGATAGTTGCTGGCTTTTCTTCCTTGCCGTCACCCTTCTTGGCATCGACCAAAACGCCGCTGCGCGAACCGTCGCGGTAAACCGTAACGCCCTTGCAACCGCTCTTCCATGCTTCCATGTAGCACTCGGCAACCACATCGGCCGAAATATTGTTTGGCATATTGATTGTCACCGAAATGCTGTGGTCAACCCACTTCTGGATTGCGCCCTGCATACGTACCTTATTAATATAGTCGATGTCGTTGGCGGTAGCCTTGTCGTACGGCGACTTGGCGACAATCTTCTCAATCTCGGCTTCGGGCAGACGCATAACCTCGTCAACATTGTAGCCGTTAACCTTGAGCCAATCGACGAACTTGTGGTGGTAAACAATGTATTCTTCGAACTTTTCGCCAGTGTCGGGGTCAACATAATCGACATGCGATTCGGGGTCGTTAGGATTAATCTTTCTACGGCGCTTGTAGTAAACCTTGAAAACAGGCTCAATCCCCGATGTTGTCTGCGTCATTATGCTGGTGGTGCCAGTCGGTGCTATGGTAAGCATAGCGATGTTGCGGCGACCATATTTCAGCATCTGCTCATATACTTCGGGGTCGGCTTCCTTGATGCGGTTGATGAACGGATTGTCCTTTTCGCGGTTGGCATCGAAAATCGGGAAAGCTCCGCGTTCCTTTGCCATCATCACCGATGCGCGGTATGCCTCAACTGCCAAAGTCTTCTGCACTTCTACAGCGAAAGCGTTTGCCTCGTCGGAACTGTATCTCATATTGAGAGCTGCAAGCATATCGCCTTCGGCGGTGATACCTATACCCATACGACGGCCACGGACAGCCTTGTCGTAAATCTTTTCCCACAGATGGCGTTCCACGTGCTTGATTTCTTCGTCTTCGGGGTCGGAATCAATCTTTGCAAGTATCGAGTCAATCTTTTCGAGTTCGAGGTCAATGATGTCGTCCATCATTCGTGCTGCAAAATGGACATGCTCCTTGAATTTCTTGAAGTTGAACTTAGCCTTCGGCGTGAACGGATTGTCAACATACGAATACAGGTTCAATGCCAGAAGTCGGCACGAATCGTATGGACAAAGCGGAATTTCGCCGCAGGGGTTGGTCGAAACTGTACGGTAGCCAAGGTCGGCGTAGCAGTCGGGAATTGACTCGCGGATTATGGTGTCCCAGAAAAGTATGCCCGGTTCAGCCGACGACCAAGCGTTGTGGACGATTTTCTTCCATATATTTTCAGGATTAACCGTCTTTACAACCATTGGATTGTCGGAATCGACAGGGTACTGCTGCACGAAGTCGCGATGCTCGATAACGGCCTTCATGAAGTCGTCGGTAATCTTCACCGAAATGTTTGCTCCTGTAACCTTGCCGGCTATGAGCTTTGCGTCGATGAAGTCCTCGCTGTCGGGGTGCTTGATGGAAACGCTGAGCATAAGGGCGCCGCGTCGTCCGTCCTGAGCCACCTCGCGTGTGGTGTTGGAGTAGCGTTCCATAAACGGCACGATTCCCGTAGAAGTAAGAGCCGAGTTCTTCACAGGCGAACCGGCAGGACGCAGATGCGAAAGGTCGTGACCAACGCCACCGCGACGCTTCATCAGCTGAACCTGCTCCTCGTCGATGCGCATAACGCCACCATACGAGTCGGTAAGACCTTCGTTACCAATTACGAAGCAGTTCGACAGCGAAACTATCTGCTTGGTGTTGCCGATTCCCGACATCGGGCCGCCCTGCGGAACAATATATTTGAAGTCCTTCAGCAAGTCGAAGAAAACCTTTTCGTCAACTGGATTGGCGTAATTGCGGTCAATTCGTGCCAATTCGGCTGCAATACGATGGTGCATATCGTCGGGAGTCCTCTCGTATAGGTTGCCGTCCGAATCCTTTAGTGCGTACTTCGACAGCCATACGCGTGCTGCCAACTGGTCGCCACCGAAATATTCCTCAGATGCTTTCTGCGCATCGTCCATCTGGTATGTTTTCTTCTGTTCCATTTCTACATCTTTTTTGGGATTGTAAAATTACAAATATTAGAGGCTGATGATATTTGATGTTATCAACAAGTCAATTCCTGTTTTTTTAAAATGGAGAATAAATCTTTTATTCTCAACAAATTAAAAAGGGTAAAAACTTTTTTGCGTGAAAATATCAACAATCGCAATACCTTGATTTTTCAAGGCGAAAAGCAGATTGCGGAATTTTTGTTAACAATACAAATGAATTGCATGCTGCTTTGATTTGTTTCGTACTGATCTTCAATACATAAGCCATACAAAATAACAAAATTCAAAAAAAGAAATAAACAATAGAAGAGAGCAATTTATGGGCAAAATATTTCAAATTATAATGGTTGATTGTAGCAACACAAATGCTTTATTACTTGCTCTGCTTTAAACTCTATGCAACAAAGAAAATAGTCTATCTACAGAAAACTTTTAATCAAAAATCGTCTGTGTATAGAAAAATATTTGCAAAAATTTTTCTGTCCAGAGAAAAGTTTTTACCTTTGTGGCGATGAAATTTTGATTGAAAGGACAGCGGTATGGAAAGCGTTTACAGAATATCGGCACAGCTTGTTGAGAAGACATCGCTCGACATCATTAGGTATATCTTCGACGAGATACAATGGGAAGACAGGCTTATCGGGATTAAGGGTGCGCGGGGCGTCGGCAAGACGACCATAATGCTGCAATACATAAAATCGAAGATTGCCGACAGGCGGAAAGCCTTGTATGTTTCGCTCGACAACATCTGGTTTTCGGCGCATACCTTATTCGAGCTTGCCGAGTACCACGCAGCGCACGGTGGCAAGTATCTTTTCCTCGACGAGGTTCACAGGTATCCCAACTGGTCGGTGGAGATAAAAAACATCTACGATTCGTTTCCCGATATGCACATAGTGTTCACCGGCTCGTCGCTGCTCGAGATCGACAATTCCATTTCCGACTTGTCGCGGCGGTGCGTGATATACGAGATGCGGGGGCTTTCGTTCAGGGAATTCCTGAACTTCGAGGGCGAGAAGTTCGGCGAGGTGTATTCGTTGCAGGACATTATGAAGTCGCACTACGACATTGCCACGCAGATTTCCGCCAGATGCAAGATTTTGCCCAAGTTCGAGAAATATCTCAAGCGGGGCTACTATCCGTACTACAGGGGATGCTCCGAAATTACCTATCTGACACGGGTTCAGCAGGTTGTCAATACCATTATCGACTACGACATTCCCGCTGTCACCGAAATAGAGTACGCCTCGCTGAAAAAGGCCAAGCAGTTGCTTGTGATTCTGTCGGAAACGGTTCCATATACGCTCAACATACAATCGCTATGCACGATGATGCAGATTGGCAGAAACCAACTTATGCGGCTTTTCGACTTGCTTGACAGGGCTGGGGTGATACGGATGCTATATGCTGAGGACAGGGGCTTGAAGCAACTTGTGAAGCCCGAAAAGATTGTTTTTGGAAATACCAACATTATGGACGCGCTGTCAAGTAAGGCTGAGACTGGCACTATACGCGAAACCTTCTTTGCCAACCAGCTTTCGGCAGCGAACCGCATAATTATGCCACAGAAGGGCGATTTTCTTGTCAACTCGGCATATCTTTTCGAGGTTGGCGGACACGGCAAGGGCTATAGGCAGATAAGCGGTGCGAAGGACAGCTTTGTAGTTGCCGACGGCATAGAAATCGGCATCGACAACAAGATTCCGCTGTGGTTGTTTGGAATGATGTACTAAACTGGCCCGAAAGAATGCGCAACCAACAGTTAAACGCTATATATAAGGCTTTTGCAAATCTTCACGCTCAGGCTTATTCGGTTTGTATGTTATTTTCCACCGAAATACACTTTGTACGAGAACGAAGCCAAGAACGGGAAATAGCTAACCTGATACAATTTCAATGCTGACGAATTGCTGTCAACACTTGGATATAAGAAATAGTCGTACGGCGTATTGTTGTAGTAGTAGAAAAATGGATTCTGGCGGAAATATGCATTGTAAATGTTGAAACTCCATGCGGCATCGCGACCTTTCTTGGTTTTGTATTCGTATGTTAGCGCTAGGTCAAGACGATGATAGTCCTTCATTCTGCCACTGTTGCGCTCGCCGTATATCAGGCATTCGTACATATAAAGTTCACCTTCTTCGGTAATTGCAGGAACATACTGCTTGCCCAACGCCGGAGTGTATGGAAGCCCAGTCTGGTATGTCCATGTAGCACTGATCTTGAACTTTTCGTTTATCCTATAGCTTGCAGCAATGTTGAAATTATGCGGGCGGTCGAATTCGTATGGAAATTCTTCACCATTGTTTATGTTGGCGTATTTACGGAACGATCTTGCGTATGTGTAGCCGACAAATCCTGTAAACCGACCTGCCTTTTTGCGCAACAGAAATTCAACTCCGTATGCCCGTCCAATTCCGCCAGTCTCGACTTTTGATTCCCAGTTGTCGTCGCCGATGAAATTGGTAAAGCCGTCCTTGTAGGTTGCAAGGTCGGTCGACGACTTGTAGTAGCCACCTATCGACATTGCCAGTTTTCCGCCAAGGAAATCGCTTTCCCATTCTGCCGAGTACTGAGTTACCTTTGCTGGATTTATATTTACACCCGCGGGTATCCAAACCTCGTTGTTCATTATGCTTCCCGATGTGAATACCAGATGCGAATATTGCGTTGCAGTCATATAGCTCAAGCCGAGCCTATGGTTGGGCGAGAAGCCAAAAGTGAGCGATGCTCGTGGTTCTATTGAAAAATCACGATAGGTGCTAGACATTATTCCGTTTGCCCTTACTCCGAGAGTTGCACTCGAATATTTCAGGAATTGCAGTGTTGTCGATAGGTAGGCGAATGCGGCTGGACGATAGATTGTGTTTTTCTGCTCAAAGTTGTATGTCGGCAAGTACGACTGGAATTCGCCTTGTACGCCTGCCTCCATATTCCAGAACTTGAAAAAGTCGTGCTTTACCGACAAATCAGCCATTGTGACATCAAGCGACGAAAGGAAACGGCTTCTAACATCGGGAAGCGTATCCACTTCTTGCTTTATTCTGTAGCCCGTTCGCAGTCTGTAGCGCGAATGTGAAATGCCAGCCGACAGGAATGTCTTGCAGCCAAGTATGCGCTTGTATTGTACCGATGCCATCACATTTCCCCACATATAACCAAGACGGAACTGCTGTGGATTCACATAATAACCTGTTTGCTTTTTGCTTCGCAATCCAAGGTAGTCGTCACCGATATAAAGGTTTACAGTAAGCTTGTCCTTGTCGGTCGGACTCCACGAAAATTTTCCGTTGAAATCGTAGAAACCATACCCGATAAGGTAGTTCTGGTCGGCTAGATAAGATGCAAAGAGCAGCAACGCGCCAATCATAGTCTTTCGTGCGCATACTATATAGCTTGAGTTTTTCAGTCCGGCAGGACCTTCAGCAGTAGCCGAGATATCGGTAAGTCCAACATGCAGAGAACCGCAGTGCTTGTTCTTGTTGCCTTCCTTCTGGGTTATGTCGATAATTGACGACAGTTTGCCACCGTATCTTGCAGGGAATCCTCCCTTGTATATGCGTATGTCGTTTATTATGTCGGGGTTGAAGGTCGAGAAAAATCCGCCGAGATGGTTTACATAAATTATCGGTACATTGTCGAAAAGGTACATGTTTTCACCGGGATTTCCGCCTCTTACATTCAATACGCTTGTACCTTCGCGCTGCGTGCTGATTCCGGGCAGAAGCGCCATTCCCTTTGCAATATCGGGTTTTCCGCCCATCGACGGAAGTTCAGATATTTCCTTTATGCTCATTTCGGAGACATTACCGCCCTGTTTTCTACCTTGTGCCACAACAGTTACTTCGCCTAGCATCTGCTTGTCGGGAGCAAGCGAAATTCTAAGCGGAAGTTTTGTTTTGGCATCTATCGTAAGCCTTTCGGTAGCATAGCCGATGAACGATACCGAAACATTTGCAGGCAACACGGTATGAAGGCAGAAATATCCCGAATTGTCGGTTACGCTCCAGCTGTGTCCTGCGCTATCTACAACATTTGCACCAATAAGCACCTCGCCGGTCTCGGCATCGGCGACTATACCCGAAACCGAAACCTTGTTCTGGCAGATTGCAGCCAAGGCAAAGTACGAAAAAATCAATATTGCGATTAGCTTTCTCATCGTTGCCATACATTTGGTGGATAAATTGTGTCGGTGTACTCGGTATATGCGGCAAATACTCCTAATCCGTTTTCAACATTCGAGTAAACGTTGAACACTACTGGATTGTCGATAATACCTTCGGAGTAGCGACCTTCGTAATATAGGTAGTGCATTCGCGTGAACTTGTAGTAGTTCTCGTCAACAGCACGGAATCTCACAAGTATTGGCCGGATCATCTGGACTAAAGTATCGTTGTAAACTGCCGCGCCATGGACATGAGTCATAAATTTGAGTGTGACGGAGAAGCTTTCTCCCGAAGCCAATTCGTTGGAAAACAACGGCAACGGCAGTCCTTCGTTCTTGATAATCGGGTCGGTTATGTCCATAAGAGATGTCCCACCATAATGATCATATCCTTCTACTGTATAAATCTTTATCTCGTAATATTTGCGCTGACTTTTAATATTGCCGATAGTGGTTACAAGTCCTTGCAAAAGTTCACCGGAATCATCAACTCCCGCATTTCCAATGTATTCGAAACCGAGTGGAATCTCCTTTTGTGGCACTATGCAATGGCATCTGGCTGTGTCGCCATTATACGCAACCACGCATTCAAGGCTGTCGTTCTCGTTGGCTACAACAGTCGAAACATAATAGCCGTCTCCTTCGTAGCTTAAAGTTTCGGCAAGGTTTCCGTTTATATACAGATTAACCGCTGCATTATCTACAAAGGCCAGCGTGGAATCGTTTATGTTGCCAGTTAGCGAAACATTTACCAATAGCGGATCGCCAGCCTTCGCTATTGAATTTACTGCTATCTTCTGCGGATAGTCGGGGAACTTGTCGGTTACCACCTTGCGGCAGGAAGAAAAAACTACAACAAGGATGACAATAATAATTATGTATTGTACAAATCTTTTCATTTTGTCAAAAATCTAAAGCATAAACCGAAATTTATAACGTTTTGATAATTACTCCTTTTAGGTTTGCCAGTAAGCATAAACCCCCATCTGTATTCAAGATTAATTCCTATGTGCTTTGCGAAATAGAACGATGCTCCCAATCCGATGTCGTCGCAAAGGTACCAAAACACTCCGGATGCCTTAAAATAAATAAGATTTACAGCGAAAACATCTGTTATATATACGCAGAAACGGAAAAACCTATTGTCGGGCTTTATGAAAAAAGGCAATATGTGAAAATTGTTCTTAATTCCTACGAAATGAGAGCCTCTACCTAATGATTCTTTGCTTAGGCTATAGAACAATCCTGGTTCCCAGAATTTAGTCACACCATAGCACGCCGACAGCGTAAAAGCATCTTTTCTTATCCTTTGGACTTCTTCGTTCATTAAATCTCGTTTCTGCAGTGTGTAAGAAACATCAAAATAAAGTCTATCCTTAATATAGGCAGACTTCTGTGCAAAAGCCACGCTGGTGACTGCAAGAAAATATAGTAAGAACAAATGCTTCATACCCTCTTGTTTTTTATTACCGGACAAAGGTAAGTATAATATTGCACAAAAAAAATATTTACATAAAATATTTTTGTATATGGAATTTTGATATCGGCTGACGGTTATTTTTTGCAGTTGAAATTATAGCCGATTTTCCAAGAGAGATATGTTTCGTCTGGCAAAACTCGCCCGAAAAAGTGTAAAGAAAGGCTAAAAGGCTGACAGGCTAACAGGCTAACAGTCTCGCAGGCTAACAGGCTAACAGCCAGACTGCTCGACCGAGCCTCAGTTCGACTATCAAAACGGCGAAGCTATTCAAACATAGAAACGGCTTTAGCCACAGAAACGCCGCAGGCATTGAAACGGCGAAGCCCTCAAACCCTTTCCGAACTTATCTTCTCTGCCACCAGCCTTGCTGCAAACGCAACATACTCCACACAGGGACGCTTCTTGTAGAACTCGGCATTGCGGGTTGAAGGTTCGGGACAAGGACAAGTGTCATCTGGCAGACCGAGCAGACGACGGCAGATGATGTCGCCGTTTTCGGCACGGAACTTTTCGGCAAACTCCTGTACAAGTGCATAGTTGGCTGTACGCGCCGCCTTGTCAGACGGGTCGTCGGCTGGTGAAATGAAGCCTGCGCACATCGCCATTCCGCACACAGTACCGCACACTTCGCGCATACGTCCTATACCTCCGCCAAACGATGCCGAAATCTTGGCTGCCATTGTTTTGTCAACACCAAAATCGTCGGCAAATGCCATAAACACCGACTGCGAGCAGTTGTAGCCACCTTTGAAATACTGCACCGCCTGTGCAACCTTTTGTTCTATGTAGTTTTCCATGGTTCTGAATTTTGGACAAAGGTAATAAAAAAGGTGAAAAGGCAAATGGCTATTGTTCTCCCCCCTGCGTTAAAGCCATTAAAGGCATTAACGGCCTTAATGGCAAGAGGGGGAGAGTTTGCCTTTTGCCTTTTTATTCACATCCCCAATTTGATAACATCCTATCTTCACACATTCTACTTTAGCCAAAATTCACTATACTCGCAGAGTAATAAAAATTTTGTAAGATGAGAATACATTTCATAGCAATTGGCGGTGCTGCAATGCACAACCTCGCAATAGCACTACACAAGAAAGGCTACAATGTAACCGGTTCCGACGATGAAATTTTTGAACCTTCACGTTCGCGCCTCGAAGCCTGCGGACTTCTGCCCAAGGACTTCGGCTGGCATCCCGAAAACATTACCAACGACATCGACATTGTAATCCTCGGAATGCACGCCCGTAAGGACAATCCCGAACTCGTCCGCGCACAGGAACTCGGACTGAAAATCTGCTCCTACCCCGAATACCTCTACGAGCAGACAAAGTCGAAAATGCGCGTCGTTATCGGCGGAAGCCACGGCAAGACAACCATAACCTCGATGATTATGCACGTGCTGAAAAACGCAAACCTCGGCTTCGACTACATGGTTGGCGCAAATATCAAAGGCTTCGATACTATGGTTAACCTCGAAGATAAGAACCACGTGGCAATATTCGAGGGCGACGAGTACCTGTCGTCTCCAATAGACCTTACGCCGAAATTCCACTGGTATAAGCCACACATCGCCGTACTTACTGGCATAGCATGGGACCACATCAATGTTTTCCCAACTTTTCCGAAATATGTCGAGCAGTTTGAAATATTTGTAAAGTCGATACAATACGGCGGAAACCTTTTCTGGTACGAGGGTGACGAGAACCTAAAGAAAATCAGCCGCGTAAACCATGACATCAAGTCAGAATCATACGGCAAAATCGACGTCGTTGAGGAAGACGGCAAATACTGCGTTGTACGTGGCGACAAGAAATACGTGTTAAACGTTTTCGGCGACCACAACTTCCAGAACATCAACGCAGCATATAAGGTATGCGAGAAATTAGGCATAAAGGACGACGTTTTCTGGTCGGCAATGGAAACCTTCGAAGGTGCAGCAAAACGTCTGCAACTGGTAAAGGAAACCGACGACTCGGCATTCTACATCGACTTTGCACACGCGCCAAGCAAGCTGAAAGCCACCGTAAATGCGCTGAAACAGAAATATCCGAAACGCAAACTCATAGCCTGCATCGAACTGCACACTTTCAGCAGCTTGCAGAAGAATTTCATTCCGCAGTACAACGGAGCGATGGACAAGGCCGACACAGCCATCGTCTATTACAACCGTGAAGTTTTGAAACACAAGCAGTTGCCCGACATTCCCGAAGAATACGTAAAGGAAAGTTTCGGTGGAAACGTAACCGTATATACCGACACCAACAAGTTGCAGGACTATCTGCGCTCCACCGACTGCCACGGCACCAACTACCTGATGATGAGTAGCGGAAACTTCAACGGCGTTGACTTCAAGAAACTTGCCGACGAAATAATATAGACAAGCAGATATGACAACAATAAAAAAGCGGTTTTACAACCGCTTTTTTCATTTATTAAACTATCTTCCTGAAATAATCTATAGTATTTACAAGTCCTTCCTCGAGCTGAATCTTAGGTTTCCAACCGTTGAGCAGTTCCGAAGCCTTGGTAATATCGGGCTTGCGCTGCATGGGGTCGTCTTCTGGCAGTTCGTGGAACTCGATTTTGCTCTTCGAACCGGTTAGCTCGATTACCTTCTGCGCAAGTTCGAGAATTGTAAATTCGCCCGGATTACCGATATTTACAGGACCGGTTACCTCATCGGAGGTATTCATCATCCTTATCATGCCTTCCACAAGGTCGTCGACGTACTGGAAACTGCGCGTCTGACTGCCGTCGCCGTAGATGGTGATAGGCTTGTCCTGCAAAGCCTGGACAATGAAGTTCGACACCACGCGTCCGTCGTTTGGGTGCATGTTTGGTCCGTAGGTATTGAATATGCGCACAATCTTAATTCGCACATTGTTCTGTTTGTGGTAGTTGACAAACAGCGACTCGGCGCAACGTTTTCCTTCGTCGTAGCACGAGCGTGAGCCTATCGGGTTTACCTTGCCCCAGTAGGTTTCGGGTTGCGGATGCACATCGGGGTCGCCATAAACCTCGCTAGTCGATGCCTGCAATATCTTGGCTTTGATGCGCTTTGCCAAACCGAGCATATTTATTGCACCCATTACCGAAGTCTTGATGGTTTTTATCGGGTTGTACTGGTAATGAATTGGCGATGCTGGGCAGGCAAGGTTGTAAATCTCATCGACTTCGATGAAGAACGGCATTGTAACATCGTGGCGAATAAGCTCGAAATATGGATTGTCGAGCAGATGTATTATGTTGTTTTTCGAGCCTGTGAAATAGTTGTCGAGGCAGATTACTTCGTTGCCCTCGTTGAGCAGACGCTCGCACAAATGCGAACCTATGAATCCGGCGCCGCCGGTGACCAATATCTTTTTCATGCAGTGTTGTTTTTCGAATTGCAAAGGTAAACAATTTTTCGTAGCGACACAAAGCATTACGTCGCTACATATTGTTAATTATCAATTGTCCATTATTCATTAATAATTATTTTTGCAAAAATTTTTCGCATGGCACGAATTCTTAACATAGAAACCTCGACCGACTACTGTTCGGTATCGATATCAATCGACGGCAAATGCACCAACCTTCGTCTGATGCAGCCCGACAGCGCCCGCAAGGCAGCTCATTCCGAGATGCTTGCTGTTTTTGTGAAGGAAGTCCTCGAGGAGGCTGGAATGAAAGTTTCCGACATGGATGCAGTTGCCCTCAGCGGCGGACCTGGTTCTTATACAGGTCTGCGTATTGGCGCAAGCACCAGCAAGGGACTTTGCTTTGGCGGCGATATTCCACTGATTTCGCTCAACACGCTGCTTGTCATTGCAGCAATGGCAAAAGCAAAAAGCACACAGAACTACGACCTCATCGTCCCGATGATTGACGCCCGCCGAATGGAAGTCTATACGATGCTCACAAATGCCAAGCTTGACAAATTGTCTGACGTGGAAGCAAAAATCATCGATGCAGAATCATTCGCAGAACACAAAGGCAAACGCCTGCTTTTCTGTGGCAACGGGGCTCCGAAATGCAAGGAAGTGCTTGCTTGTGATGGTTTTACTTTTATGGACAACATATATCCGTCGGCCGAATTCATGGGCGAACTTGCCGAAGCGGCCTTCAACAGCAAGCAATTCGAGGACTTAGTATATTACGAACCATTCTACCTGAAGGAATTCATTGCCACAACATCAAAGAAATCATTGTTCTAAACATACAATTATGCCATACAGAGCCAAAAAGAACTACAAGCGCTTCGAAAAGCCAAAGGTTACAAATCTGGAAGTCACCGAATCCGACGAACTCATCAACTTCCTGATGAAAAAGTTCCCCGACCGCAGTCACAACAAGGTAAAGTCGTGGTTGCGCAACAAGACTGTGGAACTCAACGGCGCCGTTGTAACTTTGTACAATCAAAAACTAATCCCTGGCGACAAGATTTCGATTCATTGGAAGCGCATTGCCTCGGGACGTGACCTCAAGGGCATAACAATAGTTTACGAAGACAGCGACATAATTGTCATCAACAAGCCGGCAGGAATGCTTTCGGTGGCAACAGCCAAGAGCAACGAAACCGCCTACAGCATACTTAGCCAGCACATCAAGGAGCAGAATCCCAACAACCGCATCTTCATCGTCCACCGCCTCGACCGCGAAACTTCGGGACTGATGATGTTCGCCAAGAGCGAGGAAATACAGGCTCTGCTGCAGGACGACTGGAAAACCAACATATACGACCGCCGCTACATTGCCGTAACTGCTGGCGATAAACCGATAGGCGATGGTGTTTACGAATCGTACTTGGCACAAAACAAGGCTTACGTGGTATATTCGACCAAAGACCGCGAAAACGGTCAGCTGGCGGTTACCCACTACAAGACCTTGAAAACCAAAGGCAGATATTCGCTTATGGAAATCAACCTCGAAACCGGTCGCAAGAACCAGATTCGCGTCCACATGAGCGACCTCGGTCAGCCAATTATCGGCGACAAGAAATATGGCTCGAAGGAAAATCTGTTCAACCGCATAGGACTTCACGCATGGATTCTAGGGTTCACACATCCGCGTACCCACGAAAAGATGCACTTCGAAAGCAACATACCGAATGAGTTTCTGAAGGTGTTCGAAAGTTAATGGGCTACGGCGTTTCTATGGCTGACGCCGTTTCTATGCCTTCGGCGTTTGAATGCTTCGCGTTTCTGTGGCTAAAGCCGTTTTAATGTTGCACGTTTCTAAAAAAGCGGAAGGTCATGCTGAACTTGTTTCAGCATCTGATTCTGCTTTTTTTGTTTCAGGGTTCAAGGTTTAAGGTTGGGTTACAAATATTCTTCCAATTTGCGTAAATCTTCTTCGGTAGTCGACCAACTTGTGGCGAAGCGGACTATCGTATGCGAATCGTCGTATTTTTCCCAAAAACTCATGCAGACATGCTTTCCGAGTTCTGCCATCTGTGCATTATCCAAAATAATAAATTGCTGATTTGTAGGCGATTCCAAATAAAAGCGATATCCCTTTTCTTTAAGCAGCGATTTTAGTCTTTCGGCCATTTCGATAGCATGATGGCTGATTTCCATATAAAGATTGTCGGTAAAAAGCGTATCGAACTGGATGCCCAGCAAACGACCTTTTGCAAGCAAGGCTCCACGCTGTTTCATCTTGGTAATGAAATGTTTAGGTGCATTGTCGTGAGTAAAAACAACAGCCTCGCCACATAGCGCACCGACTTTTGTCCCACCAATATAAAACACATCGCAAAGTTCGGCAATGTCGGGCAGGGTTACATCTGTTTGACGGCTTGCAAGTCCGTAGCCAAGTCTTGCACCATCCAAAAACAGCGGAATATTGTGCTTTCTGCAAACTGCAGAAATAGCCGCGAGTTCGTCTTTGCTGTAAAGAGTTCCATACTCGGTCGGATGGGAAATATATACCATGCCCGGGAACACCATGTGCTCGTGGTTGCCGTCGGCATAGAAAGTGTTGACATAGGCGTCGATATTGCCTGCGTTCAGTTTCCCGTCGGTAGCTTCGAGAGCTAGCACCTTGTGTCCGCTGAATTCGATTGCACCTCCCTCGTGCACGCTGATATGTCCCGAAGTAGCAGCTATCACGCCTTCGTAGTCGGCAAGCATGCTGCTTATGACAACCTGGTTGGTCTGCGTTCCTCCGACAAGAAAATGCACTTTTGCGTCGGGGCGATTGCAAGCCTTTTTGATTTTTTCCTCCGCCATTCGGCAATACCTGTCCTCGCCATATCCAACGAGCGATTCCATATTTGTCTCTGCAAGCCTTTCCAAAATTTTGGGATGAGCACCTGCTATATAGTCACTTTCAAACGAAACCATGTCAATCAAAAATTAATGAATACTATTCTTCCTTTTTTTCGTTTTTCTCGCTCTTCTCGTATGCGTCCACAATTCTGCCCACAACCTTATGACGGATAATGTCGCCCTTGTCGAACTGCACGAACGAAATCTCGGGAATATTTCCAAGTATCCGATGAGCAGAAAGCAAACCCGAATCCGACTTGCGCGGCAAATCTATCTGCGTAAGGTCACCTGTGACGATAAACTTCGAATTTTCGCCCATACGCGTGAGGAACATCTTGAGCTGGGTATAAGTCGCGTTCTGCGCCTCATCGAGAATCACAAAAGCCTCACTAAGAGTGCGTCCACGCATAAATGCCAGCGGAGCAATCTGTATTGTTTTCTCCTCGAGAAACTTTTCGAGCTTGCGATAAGGAATCATGTCGAGCAGAGCATCGTAGAGTGGCTGTAGGTACGGATCGAGCTTCTCGCGGACATCACCTGGCAGAAAGCCGAGGTTTTCGCCGGCCTCCACTGCAGGACGCGAAAGTATGATTTTCTTTACCTTCATCTCCTTGAGCGACTTTACCGCCAAGGCAATAGCTGTATATGTCTTGCCAGTTCCAGCAGGTCCTGTAGCAAAAAGCAAGTCGTTTTTCTGGAAACATTCGACAAGAAGTTTCTGGTTGGCAGTACGTGCCCTTATTGGCTTGCCGCTGATGCTGTACAAAAGTACGTCCTTGTCCTCGGCAATGCTGACCGAATTGGTATCGCTACCAAGAATTTCGCGCACCTCCTCTGCCCCAAGACGGTTGTACTTGCCAAAAAATTCAATCATCGCGTTAAGCTTCATCTCGAAGATCTTAATCTCCTCCTTATCGCCGACAACCTTTACTGTATCGCCGCGCTGCACAATCTTCAAACGAGGAAAATTCCGCACCAGCAACATAAGGTTTTCGTCGCGTACTCCGAAGAATTTTTGCAAATCTTCAATTTCAATCAGAATAGTTTTTTCAGTCATCGATAAATTTTGATATTTTTGCGGAGCAAAGAAAAGCAATTTTTTGGCATAGTCATAAGATTTTTACAACGAAAATGACGAAACTGGTAACACTGACTACCGACTGGAGCAACAGCGACTATTATATAGGTGCTGTAAAGGCTACAATTCTGTCGAAACATCCCGACACCATTTTCGTTGACATATCGCACAATATCGAAAAATTCAACTGGCAGCATGCAGGATTTGTCCTCGGCAGTCTCGTCGACGACTTCCCCGAAGGCACTATACATATTATAGGTGTAGACAGCGAACCCGACAGCAATACCGACATTGTGGTTGCAATCTACCACGGACAATACTTCATAGGAGCCAACAACGGCACACTTGGCATCGTTTTTGCCGAGAAACCAGAAGCGGCTGTATTTATTAGCGGCGATTCGTTCGCCGCCGATAGTGTATTTGTCGAAAAGAACGTCTTCGCCGAAATCGCCAAGTTCATTCTTTCGGGCAAGGACATACGCCAGCTTGGAGAAGAACGCGACGACGTACTACGATACACTGCAGTCCAGCCTCAGATCACAGAACGTGGAATACTCGGCAGCGTAATCTACATCGACTCGTACGGAAACGCAATCACAAACATCAGCAGGGAGACTTTCTACAATGTTATCGGAGAAAACAAATTCGAAATACTTCTGAACTCGAATATCCACAAGACCGATAGGATTTGCCAGTCGTACAAGGAAGTTGAAATTCCAGAAATCGTTTGCATCTTCAACTCGATAAACTTGCTCGAAGTAGCAATGCGCGGAGCAAACGCCAAAAACTTGCTAGGCCTCAGACCCGACTCAAAAATACGAATCGACATAATCAAATAAAAGTTCATCCGTATGCGCGAAAAGAAATATATACACGACAAGAAATGGAAAATCATACTGCTGATATTTGCAGCACTCATTTTCACATTGTCGCTCATTTACACCAACAACTTGATGAAAGACCTGCGACAGGAGGAATACAAGCGTATGGAACTATGGTCGCACGCCATGCAGAGCTTCATCAACTCGGAACCCGATGCCGACATTGGCTTCCTGTTCGAAGTGCTCGAAAACAACCAGACCATACCCGTCATCCTTGTCGATGCCGACAATAAGACCATAATTTCGTACCGCAACTTGGATTCCATAAAAATGGAAAATGCCGAATATGCCGCAGAGAAGCTGGAAGAATTCCGCAACAACGACAAGGAAAGTTTTTCGATAACCGACCCCGACGGCAATGTGCTTAACATCATATATTATTCCGACTCACTTCTACTGATAAAACTGCAGTTCTACCCATACGTGCAGATGATACTCATTGCCATTTTTATAATAATGGGATATGTAGTGCTGAATGTTTCGCGCAAGTCGGAGCAAAACCATGTATGGCTTGGAATGTCGAAGGAAACAGCGCACCAGCTTGGCACGCCAATATCGTCGCTTATGGCCTGGCTCGAGATAATGCGCGAAGAGCATGGCGAAACCGAAATGTTCCACGAAATAGAAAAGGATGTTTTGCGACTAGAAAAAATTGCAGCCCGTTTCTCAAAAATCGGCAGCAAGCCAAATCTCCACGAAAACGAACTTACCGACTGCATACGCAACACGGCCACTTACCTCAAGACGCGCATACCGTCATCTATCCATATCGAAACCGACATCGACAATCACGGCCTTATTTTCCTGCCGCTCAACGTGGAACTATTCGAATGGGTAATAGAAAATCTTTGCAAGAACGCTGTCGATGCCATTGGCACAAACGGAACCATACGGATAAGCCTTTACGATTCGGAGAAGCACGTAGCCATCGAAATTTCCGACACGGGCAAAGGCATCAGCAAGTCGGATTTCAAAAATGTATTCAAACCCGGCTACACTACCAAGAATCGCGGCTGGGGACTGGGACTAAGCCTAGCCAAACGAATTGTAGAGGAGTATCACGGCGGAAAAATATTTGTCAAGTCGTCGGAAATAGGCAAGGGAACAACGTTTAGGATAATACTGAAGAAATAGTTCAAGGTTCAACGTTTAACGTTTAACTTCGTTGAGGGCTTCGCCGTTCTATGGCTACGCCGTTAAATGCCTTCGGCGTTTATCGCTACGCTGTTTTGCGGCTAAAGCCGTTTGAATGTTGCACGTTTCTAAAAAAGCAGAATGTCATACTGAACTTGTTTCAGCATCTGATTCCGCTTTTTTTGTTTCATAGGCAGCGGTGCAAAAAAGAAACATTATTTTTCTTTTTCATATTCCAAAATTGTTTTGTACTTTTGCACGAATTTTATTTTAATGCCATACGATTGGAATGGAACGTGATAACCAATATATTATACCGTTGGACGGCCTCGAAGAGAAGGAATATACCTTCGCTTTTAAGGCGGACGATGCGTTTTTCCAGTCGTACGAAGGCGGAGAAATAAAGGGCGGAGAGGTTGATGTGAAGGTAACTTTGCTAAAAAAGAAGACCTCGATGCTTATGAACTTTGACTTGTCGGGAACGGTAAAGCTGACTTGCGACAGATGTCTCGAACTCTACAACCAGCCCATCGAAATAAGCGATGAGATTCTGGTAAACTATGGCGACGAGACGAATTTCGACACAAACAGCGATGCCGTCACGTTAAGTCGCGATGCAAATTCGATTGACGTGTCGAGTTTCATTTACGAATACTCGCACTTTGCATTGCCCATAGCGCACTATCATCCCGAAGATGCAGACGGAAATCCGACTTGCGACCCGAAGATGATAGACCTGATTGACAAGTACAAGGTTGAAGAGACAGAAAAAACAGAAGACGCAATAGACCCGCGATGGGAAGCGTTGCGCGAATTAAAGAATAATAATAACTAACTAAAAGTTTAAGAAAATGGCACATCCTAAAAGAAAAACCTCAAAGCAGAGAAGAAACAAACGTCGCACTCACTATGTAGCAGAATTCCCGACATTGGCAACCTGCTCAAACTGCGGAACTACAATACAGTATCACCACGTATGTCCTAACTGCGGATACTACAGGGGCAAACTCGTTATCGAACAAAAGGCCGAATAATAATATAAAGTAATATGAACATTGGTGTTGACATACAAGGCGGGGATTTTGCACCGGATGCCGTTCTGGAAGGCGCAATACTCGCTTTAGAAGTTTTGGACAAGGACGACAGGCTGTTCCTCTTCGGCGACGAGGAGTACATCCGTAAGTATTTCGCCAATCGCGGAGTCGATGCTGGTGTTTTTGAAATTGTTAACTGTTCCGAAACATTAGCAATGGGCGACGACCCCGTAAAATCCTTCCTCGAGAAGAAGGATTCGGGAATCGTCAAGGGCTTCTACTACATGAAGCAAGGCCTTATCGACGGCTTTGCAAGCGCAGGCAATACTGGAGCAATGATGGTTGGCGCAACCAAGGTTATAGGTGTACTCGATGGTATAATCAGACCTTGTATGTCGTCGATTTGCCCCAACAACAAGGGAGGCAACAACCTCATCCTCGATGTAGGTCTCAACGCCGACCCGAAACCCGAAGTGCTGGTACAATATGCACTCATTGGCAAAGTGTATGCGCAATATGTTATGGGAATAGAAAACCCGAGAATCGGTTTGTTGAACATCGGTTCCGAGGAAGGCAAGGGAAATCTTACCGCCAAGGCAACCTACAAGTTGCTGAAGGAACTCGACAACATCAACTTCATTGGCAACATTGAAGGCGGCGATTGTTCCGACACCAACAAGGTAGATGTAATCGTTACCGACGGATTTGTAGGCAATATCTACCTCAAGCATGCCGAATCAATTTACAGCATTTTGAGACAGAGAGGCATCAACGACCCGTTCTTCGAGAACTACAACTACGAGAATGTTGGCGGAACTCCTGCACTAGGCGTTAACGGAACTGTTATTATCGGTCATGGAAAGAGCAACGGCAAGGCTATCAAGAATATGATTCTTCAGACAAAGGCCGTAGCCGCTGCAAAGCTCCACGAGAAAATCGCTTCGATAATAAAATAATAATCTTTTTCATAAATGGCGAGTCCCAATCCGTCTGCGATTGGGATTTGTTTTTTGTTGTATACGCCGAATACTAATAAAGGATGCTTGAACAACTACAGCATGGCGGCAAAAAGGAAAATCCAAAATCGTAAATCCAAAATCGTAAATAATATTGTATCTTTGTGCAAATTTTAAAAACGTATAGAAATGAAGCAAATAATTGAATGCGTTCCTAATTTCAGCGAAGGACGCGATATGGCTGTCATCAAACAGATAACCGATGTAATAGAATCAGTAGAAGGCATTAAGCTCCTCGACGTTGACCCGGGAGCAGCAACAAACCGCACCGTTGTAACCTTTGTCGGCGAACCCGAACCAGTATGCAACGCTGCATTCCTTGCCGTAAAGAAGGCTTCGGAACTCATCGACATGAGCAAGCACCACGGAGCACACCCACGTTTCGGTGCAACCGACGTATGCCCACTCATCCCTGTTTCGAACATCACTATGGAACAAACCGTAGAATATGCACGCAACCTTGCTAAGCGCATCGGCGAAGAACTTTCGATTCCAGTATACTGCTACGAAAGTGCAGCATTCGAACCAAAGCGCCGCAACCTTGCAAACTGCCGCTCGGGTGAATACGAAGCTCTGCCAAAGCGTATCGGCAGCGACGAATGGCATCCCGATTTCGGTCCACGCGAATGGAACGACAGCGTAATGCACACTGGTGCAACTGCAGTTGGCGCTCGCAACTTCCTCGTTGCCTTCAACGTAAACCTTAACACCACTTCGGTAAACAAGGCAAATTCAATTGCATACGATGTTCGTGAACGCGGTCGTGTAAAACGCGAAGGTCATCCCATTACAGGCAAGCCAGTACTCGACGAAAACGGCAACAAGGTATATGTTCCTGGCCTCTTGAAATCGGTAAAGGCAATCGGCTGGTACATCGAGGAATACGGAATCGCACAGATTTCAATGAACCTTACCGACATCGACGTTACACCTCTGCACGTTGCTTTCGACACTGTTTGTGAACGCGCTGCAGCTCACGGAATCCGCGTAACCGGTTCGGAACTTGTAGGTGTTACTCCACTCAAGACTTTGCTCGATGCAGGTCGTTACTTCTTGCAGAAACAAGGACGTTCGCTCGGCGTTTCGGACGAAGAACTCATAAAGATAGCAGTTCGCTCGCTCGGTTTGAACGATGTTAAGCCTTTCGACCCGAAGAAGAACGTTATAGAATATATGCTCGAGGACAACAAGCCGAAGCTCATCGACATGGATTTGGTAAAATTCTGCCACACGACTGCATCTGAATCGGCAGCTCCTGGTGGAGGCTCGATTTCGGCATATATGGGTTCGCTCGGTGCCGCTTTGGGAACTATGGTTGCAAACCTCACCGCTCTCAAGCACCGCAACGACGACACATGGAAAAACTACAGCGACTGGGCAGAAAAGGGCAAATACTACCACGATGAATTGCTCAAGATGGTTGACGAAGATACAAACGCCTTCAACAAGATTATGGACGCATTTGCACTGCCAAAGGCAAGCGACGAGGACAAAGCACGCCGCAAACAGGCAATACAGGAAGCAACCAAGTTTGCTATCGAGATTCCATTCAAGACCATGAGCCTCAGCTGCGAAAGTATGCAGGTAATGCTCGAAATGGCTAAGAACGGCCTCGAAGCTTCGATAAGCGACGCCGGTGTAGGTGCTTTGGCAGCAAGGTCGGCTGTTCAGGGAGCATTCCTCAACGTAAAGATAAACTGCAAGTCGTACAACGACAAGGAGTTTGTTGCCGACATTCTGAAGAAGGGCGAAGAGATTGAGAATCGTGCCATAGCAATCGAAAAAGAAGTTATGGAGATTGCCAACCAGAAGATAAACGGCTAATAAATAAAACCAATAAAGTAAAAACGCCTTGGAGACATCCAAGGCGTTTTTTTCTCAATACTGAGAGAGAAGTCTTATCGTATAACTTTTTTTTTCTAAAAAGGCATCCCAAATGCGGGGAACATTTTGGGATGCCGAACCTATTTGTTAGTGTGTTTATTTAGGCAATTTTAGTTCTTCACAACCTTGCGATTTATAACAAAGTCGGAAGTTGAAACGCGAACATTGTAGGTCGAAGTTGGCAATCCGCCAAGTTGCAGAACCGTATTATAACTATTCTGCGGACTTTCGACCGATTCGGTGTAAACCAGCTTGCCGAGCATGTCGAACACGTCGATTTGGGCTGGACGGTCACCGAAATTATCAAGTTCTATATTAAGATCATCGTTGAACGGATTCGGGTAAGCAAGTACTTCGGGTTCTTCGCCAGTTTCATCGGCACAGAATACCACAACTATTTCCGAAATCGATCGCATTCCGTCGTAGTCGACCTGAATGAGTCGGTAGTAGTTGTCACCGTTACGCTTACCATAATCGGCATAGCTA
>CADARW010000014.1:24077-52115 GCA_902790405.1 uncultured Bacteroidia bacterium
TGCATCGTCGGAACGTTCAATGATGAAGTAGTCGTTGTTGCGTTCGGTTGCAGTTGTCCATTCTACCAGTACCGACTTGCCGTCGCAATTAGCAGCGAACGATTGCAATTCGATAGGCAACAAGGTTGCACGGTCGATAGAACCGAGTGTTACAATGCCGTCGAATGCACCGCCGCGGGTACGTGGAATCGTGTTAATATTTCTTATAGTTATAGTACTATGCGAACCTGTAACAGTAGTTGATACCGGACCAAGATTCTTCCAGCAGTCGTAATGAGCTGCAGCAACTATATGTGTTGCCGAATAATCAGTTACACCGTCATGGAAATGCTGTGTCGGATGATCGGCATCTACCTTGAGTGTGATATTGGACAAGTTAACTCCGTCATCTACTCCATCAACCTTCCAGTATTCGAAATTACTTACGTGGTCGAGCTGAGGATCGTTATCGCTACACATACTATTTGCAGTCCACCATTCGGGATAGTAATCGGGAGCTTCGCTAGAGAAGCCAGACTCATCGGTGTCGCCATGCTTATGGTTGAACTTGATAGACATACCCGATGCAGTATTATTTTCAATCTTTGTTGTAAACGCACCAAGTACCCCATCATTACCTGTCGGGAATGTAAACAAGTCGGTATTACCCTTCTTTACTACAGTTCCATCGACATAGCTCTTATAGTTGCTAACAGTTGCTGTTGCATTCTCGTTGAAGGTTGCATTACCAGTCAAAATACCATTTGTAAATGTAGCAGAATGGTCTACAGTAATACCATTGTCCGCTGTAATATTATGAATACCTGTACCGGACTGCATGAATTGTACATTCCTAAATGTTTGTGCTTCGCTTATTGACTGGTTATCTGAACCAACAAAGAACACATAACTTTCACCACCTGCGGCGACCTCATTAGCATTCAAGGTTCCAATATTCTCGAGATCTCCAGCGATACTCAAAGCCGTACCTGCTGTAACAGTAAGCGATGCATCAGAACCAATAGTAAGGGTCTTAGCATAAGCATTGTTACTTAAAGTCAGATTCTTAGTCTTTGTACACTCCGATGTACCGATGTACACATTATCGTCTATTGTCGGAAGCGAAGTGCTGCCAACAGAATAAGAACCACCGCCATTGTTTACGTACCAGTTAGTGGCTATATTCCAGTCGTTGCTAGTCGTATTTAAATATTTACCATGCCATACGTAATCGTAAACAGTAGAACTTGCAATATCAGGCAGATTTGTAATTATGATATCGTCAATAATACCGCCACAACCATGGGCATCGTATATCTCAGCTCTAAACCTATCACCTGAACGGGCTGGGATATAGTAGAATTCAGCTGCTGTTTCACCGTTTACAGGATTAGTAACACCCTGGTCTGTGAGAGGAACCCAATCGGTTTCGCCATATGGTAAAGTCCACCACTTGAACATAGACTGGCTACCAGGTTCCATACCGCTACCACCAAGATTAGCCTGGACATGAGCCTGTTCGCCCAAGCAAATTTCAGGGCTATTAATATAAGGTATAGCAGGCTGAGAAATATCATATGTAAATGAATTTCCTGTTGTCTCGCAACCGATATTATCGACAAGTGTAAGTTCGCAGCTACGAGTCAACGAAGCAGGATATGCTGGCAAGGTAATGCCATTGCTTTCCATATTGGCAATTGTCGGGTGAATATAGAAGTTAGGAGTTCCACCCTCTTCACTTATTAACTTTTCAATATTACCTGCATTATTACTATCGAAACCGCCGCAGTTGCCCATGTGAGAATCAACCAGTTCGATATCGTAAGACCAAGCATTGTCATCAATATCCTTCAAGCCAATTTCCCAGTTGAAGATATAACCGTTATCCAATCCCCACGAGTCGCAAATCTGTATTGTCCATACACCGTTGAGCTTACATCCAACAAGACTCTGGAAACTCTGGTACGGATGGTAGAACTGTGTACCGTTGCTTGCATTAGAAGGCTTTACTATCAAAGCATTTGTAATGCCTCGCTCATGGTTTGCATTGTCGATAGGACTTCCGTCGGCAGCAGCATATTGGTAGCTGTCGCTGTTCGACCAGCAGTAGTCGAAGCCTTCACCGCTCGGATTATAGCTTGAGGTCAATATATAGTTGCTAAGGCCATCGTGCATATCCGGCTTACCGAAGCCCAATGATGCAGCTTCAGTGTACCATTGTGTAGTATAATTACTGCCATAACCACCATATCGGTATGAACTTGTACTATAATAGTTTGCAGGATTATTATTAACCCAACCTCTAAACTTATAATAATAGCCGCCAGCACAGAAATCAGCTGGGGTATTAGTTGCAGTACTATTTAACATAGCTCTGAGTTCAGCGAGCAACTCGGCTATAGTCATATTCTTATCGAAAGCTCTACCTTCCTGACGTATACCTGTTGAAGTTCCATTGTAACCAACATATACTGCCATACTAACATTCTGCCTGTCAAGACGACCTTGCTGACAGCCACCGCTAGAATATTGATCATTGATATATCTGTCGAAACTTGCATAACATCTTACAACCACGTATGGCCATGCATAAGTTGCATTGTCAAGACCACCACCGGCTGAATTTTTCTGGTCTTGCAGCAAAATTGCTGTTCTAGGTTCATAGTTCGGAGTGTAGCACTTGAGCGAAATCTGTACGTCACCTATATGCGAGTGTTCCAGATTAATTTTTACATAGTCGATATTGGATGCATCGGTAATAACTGCATTCTCCTTGAAGTCGGCAAATTCGACATCCGAAGTATAGCATTCACCAACACCATCGGGAATAAATTTGGGGTTCGATACACCCTGGGTAGACTTGATTTCCAAAGCTTCGTTGGCAACCTCGATTATAGGTTCTTGCACTATACGTGGGTCGCCCACAACGATTTCCTTGCCGTAACCTACGCAAATATTACCAGCCGACGGGTTGTCGTAAGTAGTTCTAAGACCATGCGATACCCATACGCGCAGAGGAATCTCCTGCTTGCAGCCATCATGACCATCAATCTTGAGCAAAATATCGTGGCCCATAGTAGTTGTGGCCTCATAAGTTACTGTAGAAGTGTTGCTTGTTACATGTGCATGACCATCGTGACGGTTTACATCCCATTGATAGGTAATGTTAACATTGTCATGAACGTTAGGTTTCTTCTGTGCTTCAAGAGTCAATACCTCGCCCTCGCAAACATTGAACTTCTGAATACCGAATCTGTCGGTGCCACCATCTGATATACCCTGCTGAGCATTGCCTTCCTTTACAATCTTAACATAATCGCAAATTCTATATATTGCATACAGGGTCATATCGCGAGCACTTGCAATATATGCACCTGGTGCATAAGGAGGCTCATATGACGGGTCGGTTTGATCGGGAGTCGGGTTAGTGTCCCATCCTAGGAATAGACCTAAACTACAAGATGGAATGTCGCTCGTTACAAAAGCAGGATATCCTGTTACTCCATGAGTGCTTTCAATTGTGTTAGATACGCCAGTTTCACCACTCTCATTCATACAATTTGTGCTAGCGTCGTACACTATTGTACATGCACTGCCTTCGTATATACAGAACTTAGTATTAGGACGTGTTCTTTCGCAAAGCCTCGAATGTCCGCTTATATTATTGTTTCCATAATTATTATTATCGTTATAATAGGAGATTACAGAATTGAAACTTGTCTCGGTATAATCGAACACATAACTTTCACCGTTATTGTTTGCCGAGTTATCGTCGATTACAAGCAAGAGGTTATTTCCATTATACGGGAATGGTTCATCGAGGAAATACGAATTCCATCCTTGCGAGCAGTTGAGTGCACCCGAATATACGAGATCATCTTCTGTTACACCGAGAACCCAGTCATTTGTACCAGAAAACTCTTCCTTATCTGTTTCCTTCAAGTACATCTTTACCGAGTTCTTTGCTGTCATCGGCCTATTGTATGCATATTGGAAGCTGATTGAAGTTATAAGACCAGTAGCATTAATTTCGTCATGTCTAAACAATATCTGTGTATATGTATAATTATATTTATTGTTGACAGGAGCCTTATAGGTAGTAGTTGTTGCATCACCAATTTCCTTACATGCTTCACTACCGACAATTACAACAAAGTCAGCAGTGCGAGGGCACTTGCCTGGTTCGTTCGGTGTGAATGTTACCGTTATGGTAGCTTCACCTACAGATGTTCCTGTTATTATACCGTTTTCATCAACGATTGCTACGGTTGGATTAGAGGTTGAATATGTTATGGTACCAGCAACATATGTTTCATTGTTTATAAAAGAGCTCAAATCATCGAATGTTTGAGTTACAAGAACAGTACCACTGGTTTGAGTAAGCCCAAATGCTCCAGCAACAGCAGAACAGATACATACATTATCGATAGCGACACTATAGCTGAAATAATCGGTTTCGCATACCCATCTGAATGCAATATATGCACTTGCCGGCATTGAAGGCAAGGAAATCTGATTCAAACCAGCAGTTGCCGAGCCGAAGTTGTAGAGGAATGGAGTAGCATTGCCAACTGCAACAAATGTAGCAGCATCGTCGGGATCGGTCATATAACCTACGGTAAGTGTACCATAGTCCACATACTGCCACCATGCATTGAATGTTACCATACCGCCATTTTCCATACCCGAAATGTAAGGCATTACAACATAGTTGGTATGTCCGTAGTTCTGACCGTACAGCTGATAGTTTCCAGATGTAATTTCAATTGCGTTTCCATCCATTGCAAAGTAACCATTGTATGCATGAGGCGCACCTTCGGCATAGGTACCTGTATATATTCTACGCCAGCAGCTAGGAATTCCTGCATCTTCATAATACAAATCGTTAGCAGATGCATAGTCTTCGAAGTCGAAGCAATCTGGATTTACCAAATTGTTGCAATCTACAACGACAGCATACTCGGCCTGCATAGCACAATATAAAGTCAAACCGTCGAATACTGATGGCAAGGTTGCTGTTATGATAGCCTTACCTGCAGATAACCCGGTAACTACACCTTCGCTGTTAACCGTTGCAATTCTAGTATCGCTGCTGCTCCACTGAATTGTACCAGAAGGCGATGCTGTATTAGTTAAATATGTATTGCTAGATATGTTTACAGAGCCTCCTACATTAATTCTTGCTGGAGTTCCGATAAATGTCAAGTTTCCAGAACGGTCTTCACAGCCAGTGATACAGAATCTAGCTTGATTTTTTGCCGATGACAATGTTCCTGCAAATGATGCATTTTCCGGATCATAATTGCTATTATCGTTACGTGCATGCAATGCCTGGTTGCCTGCAGCATTAAACGCAAGACACGACATAGCACTTTGATATGAACCTGTATTGTCATCAACTATTACAGCAATATTCTTTGTTCCGTCGTATTCTATAGCATTAGTGAAATCGATTTGTGTCCATTGTCCATTATCAAATGTTACAGTTCCTGAATATACCAGATCTTCTGCAGTAACAGGTATCCAATCGGTTGTACTGCTAAAAGTAGACTTTGTAGTAGGCACCACATACATGTCTATAGTTCTAGTCTGTGCTGTTCCATTGTTATAGAATGAAATTCCATTCAAAAGGCCAGCAGAACCAATCTCTGCAGGTGTGTATATCTGCTGTGAATATGAGTAGTTGTAGTAAGATTGTGCTGGCAAATCGGCATTGACAGCAACACCGCTACCAATACGGCGGCAAACCGAAGGAGTTACTTCGCAAACGTTGCTCCAGTCGCTTTCCTCGCCAACGCCACAAACTGCCTTTACGCGGAAATAATATGTTGTTTCGGCAGTGAGACCTGTGAATTCCTTTTGCGGAACATTAACATCTTCGCTACCAAGAACTGTAGAGAAAGTACTGCTATTGCTATATTGTATAGTCCAGTCGGTTGCCGAACCTGCCTCCCACGAAATCATAGCCGAAGTAGTAGTAACATCCGAAGCTTCAAGATTTCTTGGTCGTACACAATCAGGACAATCAACAACGTGAGCTATAGGAGACATAGCTGCCGAACCTGCGAATATTGTATTGCCGCTAACATCGTTTACGACGTACGAACATTCACTGTCGTAGTTACCTCTAACCCATACGAAGTTAACTGTACTACCATCGATTATAGGCAATGTTCCAGAAGCAGATCTACCACTACCAATAGTCCAAGTAGCGAGAATTGTACCTGTCATACCATCCACTACGTTGATGGCAGCACCATTCCAGCCGTCGCCGTAGCTGTCGGTGAGTTCGTAGCTTATTTCACACATATCGCCAGTTACAAACGAAACTGACCTTGCTTCACTTTGTTCGCTACCACAATTAGTACGCAGCAGAACCGTGTAATTTACACCAGAGGTCAAACCGGTGAGGTTTATATGAGTAACACCCGAAACGTCTGTCCAGTTAGCTCCACCATCGATGCTGTATTGCCATGTAGTAAAATTACCATTGGGTACCCACGAAATCTGTGCTGTAGTTGCTGTTACATTCGAAACAGTAAGACTTCTCGGTTTGCGGCAAGTAACAACATCACAATTTACAGTATAGCTTATAATATTATCAATAGCCCCTTCTCCAGAGAATATTTCCTCATCATTTCTATCATATACTATGTACGAACAATCACCTGCCGAATTTCCATTTTCCCATTCGAAAGAGATTTGTCTTCCGTTGCAAACCGAAAGAGTTCCTTCTGCCGAAGCTTCTCCATCAGCGATAGTCCAAGTATCGAGGACTATACCTGTCAATGCATCCACGACATTGATTGCGTTGCCTTCCCAACCATCGTTTCCGCTGTCGGTAAGTTCATATCTTATTTCGCACATGTCGCCGCCATCGCACAATGCAGTATGGAATGAAACTGCCGTACTTGGTCTACTTTGATCGTTGAAACTGTCGCTGCAGTATGCGCGTACTTCAATCGTATAAGCCGTTGCCTCGGTCAAGCCAGTGATGGTTGCAGTTCTTATTGCGGTGCCAGTAACCCCTGCGAGATCAGTCCAAGCTCCATCATTAAGTCTGTATTGCCACTTTGCCGGCTCAGCTCCAGCTGGAGTCCATTCAATAGTAGCCGAGGTTGTAGTCGTAGCAACGACTGCAAGACCTGTAGGCTTAAGACAAGTAGGAATATAGTCGAGCATTACATTGTCGATGTGCAAGTTGTTATCTGCATTGCTTTCTGTAGATTCACCGTAGAATGCTATGATTACCTCGTCGGTGCCATAGCTTGAAAGATCGATGGCTACCTCCTCGCCTTCGAGAGAAATATTATTGTAAACATAAGCAGAACCGACATTGTCGTACTGGCGAAGTACTGTCCATGTTGCACCTTCATCGGTACTAATCAGGACAACAAACTTGTCGTCGAGTCCGGTAGTTGCTGCAGGCTGGAGGGTTCCACTATATGCAGTCAAAGCAAGGTCGAAAGTCAATTGTACATTGGGCTTCATAATGATAACAGGAGTTGTCAACCATTTGTAGCAAGATCCACCATATATATTAACTCTGGCATGATCGTCGAAAACTCCATTACCCGAATTGAAAATCCAGTTGTTTGCAGATTCAAGTGTTGCCGTACCATTCATCACATTAGATAAATGTCCTGTATATTGATTCCAGTCGGCAGGCAATGTAGATGCGAATTGTTCGAGGAATACAATACCATACTTTGTTGTAATAGAAACAGCATCTGTCCATTCAGAATAATCGCCACCGCAATCGGCCTGAACCTGGAATTCGTAACTGGTAGCAGCCAAAAGTCCAGTAACTGTATATGTAGTAGATGTTATACCGTTAATTGTGGTCCATGCCTGATCAGAAACCTTCTTATACTGGAGATTCCACGTAGTTTCGGCATCGCCAGCAGTCCATTCAAGAGTGACATCGTTCAACCCCCTGCCCGTAATAATGAGATTGGTAGGTTTAGCGCAAGTAGGAGCAACCTTTACTACAACATCATCCATGTATGTAGTTCCTCCATTTTGGCTTCTTCCTTCAAATATTACATAATATACGCCATCGTCCGCAACAGTAACAGGGATTTCATATTTGTACCAACCTGCTGATGTTTCTGCACCTATTATATTTGAATTTACTACAGATTCAATAGTATAGTTACGAGAGATAAATCCGAGGTCGACAGCATCGTTACCAGCCGACACAAGATCGTTGGTCTTGCTTAAATATACATTTATACCCTCTTCCGAATAATTGCTAGCATTTCTATAAACCTTCAAGGAAACCATATAGTCGCCAGCTACCATCGACAATGCCTTTGTAACGAGATTATGCTTAGAACCTACCTTACTGCTTCTCAATTGAGCCATAGGTGGATTAGAACCAGTTCCTTGTGTTGATGTATAACAATCCCATGCGCCGTCAGCATAATCATAACCAGATCCAGTTCCTTCATCTGTCCTTTCCTGTGACCAGCATATAGGCGGGAATGTCTCTGTTGTTATACCAGTAAAGTTTTCGGTGAACTGGTGATCTGCATCAACAGTAAATACGCCACATGCTGTTATAAACGAAGCAGTGGTACTCCAGTAGCTAAATTCACCACCACAATTTGCTTTTACTCTTACATAATATACAGTTGCGTCGGTAAGACCAGAGATATCTGCAGTAGGATTTGTGCTTGCGTTTATTGTTTCGTACGAAGAAAAATCACGTTCTGTGCTGTATTGCAACTCCCAGTCGGTTGCATTACTATTTTCTGTCCACGAAATTGTTGCACCTGCAGTTGTAATATTTGTAGCTTCAATATTTGTCGGAGGCAAGCACGACGGTATGTCAAGCACTCTTATTGTATAGTCGTGTACTACTGTATATGTGCCTGTAGGACAAGGATCAGCATCTGCAGCAGCAGAAATTGAAGTTATATAATTATCATATCCGCTATCGGAACCAAGTATACGCATACGGTGTTCGCCTAATGGTGTAGAAGCTGGCAAAGTAAATGTTGCTTCGAGAACAGTAGGATTAGTTCTTTCCGATTCTCCAACATATACCACTTCGTTGCCATCGAACTCAAGGTTGTCGTTGAAGTCGATCCATATTATTGTTCCGTATGTATATCCTGTAGCATAGTTAATGCTAACTGTAGTCTCCAGTCCTATATTTGCAGCAGCTACAAGATTCGAATAATTGCCATAATATGGAGCAGCAGCAGGCAAGCCATTTGCATCTGTATTATTTACAACTTCGTTACCAACACCAAACGAAACGCCAATAATACCCTTGCCGTCTCTTGATGTAGGAGCAGGAGCGCAATAACCTGTATAGAAATAATAAGAATCTGTCCACACGCTAGATACCATTGGAGTACATTTTGACTGAACCTGTACCTCGTAAGCAGTTTCGGCCGTAAGGTTTTCGATTGTATATGGATTTGATACACCATTTACATCGGTCCAAACGACTGTATTTACTACTCTGTATCTTAAATTCCAAACATTTTCTTCAAAACCAGCTGTCCATGCTACAGTAGCCGATGTCGATGTAACAGATGCAGACAAGTTTGTTGGAGCTGGGCAATTAGGCAGAGTTATAAATGAAGCAGCCCTTGACCAATTGCTAACGCCAATATTACCACGGCAGTTTGCCTGAACTCTTACCTCGTAATTGGTTTCAGGATTAAGGTCTTCGATGGTATACGGAGTTGTTACATTACTTATTTCAGTCCAATCCGGATCACTATCAGTTTTGTATTCTATGTTCCATGTATCTTCATTTCCACCGGCAGTCCATGATATAGTAGCAGTGGTTATGGCTACATCGTCGACAGTAACATCGGTAGGTTTATCGCAGTCAGGAATAAAATCAATGCTTACATTGTCAATAAAAATTGCTCCAGAACTATAGTCTGCATTGGCAAAGAATTGTAATATTATAGTTCTACCAGCATATGCCGCAAGAGATATAGTCGCTTCGGTAAAATCACCAGGATCGGTATAAGAAGTAGATGTACCGACTTTAGCGTACAATGCCAAATCTGTAAAAGAAGATCCTCCATCTTGCGAAATCTTCACTATAAAATCACCACAACTTGCAGTATGTGAATAGTCGAATGTGAGTTGGTACTGTCCTGTTGACGGAATGCTAATGGGCTGTGAGTTTATGAGTGCCGTACCACTTTTAACATAGTAGTTGTGCATACGGAGCATTTTGTTTCCTCCATAACTATATACACCCCATACGTACGCAGGATTATTGCTAATTGATGTAGTAGTCGATGCGGAGTTGTCCCAACAATCAAGAACTGTGTTTGCATCATAAGTCTCAAAGTTCTCTGTATATGGTACGGTTAAATTTGCACAAGGAGTCTTGAATGTAATCATTATCCATTCGCTAGCGTCTCCGCCTCCACAATCTGCTTTTACATATACATCATAGGATGTATTTTCGGTAAGAGCAGTCATTTGAAACTCTGGTGTTCCTGAAATATTTTCTGTAGTACCTTCAGTTTCAACATCAAAACCAGCCTCACCATACTTAAGGATCCATGCGGATTCTTCTCCTCGTTTTGTCCAAGATACTATAGATGTAGTAGACGTTAAATCTTCGATATGAAGAGTTGATGGAGATACACAAGACACTGGTGTTATACTGAAATTATCTATAGCAGCAGGAGCCTGCGCGCCCGAATTTCCATCATTACGCCAAGCAAAGACAACTAAATAATTGCCTGCCGGAACATCTGCAACGACAGTCTTATCTGCCTGCCACGTAGAAACTAAGTTCAGTTTACTACCGCCATCCAAGGCAATCCAACCACTAGGCAAACTTGAAGCGCTAAACATCGGTGGAGCCATAGTCATAGCTTGAATTGTCGTATTAGATGGGACTAGAGCAACCCTAAGATAATCATTTGTACTTTCACCATTGGCCTTCCAATCATACTTAAAAGTATATTGTGTATTCTCAAAAGTAAAGATTTTAGTTGCATAGGTAATAGATGCGCTATTATTACTATATGCATTTGTCGTACCACCATCATTTGAAATGTAGAGAGAATTTGAGCCTCCATTGTTTAAAGCAGAACCAACAACCCATGCATTTGGCAATGCACCATTGACTAACATCCAATTTGTTGTTCCTTCAAAGTCGTCGCTCCAACCACTACCTACAACAACAGGAATTTGCTTTGTTGTAAAACTTTGCGATGTACACCAATTGCTATAATCACCTACTCCACAATTAGCACGGACTTTTACAGAATATGTCTTACCATCATCAAGCCCAGTTAGTATGTATGGTTTTTCTGTTACATCAATAATACTATTTACGTCATCATTAATACAAATCTGCCATGCGGTTTCAGTATCACCCTCTGTCCAATCCAAATTTGCTGTGTTATAATCAACATTCGAAACTGCCAACGCTGTTGGAACAAAACAAGACGGGATTGTCCTAAAAGTGATTTCGTTTGTCCATTCGCTATATTCGCTTCCGCAATTAGCACGTAACTTTATTGTATAATCCGTATCTGGATTAAGACCTGTAATTGTGTATGGATTTTCTGTTACATCAATCGGACTGCTTTCGTTGTCATTCAAACAAATCTGCCATGCGGTTTCGCTACCAATTTTCACCCACGACAAATCGGCTGTCGTTGTAGTAATATTAGATGCAGCCAACGATGAAGGTCTAACACATGAAGGAAGATCTCCCATATGAAGACGAATCTGGTTCTTAACGTTCAATACTGTACCGGTGTAGCTGCTCGGATCTGCTGGGTCGTAATTAGTACCATCGCTATAAACTCTTATCGCCTGCGAGGTTGCATTAAATACTCGGAAATTTCTATTGTTCTCGTAACTACCAGTATTGTCATCCACAATAATAGCTACATTTTGGATTCCATCGTATATAAATGAATTTGTAAGAGTAATACTTGTCCAATCATTAGCAGTAAAAGATACGGGTCCACTGAATACAAGGTCACCTGCTGATACGGGAATCCAATCGCTTCCTCCTGAGAAAGTTCCCTTATTGGTAGCAACCATGTAAACATCCATGTCGCGTGTTACTGCACTATTAGCAAAGAAATCTATGCTTAGAATAGTACCTGCATTATTACCAATCTCTGCTGGTGTAAATATCTGCTGAGTCAACGAATAATTGTAATATGTATATGTTGGCAAATTGTTATTCGTTGCAGTCCCACTACCTATAACAATTGTTGCAGAAGGCATGAAATTGACAACATCACTCCAATCACTTTCACCATCAGTACCACAATCTGCCTTTACTCTTGCATAATATGTGGTTTCTGCAATAAGTCCTGTAAGATCTATTGAAGCTGATCCGCTAACGTTCTCCGAAGTTGCATTAGAAAAATCGTCAGCAGTGCTATATTCAAGCACCCAATCTGTAGCAGATCCGCTCTCTGTCCAGCTAAGTGTAGCTATAGTACCGTTGCCTGGGGTAAGGGTTGCTACCAAAGCTGTAGGAGTCGGACAAGCTTCGGAAGTTACAAACATTGCATTATTCGACCATGCACTTACACCATCTACATCGCCACAATTTGCACGAACTTTTACTATATAAGGGGTTGATTGTGTTAGACCAGTAAGTGAATACGGGTTAGTTGTAACATCAATAATTTCTTCATTGTTAGGACCATTACTTATAGAAATCTGCCATGCAGTCTCGCCAGCATCAGCTGTCCACGACAACTCTGCCGATGTTGCTTCAATGTTTGAAACGGTTAATGCAGTAGGAGTCGGACATGCTTCAAGAGTTGTAAACGAGATGGATGATGACCATTCAGACTCGCCATCCGTATCGCCGCAGTCTGCCATAACTTGTACTTCGTAGGTAGAAGCTTCATCAAGCCCCACAAGCAAATAGCTATTTGATGAGACAAGAATAACCTCCGTCCAAGCGGATGCCGAAGATTTCTTGTACCGCAACTTCCAACTTATTCCACCTACATTATCCCATGATATTTCTGCTGATTCTGTTGTTATCAAAGATTTTGCCAATCCAGTTGGAACCGGACAAGCAACTGTTGTTGTAAATGATACAGAAGAACTCCATTCGCTTTCTCCATCATTTCCACAATTTGCGCGAACTTTAACGGTATAAGCAGTTTCTGGAGTAAGACCAGTTAACGTATAAGGATTATTTGTTACATCAATAGGATTAGATTCATCATTGTTCAAGCAAATCTGCCAAGCAGTTTCGCTAGCACCAGCCGCCCAAGTTAAAGTTGCTTGTCTTGCAAGGATATTTGTAACTGACAATCCTGTAGGCTTAATACATGTAGGAGCAAGTTTTACTTCAACATCGTCTAGGTATATATATGCATCTCCATTCCCCCAGTTGCTTGTTCCCAGAAAAACAAAAACTACATTCTGTTCATCTACATAATCAGTAAGTGTAATTTCTTGATATGTCCAACTAGACACTCCAGTAAGTCCTGTTACAAGTGCCGTAGTATATGTTTCGCCGCCCTCGGTAGAAACATATACAGAAAAATCACCACCAGTAGGATTCTTGTACCAGAAACTCAACTGCATAATACTACCCACAGGGAAATTCATCTCTGGAGTCTTTAGCATATTAGTATTATTACTGCTATTGCTATATGAATTAAATCTCAAACAAGCACCTTCATGGCCTGTTGCATAATAATTCCACTTATACGATTCATCAGTTGTTGTTCCCTCTCTATTATCCCAGCACGAAGGGATTCCAGAAGTCAATGAAGAGAAATTCTCGCTCCACGGGAAAGATGTGATAGTTTCACAAGAAGTTCCGAATGAAGTACTTCTCCAATCGCTTTCTTCTCCTCCTCCACAAACAGCCTTTACATATACATCGTATTGTGTACTTGCAGAAAGACCTGTAATTTGAAAAGTTGGAGTAGTAGAAATATCTTGTGCTGTACCTTCGGTTTCTACATTGAAACCAGCAAGACCATACTTGAGAATCCAAGCATTTGCGCTACCGCCTTCTGTCCATGAAATGTTAGCTGATGAAGATGTAATGTTAGATGCTGTTAAAGATGAAATCTGCGGACATGACGGAGGATTTGCAAAAGTCAAATCATCCACATATAACCGATATTGATAGTTTGAATAATAATATATAGCTACATATTTGGTTCCTGCAGGGAAACTATATTCCTCTGAAAGAGTCCACGATGTACTACTTGTAGAAATCTCCGAACCAAAAGTGAAACTGGAAACATTGTTATCAGTAGTTGAGTACCCCACCTTAAATGTCTCTGTGCCATAACTACTTGAATTTGCATAGTAGAACTGGAAAATAAGACCAGATACTGCATTCAATTCTGGAGAAATTAGATATTGGTTATAAGACGAAGAACTAGTATAAGACGAAAATCTGAAACCATAGTCGCCTGTTCTTTTTGCGTCAGCGGTAATTCCAAAATCACCAACATTATTAGTACTTTCGTTTATAGTTGTCCATCCATCGGCAGGTAAATCATTATTATTGTTTTCGTAGGTAATATTACCTGTTTTTGAAATATCTGCTGTTTTCTTTGCATCACACACATTTGATACACAAACACTTGCTTTATTTCCTTCGTTTAAAGCACCTAACAAAATAGTAGAGTTCCCTCTCATACCGTAAAAATCCTTCATATTTTAAACTATACAACTCCTTTCGGAGTAAAACTAAAATCAATAAAATAAAGAGTTCCCCACCCCTCATTTATTTGGGCGCAAAAGTACAACTTATTAATTTACCTCAGTCAAACTATGTAAAATATTATATATTATGATTGATTATGAATATAATCATTATATATTTTTATATAAATAAAAAAATATACACCCATTCCCAAAAGGATAACAGGCTTGCTATTGGTCTACAAAATACTATGTAATGTATTAACACTTAGCACAATAGCATAGCGCCAAGTGTAACACATAGGGAAAATGTCACATTATATATGCAATATCCGTACCAATATTCCTTTGCAGCGCTCGAAACAGCAAAAAAAGAGCGGACAACACACGTCATCCGCTCCTTCTTTGTCGTTATAAACCAGCCTAAGCCTTTGCGGTGTTGCCTCCGAAATTCATCGGCAACTTGTTGGACTGAACTTCTATCTGTCCAAAATTTGATTCGTACTTCTGGATATTGTCCTGCAATGCACGCAGAAGCCTCTTGGCATGTTCGGGGGTAAGTATTATCCTCGACTGCACCTTCGACTTCGGCAAACCAGGCATTATCCTTACAAAGTCGAGTATAAATTCCGACGACGAATGAGTTATCACAGCAAGGTTTGCATACGTACCCTGTGCAACGGTCTCGTCCAATTCAATGTTCAGCTGGTTGTTATTCTCTGCCATAGCTATTCAAATTAAATTTCGTTTTGCTGTTCGAGTGTATCAATGTAAGGAGCAACCTCGGCCTTGTTGCACACGCGCAGGCTCTGGAAGTCGCGAAGACCTGTTCCTGCAGGAATCAAGTGACCGCAGATAACGTTTTCCTTCATACCTTCGAGTGTATCTTCCTTAGCGCGGATTGCAGCCTCGTTCAATACCTTTGTTGTTTCCTGGAATGATGCAGCCGACATGAAGCTCGAAGTCTGCAATGCAGCCTTTGTGATACCCTGCAATACCTGGCTCGATGTTGCCGGAATTGCCGGACGTGCTTCTACCAACCTCTTGTCCTTACGCTTCAGCATCGAGTTCTCGTCGCGAAGTCTGCGGTACGAAACTATCTGACCAGCAGTGAAGTTCTCGGAATCGCCAGCATCAACAACCACCTTCTTGTCGAAGATAGAGTCGTTTTCCTGTCTGAATTCCCACTTGTCGACAACCTGGTTCTCGAGGAACTGGGTGTCGCCTGGGTCTTCTACGAGAACCTTTCTCATCATCTGGCGTACGATAACTTCGAAGTGCTTGTTGTTGATCTTAACACCCTGCAGACGGTAAACATCCTGGATTTCGTTTACAAGATATTCCTGAACTGCGGTCGGACCCTTGATAGCAAGGATGTCGGACGGAGTGATAGCACCATCGATAAGCGGAGTACCTGCCTTGATATAGTCGTTAGGCTGAACAAGTATCTGCTTTGACAGCGGAACCAAATATTTCTTCGAGTTGCCTTCCTTCGGAGTGATTTCGATTTCGCGGTTACCACGTTTGATCTTACCAAACTGAACAACACCGTCGATTTCGGAAACAACTGCAGGGTTGGATGGGTTACGAGCTTCGAACAACTCGGTTACACGTGGCAAACCACCCGTGATATCACCACCCTTACCTACTACCTTCGGCATCTTGATGAGGATGTCACCAGCCTTAATCTGGTCTTTTTCGTTCTTCATCAAACGTGCACCCACTGGGAGGTTGTAAACTGCAAGGACTTCCTTGTTCTTGTCGATAATCTTTGCAACAGGAATCTTGGACTTATCCTTTGTTTCGGTAATTATTCTCTCGATGAAACCTGTCTGCGGAGCAATTTCCTGCTTGAAGTTGACACCTTCGACAACATCTTCGAAAATAAGCTTACCAGTGTATTCGGAAATGATTACAATGTTGTACTGGTCCCATTCACAAATCTTGTCGCCCTTCTTTACCATGTCGCCGTTCTTGAAATACAAACGTGAACCATAAGGCAACGACTTGTTAACCAATGCGATCTTTGTTCCCGGGTCGAGGATCTTGAGTTCGGCCATACGGGTAACAACGATATCAACATTGCCTTCTTCCTCTTCGTGAACAACAGTACGGAGTTCGTCGATTTCGAGGATACCATCGTACTTGGCTGTGATTGTAGATTCGCTTGCGATGTTACCAGCGATACCACCAGAGTGGAATGTACGAAGGGTAAGCTGAGTACCAGGTTCACCGATTGACTGTGCAGCGATAACACCTACAGCCTCGCCCTTCTGAACCATCCTGTGGGTTGCAAGGTTACGTCCGTAGCACTTAGCGCAAACACCTCTGTGCGATTCGCAGGTGAGAACCGAACGGATTTCAACCTTTTCGATTGGCGAATCGGCGATAGTCTTAGCGATGTCCTCTGTAATTTCTTCGCCAGATGCAACGATAAGTTCGTTGGTTTGCGGATGGAATACATCGTGAACACTGATTCTACCCAAGATACGATCGTAGAGGGATTCGATAAGTTCACCGTCGTCCTTTCTGAGTTCGGAAACTTCGAGTCCGCGCAATGTACCGCAGTCTTCTTCGGTGATGATTACATCGTGAGCCACATCGACAAGACGACGGGTAAGGTAACCAGCATCAGCCGTCTTAAGAGCGGTATCGGCAAGACCCTTACGAGCACCGTGGCTGGAGATGAAGTATTCGAGAATCGAAAGACCTTCCTTGAAGTTTGCAAGAATTGGGTTTTCGATGATTTCGCTTGCGCCTGTACCAGACTTCTGCGGCTTAGCCATAAGACCTCTCATACCGCACAACTGGCTGATCTGTTCCTTAGAACCACGGGCACCAGAGTCAAGCATCATATATACTGAGTTGAATCCCTGGTCGTCGGTCGAAAGTTTCTTCATCACGGCGATACTCAACTTAGCGTTTACATTGGTCCAAACATCGATAACCTGGTTGTAACGTTCAGTATCGGTAATGAAACCGTTGCTGAAGTTGAACATGATTTCGTCAACCTGGTCGTAACCGTCCTGGATAAGCTGAGCTTTTTCTTCTGGAACGATAACGTTGTCGAGGTTGAACGACAAACCGCCGATGAAAGCGTTGTAGTAACCCATGTTCTTGATATCGTCGAGGAACTTAGCAGTAGTTGCAGTTCCACACTTATTAATAAGGTTACCTATGATATCTCTCAACGACTTCTTGGTAAGGAGCTGGTTAATATAACCGTATTCCTTCGGAACAACCTGGTTGAAAATTACACGACCGGTAGTTGTTTCGATAATATGTTCGATGAAGTTGCCGTTTTCGTCAACATCGTGGTGTCTAACCTTGATTTTTGCATGAAGACCAAGTTTGCCTTCGTTGTAAGCGATGATAACTTCCTGCGGACCGTAGAAAGTCTGTCCTTCGCCTTGTTCGCCAGTTCTTTCCTTGGTAATGTAGTACAGACCAAGAACCATATCCTGTGATGGAACCGTGATAGGCGCACCATTTGCAGGGTTAAGGATGTTGTGCGAAGCAAGCATAAGAATCTGGGCTTCCATAACGGCAGCATTGCCCAAAGGCAAGTGAACAGCCATCTGGTCACCATCGAAGTCGGCGTTGAATGCCGTACATACAAGTGGGTGAAGTTGGATTGCCTTACCTTCGATAAGTTTTGGCTGGAATGCCTGAATACCAAGACGGTGCAACGTAGGAGCACGGTTGAGCAGAATCGGGTGACCCTTCATTACGTTTTCGAGGATGTCCCATACAACCGGATCCTTGCGTTCTACGATTTTCTTAGCCGACTTAACGGTCTTTACAATACCACGTTCCATCAACTTGCGGATTACGAACGGTTTGTAAAGTTCGGCAGCCATATCCTTTGGAAGACCGCATTCGTGCATGTGAAGTTCTGGACCTACAACGATAACCGAACGAGCCGAGAAGTCGACACGTTTACCGAGCAAGTTCTGACGGAAACGTCCCTGCTTACCCTTCAAACTGTCGCTCAACGACTTGAGTGGTCTGTTGGCATCGGTCTTCACAGCGCTCGACTTTCTTGAGTTGTCGAACAATGAATCTACAGCTTCCTGAAGCATACGCTTTTCGTTGCGGAGGATAACTTCTGGAGCCTTTATTTCGAGAAGTCTTCTCAGACGGTTGTTTCTAATGATAACCCTACGGTAGAGGTCGTTGAGGTCGGAAGTTGCAAAACGTCCACCATCCAGAGGAACCAAAGGACGGAGCTCGGGAGGAATAACAGGAACAACCTGAACGATCATCCATTCGGGCTTGTTGATGTCCTTCGACATTCTGAAAGCTTCGACAACGTTAAGTCTCTTGAGGGCCTCAGCCTTTCTCTGCTGCGAAGTTTCCTTACCGGCCTTGTCGCGGAGTTCGTACGACAACTTGTCGAGGTCGATTTCCTTGAGGAGTTCGAGGATAGCCTCGGCACCCATCTTAGCAACGAACTTGTTAGGATCGGTATCTTCGAGCATCTGGTTTTCGCGTGGAAGAGAATCGATAATCTGTACATATTCCTCTTCGGTAAGCAGATCAAGTTTTGCAACACCTTCTTCGGCCTTAGGACCTGGCTGCAATACAATGTATCTTTCGTAGTAGATTACCGAGTCGAGTTTCTTTGACGGCAAGCCGAGCAAGTAACCAATCTTGTTTGGAAGGGTCTTGAAATACCAGATATGAGCTACTGGAACTTCGAGCTTAATGTGACCCATTCTTTCTCTACGAACCTTCTTTTCGGTTACTTCTACACCACACCTATCACAAACAATACCTTTATATCTTATTCTCTTATATTTACCGCAATGGCACTCATAATCCTTGCAAGGACCGAAAATCCTTTCGCAGAACAGACCATCTCTTTCGGGCTTATATGTTCTATAATTTATGGTTTCAGGTTTAGTAACTTCGCCGCTCGACAAGTCCTGAATCTCTTCGGGAGAAGCAAGGCTTACTGTTATCTTCGTGAAGTTGGTCTTAACTTTTGTATCTTTTCTAAAAGCCATTTTACCAGAATTTTATCAATTATTCAAGATTAATTTTCAAGCACAAACCTCTTAATTCGTGCAACAACACATTCAACGACTCGGGGATTCCCGGTACAGGCATCTGTTCGCCCTTAACGATGCTTTCGTAGGTCTTTGCTCTACCGACAACATCATCGGACTTAACAGTAAGTATTTCCTGAAGTACGTTAGCAGCACCGAAAGCCTCGAGAGCCCAGACTTCCATTTCACCGAAACGCTGACCACCGAACTGAGCTTTACCGCCCAATGGCTGCTGAGTGATGAGAGAGTATGGACCAATCGAACGAGCATGCATCTTGTCTTCGACCATGTGACCGAGTTTCAGCATGTAGATTACACCAACGGTTGCCGGCTGGTCGAACTTACGGCCAGTACCGCCGTCGTACAACCAAGTCTTTCCGTAACGCGGAACGCCTGCCTTGTCGGTGTATTCGCTGATCTGTTCGAGGCTAGCACCATCGAAGATAGGAGTTGCGAACTTGCAACCGAGAACCTTACCTGCCCAACCGAGAACAGTTTCGTAAATCTGACCGAGGTTCATACGTGAAGGCACGCCCAACGGGTTAAGAACAATGTCGACTGGTGTACCATCGTCGAGGAAAGGCATATCTTCCTGACGTACGATACGAGCAAGGATACCCTTGTTACCGTGACGACCTGCGAGCTTATCACCCACCCTGATTACACGCTTGCTTGCAAGGTAAACCTTTGCCAGCTGCATGATACCCGATGGAAGTTCATCACCGATGGTAATGTCGAGTTTTTCACGTCTGTACTTACCTGTTATCTTCTTGTATTCAACCATGTAGTTGAACAATATCTTTGCTATCTGGTCGTTGCGATTCTTGTCGGTCGTCCACTTGTTGGGGTTAACATTGATAAAATCAACACCCTGCAACAACTTCTGGGTATATTTTACACCCTTCTGTATTACAACCTGGTCGAGATTGTCCTTTACGCCCTGCGAAGTCTTGCCGTTAACAAGAACAAAGAGCTTGTCGATAAGAACACCCTTAAGCTTGTCGAGTTCCTTTCTTTCGACTTCTTCGATAGCTTCAACCAACATCTTGTCGTTGGTCTTGGTCTTTCTGTCCTTAACGCTTCTCGAGAACAACTTCTTGTCGATAACGACGCCGCTTGTAGAAGGAGAAGCCTTCAACGAAGCATCCTTTACATCGCCGGCCTTTTCACCGAAGATAGCTCTGAGGAGCTTTTCTTCAGGTGAAGGATCGCTTTCGCCCTTAGGAGTAATCTTACCTATCATTATATCGCCAGGTTTAACCCTTGCGCCGACACGGATGATACCGTTTTCGTCGAGGTCCTTGGTAGCGGTTTCGCTAACGTTCGGGATATCGGAAGTAAGTTCCTCCATACCGCGCTTAGTCTCACGAACTTCGAGCTGATAGTCGGTAATGTGGATAGATGTGAAGAAATCTTCGCGAACCACTCTTTCGTTGAGAACGATTGCGTCCTCGTAGTTGTAACCCTTCCAAGGCATGAAAGCAACCTTGAGGTTACGTCCGAGAGCAAGGTCACCGCCCTGGGTACCATAACCTTCGGTAAGAATCATACCCTTTGTAACCTTCTGACCCTTTGTAACTACTGGGCGAAGATTTACGCAGGTATTCTGGTTTGTCTTCCTGAATTTAGGAATCTTATATTCGACAGAATCGCCGACAAAGCTTACGAATCTTTCTTCATCGGTTCTATCGTACTTGATAATTATCTTTTCTGCATCAACGTATTCAACTACGCCCTTGCCTTCGGCAACGAGGAGAATTCTCGAATCCTTGGCAACCATGTGCTCGATACCAGTTCCTACGATAGGAGCTTCGGGACGAAGCAGCGGAACTGCCTGACGCATCATGTTCGAACCCATCAACGCACGGTTAGCATCGTCGTGCTCCAAGAAAGGAATCAACGAAGCTGCAATAGAAGAAATCTGGTTAGGAGCAACGTCCATGAGCTGAACTTCTTCGGGAGTTACAACAACATAGTCGCCTTCCTTTCTTGCCTTAACCCTATTGCTCTGGAAATTACCGCTATCATCGACTTCGGCGTTTGCTTGTGCAACAACAAGACCGGTTTCCTGTTCTGCACTCAAATATATAATATCGTCGAAACTTACTGCATTGTTTGCAACCTTACGGTAAGGAGTCTCGATGAAACCGAGGTTGTTGATCTTTGCATACACGCAGAGCGAGGAGATAAGACCGATGTTTGGACCTTCAGGAGTTTCGATCGGGCACAAACGGCCGTAGTGGGTGTAGTGAACGTCACGAACTTCGAAACCTGCTCTTTCGCGCGACAGACCGCCAGGACCCAAAGCCGACAGACGACGCTTATGAGTCATTTCGGCCAACGGGTTGATCTGGTCCATGAACTGTGACAACTGGTTAGTTCCGAAGAACGAGTTAATCACCGACGACAAAATCTTGGAATTGATAAGGTCCATCGGGTGGAAAACTTCGTTGTCGCGTACGTTCATTCTTTCCCTGATAGTACGAGCCATACGTGCAAGACCAACGTTGAACTGGTTAGCGAGCTGTTCGCCAACGGTTCTAACTCTACGGTTGCTCAAGTGGTCGATATCATCCACATCAGCCTTAGAGTTGATAAGTTCAATCAAATATTTGATTATGGCGATGATGTCTTCCTTTGTCAACACACGGGTTGTATCGGGAACATCAAGAGCCAATTTCTGGTTGATTCTATAACGACCAACATCGCCAAGGTCGTATCTCTTGTCGGAGAAGAACAACTTGTCGATAACGTCGCGAGCAGTAGCCTCGTCAGGTGGTTCTGCGTTTCTCAACTGACGGTAGATATAGAAAACAGCTTCTTTTTCTGAGTTGCAGGTATCTTTCTGCAATGTATTGTAGATGATTGCATAGTCGGAAATCTTCTGGTTTTCCTTGTGGAGAAGGATAGTCTTGACTCCCGAGTCAACAATCATGTCGATATGTTCGTTTTCGATTACGGTTTCGCGGTCGAGGATGATTTCGTTTCTTTCGAGTGATACTACTTCAGCGGTATCTTCGTCAACGAAATCTTCGATCCAAGTCTTAAGCACCCTTGCTGCAAGACGGCGACCGACAACCTTCTTCAAAGCGGTCTTCGAAACCTTAATTTCGTCTGCCAAATCAAAGATTTCAAGTATGTCCTTATCGTTTTCGAAACCGATAGCTCTAAGCAAAGTGGTTACGGGCAACTTTTTCTTACGGTCGATATAAGCATACATTACAGTATTTATATCGGTAGCAAATTCTATCCATGCGCCCTTGAACGGGATAACACGTGCTGAATACAATTTAGTACCGTTAGTATGCATTGACTGGCTGAAGAAAACGCCAGGAGACCTATGCAACTGAGAAACGACAACTCTTTCGGCGCCATTTATCACAAATGTGCCACTTGGTGTCATGTATGGGATAGTACCCAACCATACATCCTGAATTGAATCTTCGAAGTCCTCATGTTCCTCGTCGCTGCAAGTCAGCCTAAGTTTAGCCTTCAGGGGAACGCAATAAGTAAGGCCCCTGTCGATGCATTGTTCGATGCTATATCTCGGTGGGTCGAGAGTATAGTCGAGGAATTGCAATTCGAAATTGTTTCTAGTATCGGTTATAGGGAAGTTCTCAGCGAATACCTGATATAAACCTTCCGACTTTCTTTGTTCAGCAGTTGAATCGAGCTGAACGAATTCTTTAAACGATTTTATTTGAATTTCCAAGAAATCCGGATATTCCAGCTGATTTCTTGTAGTTGAAAAATTTATTCTTTGATTTGTATTAACAGCCATTGTCGCAATTTTTTAAAAATGAACTTAAACCAACAAAGGTTTAGACCCCCCGAGGGGGCTCTAAACCTATAAATTATGCAACAAAAGTCGTTTATTTAAGTTCAACTTCTGCTCCAACTTCTTCCAACTGCTTCTTCAAAGATTCTGCTTCGTCCTTAGCAACACCTTCTTTTACAGGCTTTGGAGCTGCGTCAACTAAATCCTTAGCTTCCTTCAATCCGAGGCCGGTCAAGGTCTTAACAACCTTTACTACGTCCAACTTCTTAGGACCAGCTGCCTTGAGGATTACGTCAAATTCGGTCTTTTCTGTTGCTGCTTCTGCTGCACCACCTGCTGCTGGAGCTGCTACTACTGCTGCTGCTGCTGCGGGTTCAATACCGTATTCTTCCTTCAAAATATTTGCTAATTCGTTTACGTCTTTAACAGTAAGATTAACTAATTCTTCTGCCAATTTCTTAAGATCTGCCATTTTTATTAAATTTTAAACTTTTTTAACTTTAATTTTTTATTCTCTCTCTGATAAGGTTTTTACTAAACCTCCTAATAAATTCTTGCCTGACTCTAGTTGTCCCAATACGGTCTTCATCGGCGACTGCAACAATAATATAACATCACCAATAAGTTCTTCCTTAGACTTGAGGCTTGCTAATGCCTCAAGGTTGGACTGTCCGACATAAATCGATTCTTCTGCGTATGCACCCTTGAAAAGAGGTTTGTCGCTCTTCTGGTTCAATTCCTTTATAAGCTTTGCAGGCACATTAGCTGTGTTGCAGAACATTACTGCGGAATTTTCAACCAATACGGGATACAATTCTTCGTAACCGTTGCCGATACGTTCCAATGCTTTTCTAAAAAAGGTATTCTTAACAACAATCAGTTCAATGTCTTTCTCGAAGCATTTCTTTCTAAGCAAATAAGTCTGCTTAGCGTTCAATCCTGAAATGTCGGCTACGTAGAAGTGATTGTACTGCTCTACTGCTGACTTCAGGCTCTCGATAAGAGCATTTTTGTCTTCTCGTTTCATACTCGTGTGTTACTAATTAATTGTTTTTGTATCGATTTCTATTCCAGGACTCATAGTGCTAGAAAGGTAAACGCTCTTTACGTAAGTTCCCTTAGCTGCAGCTGGCTTCAACTTGATGATAGTCTGGAGCAATTCGTTTGCATTTTCGGCAATCTTGTTAGCTTCGAACGAAACCTTACCGATACCTGCATGAATAATACCGAACTTATCAACCTTGAAGTCGATTTTACCCTTCTTAACATCTTCTACTGCCTTACCAACTTCCATAGTAACGGTACCGGTCTTTGGGTTTGGCATCAAGCCTCTAGGACCTAATATTCTACCCAACTTACCTATCTTAGCCATTACCATTGGCATGGTGATGATGATGTCAACATCGGTCCAACCACCCTGGATCTTCTCGATATAGTCATCCAAACCTACATAGTCGGCGCCTGCGTTCTTGGCTTCCTGTTCCTTGTCGGGAGTACACAATACCAACACGCGAACCTGCTTACCGGTTCCGTGAGGCAAAGTGGTGATACCCCTTACCATCTGGTTGGCCTTACGAGGGTCAACACCAAGGCGAACATCCAAGTCAACAGATGCATCGAACTTTGTGTAAGTTATTTCCTTTACCAATTTAGCAGCTTCCTGAAGATCGTACTTCTTGCCATTTTCTATTTTAGACAAAGCAACTTTTCTTTTCTTACTAATTTTTGTCATTTCAAAAAGTACTTAAATTATTTCTTAATTGGAGAGTCGCCCTTAACTGCGATTCCCATACTTCTAGCTGTTCCTGCTACCATGCTCATTGCTGAGTCGATTGTGAAAGCATTCATATCAACCATCTTACCTTCGGCTATGGTCTTTACCTGATCCCAGGTAACCGAGCCGACCTTAGAACGGTTAGGTTCAGAAGAGCCCTTCTTTACCTTTGCGATTTCCATCAACTGTACAGCAACCGGCGGGGTCTTTACTACGAAGTCGAAAGACTTGTCACTATAATAAGTGATGACAACAGGCAATACCTTACCTGCGGTCTGAGGAGTCTGGGTTCTGCCGTTGAACTGCTTGCAGAACTCCATGATGTTCAAACCTTTCGAACCTAAAGCTGGACCTACCGGAGGAGCGGGATTTGCAGCTCCACCTTTAATTTGCAGTTTAATAAAACCGCCAATTTGTTTTGCCATAACTTTTTACCGTTATTAACTAAGATTACTCTTTTTCGACTTGCATGAATCGAAGTTCGATTGGGGTCTTTCTACCGAAGATGGTAACCATAACCTTCAATTTTTTCCTCTCATCATACACTTCTTCAATTACACCACTGAAACCGTTGAATGGTCCGTCGGTAACCTTGACGGCTTCGCCAACAAAGAACGGCACGGTAACTTCGTCGGCGTTTTCCGACAATTCGTCAACCTTGCCAAGAATTCTTGCGGCCTCGTCGTTTCTCAAGGGCACTGCCTTTCCATCCTTGGTTCCAAGAAAACCAATCACGCCCGACACATTCTTAATCACATGTTCGACCTCACCATCGAGGGCTGCATAGATAAGGATATAGCCAGGGAAGAAATTTCTTTCCTTGTGAACAGGCTTTCCGTTTCTAACTTGATAAACTTTTTCAGTTGGAATTAGTACCTGCGGAACTTGCTCGGTGAGGTTACGATGCTGGATTTCACTTTCGAGATATTCCTTCACCTTCTTTTCCTTACCGCTCAATGCGCGTACCACATACCATTTCTTAGTAACTTCTGACATAACTCCAATCGAAAAAAAACTGGTTTAATAAAATAACCCGTAAACCCATTCCAACAGACCTTTGAATGCAAAGTCCATTACGAAGATTACGAGGGCAAATATTAAGGAAGCAACCATTACCACTATTGCACTACTTTGAAGTTCTGACCATTTTGGCCAGGTAACTTTCCTTACCAGCTCGTCGTAAACGCTGGCGAAATATGCTTTTATCTTCTTCATTATAGCGTATATTTCTCTTTTTATCTTGCACGGGTAGAGAGGCTCGAACTCCCGACACCTAGTTTTGGAGACTAGTGCTCTACCAACTGAGCTACACCCGTAAAAAAGTGACGGGAATACTCCCATCACTTTATGATAATTGTTTTAATTATTCAACAATTTCGGTAATCTGACCAGCACCAACTGTTCTACCACCTTCGCGGATTGCGAAACGGAGACCAACGTTCAATGCTACCGGGTAGATCAAAGTTACGTCGATAGTAACGTTATCACCAGGCATTACCATTTCGGTTCCTTCTGGAAGAGCGATTTCACCAGTGATATCCAAAGTTCTCAAGAAGAACTGAGGACGGTAGTGGTTCTGGAATGGAGTGTGACGTCCACCTTCTTCCTTAGTAAGAACGTAAACTTCAGCCTTGAAGTGAGTGTGCGGATGGATTGAACCAGGAGCAGCGATAACTTCACCTCTCTTAACTTCGTCCTTATCGATACCGCGGAGCAACAAACCTACGTTGTCACCAGCTTCACCTTCGTCGAGGAGCTTACGGAACATTTCAACACCAGTAACGGTAGTATCCTTGAATTCGTCGCTCAAACCAACGATCTGAACCTTATCACCAACGTGGATAACACCAGTTTCGATACGACCAGTTGCAACAGTACCACGACCAGTGATCGAGAATACGTCTTCAACAGGCATCAAGAATGGCTTTTCGTTTTCACGCTGTGGCAATGGAATCCAAGTATCAACAGCGTCCATGAGTTCCTGAACCTTTTCTTCCCACTGAGGTTCACCGTTCAAAGCACCAAGTGCAGAACCGCGGATAACAGGAGTGTTGTCACCGTCGAAATCATACTTAGTAAGAAGGTCACGAACTTCCATTTCTACGAGGTCGAGCAATTCTGGATCGTCAACCATATCGCACTTATTGAGGAAAACAACCATCTTAGGTACGTTTACCTGCTTAGCGAGAAGTACGTGTTCGTTTGTCTGTGGCATAGGACCGTCAGTTGCAGCAACTACCAAGATAGCACCGTCCATCTGAGCAGCACCAGTAACCATGTTCTTTACATAGTCGGCGTGACCTGGGCAGTCAACGTGTGCATAGTGGCGGGTTTCAGTCTGGTATTCAACGTGAGCTGTGTTGATGGTTATACCTCTTTCCTTTTCTTCTGGAGCGTTGTCGATTGCGTCAAAATCCTTTACTTCCGACAAGCCCTTCTTTGCCAATACCTTAGTAATAGCAGATGTTAATGTGGTCTTACCGTGGTCAACGTGTCCAATAGTACCAATGTTAACGTGCGGTTTCGTCCTTTCAAATTTCTCTTTAGCCATGACTTAAATTTATTTAGTTATAATTATAATACTTAAATTACTACCTATATTATATATACAAAAAAAGAGCCAATGATGGGAATTGAACCCATGACCTCTTCCTTACCAAGGAAGTGCTCTACCCCTGAGCTACATTGGCTTTACGAGCGGGAAACGAGACTCGAACTCGCGACCCTCAGCTTGCAAGGCTGATGCTCTACCAACTGAGCTATTCCCGCACATCTTCCCTGTAGTGGGGAGAGAAGGATTCGAACCTCCG
>CADARW010000015.1 GCA_902790405.1 uncultured Bacteroidia bacterium
CTTGCCTACCTTGCCGACATTCCTGTAAACTGGTGTCCGAAACTCGGCACAGTGCTTGCCAACGACGAAGTTGTTGACGGTCTGTCGGTTCGTGGAGGCTACCCAGTTGAGCGCAAAAAAATGCGCCAGTGGTCGCTTCGTATCACTGCCTACGCACAAAGGCTTCTCGACGGACTCAACACCGTTGATTTCCCCGAACCAGTAAAGGACATTCAGAACAACTGGATAGGCCGCAGCGAAGGCGCATCGGTATTCTTTGAAATCGAAGGCCGCAGCGAAAAAATGGAAATCTTCACCACCCGCCCCGATACTATTTTCGGCGTTTCGTTCATGGTAATTGCTCCCGAACACGACCTCGCTCTTTCGCTCGCAACAGATGAGTACCGCGCAAAGGTCGAAGAATATGTAACCTGGGCAAAGAACCGTTCCGATGTTGAGCGTATGGCCGAAAAGAAAGTCAGCGGACAAATGACTGGTTCGTACGCAATCAATCCGTTTACCAAAGAGCGTATTCCAATCTTCATAGCCGACTATGTATTAATAGGTTACGGTACAGGTGCAATTATGGCAGTTCCAGCACACGATAGCCGCGACTTCGCATTCGCACGCCACTTCAACCTGCCTATTTCACAGGTTGTTGCAAAGGAAGGTGCAGAAATTGTTCCTACCGACCAATGGACAGAATCGTTCGATTCGAAGGACGGCATACTTATGAATTCCGACTTCCTAAACGGACTGCGCGTAAAGCAGGCTATCAAGGCTATGAACGACCGCATCGAGGAAATGGGCATAGGCAAGCGCAAGGTCAACTACCGTCTGCGCGACGCCATTTTCAGCCGTCAGCGCTATTGGGGCGAACCGTTCCCGATTTACTACAAGGACGGCATCCCATATCCGCTTGATGAGTCAAAACTTCCGCTCGAACTGCCCGAAGTTGACAAATATTTGCCAACCGAAACCGGCGAACCGCCTCTGGCACGCGCTAAAAATTGGTGTACTCCCGAAGGCTACAAGTACGAAACCTCGACAATGCCAGGATTTGCTGGTTCGTCTGCATACTACCTGCGCTACACCGACCCGCACAACGACGAGATGATTTTCTCGCCAGAGGCAGTAAACTACTGGCAGAACGTTGACCTCTACATCGGTGGTCGCGAACATGCAACCGGACACCTTATATATTCGCGCTTTTGGAACAAGTTCCTATACGACCTCGGATTGGTTCCAAACGAAGAGCCATACAAGAAGCTCATCAACCAGGGTATGATTCAGGGCCGTTCGAACTTCGTTTACCGCGTTAGCAGTTTCGAGAAGATGGCCGAATACAAGGTTTGGCAGCTGTTGAAGGACAAGAAGATGGGCGTTGAATTCAAGCAGGACTACAAGGATGGCAAGCGCCGTTTCGACTTCTACTGCGACGAGAAGAAAATTCTCATCGAAATTAAGCGCGAACATTCGCTCGAAAAGGTTGCCGAAGCCTACAGCGAATACGCAAAGGACAAGGGATACAGAATATTGCTTATCTCAATCTTCGACGTGATGAACCATATTGATGTGGTTGAGCAGAAAATAAAGGATTTGGTTGCTGGCGGCGATGTTCCCGAATTTGAGGAAGGCGAAGCATTTGTTCCGATTAATTTATTCATTTCGAAGAACATCCCAGGTCGCGAAGAATTCACAGTTCCTATTCATGTTGACATCAATATTGTAAGCAACGACATTCTCGACATCGAAAAGTTCCGCCAGTGGAGACCAGATTTCAACGATGCACAATTCATCCTTGAAGATGGAAAGTATGTCTGCGGATGGGAAATTGAGAAGATGTCGAAGTCGATGTACAATGTTCAAAACCCCGACGACCTTGTTGAACGCTACGGAGCCGACACCTTGAGGCTTTACGAAATGTTCCTCGGTCCTGTAGAGCAGGCAAAGCCATGGGATACCAACGGAATCGAGGGTGTTGCAAGGTTCATAAAGAAGTTCTGGCGTATGTTCCACGACGAGGACAACAATTTCTGCATTTCGGACGAAAAGGCAACTCCAGCAGAACTGAAGACTTTGCACAATACCATCAAGAAAGTTACCGACGACATTGAGCGTTTCTCGTTCAACACTTGCGTAAGCTGCTTTATGATTTGCTGCAACGAACTTGGCAAGTGCAACAAGCGCGAAATCCTTGAACCGCTTTGTGTACTTATTTCGCCGTACGCACCGCATATTGCAGAAGAACTATGGCACGAATTCGGACACGACACATCGGTTACCAAGGCTCAGTGGCCAGAATACAACGAGGCGTTCACCAAGGAGACCACTTTCACCTACCCGATTTCGTTCAACGGAAAGATGCGTTTCAACCTTGAACTTCCGCTCGACATGAACCCGAAACAAATCGAGGAAACCGTCATGGCAAACGACTATACAAAGAAATACACCGACGGCAAGCAGGTAGTAAAGGTAATCGTTGTTCCGAAGAAAATTGTGAATATCGTTGTGAAATAACAAGATACAAAGAATAGAAAGAATCAGCAAGCAACAACTTGCTGATTTTTTTTCATAGAATTAACATACGCAGAAATCTACTGAAAATAAATTTTGCTGTTCAAAAATAAAGCAGTAATTTCGCGCCGTTTTTTAATTATAAATTATAAGTGATGAAGAATTATTTAGATTCAGAAAAGAAGAAAGAAATCTTTTCAAAGAGTCACAAATAGCCTTATTTTCCTACCGTATCAGTCACTTAACAGAGCACCTGAAATCGAACCGCAAGGATTTCAGTACTCAGCGTGCCTTGACTGGTCTTGTAGGTAAGAGAAGAAAATTACTCGACTATCTAAAGACCAAGGATATCGAAAGATACAGGGCGATAGTTAAAGAATTAGGCTTACGTCGTTAAGACATTCGGAAAGCAAGACAAATGTTTTGCTTTCCTTTTTTATTTGCAAATTAATTAAACACAATAGATAATGTACAACGAAATTAAGAAAGTCATCACTTTGGCTGATGGCAGAGAAATTGAAATTTCCACCGGTAAACTGGCGAAGCAGGCAACTGGTTCGGTAGTGGTGAAGATGGGTAAAACCATGTTATTGGCAACAGTTGTTGCAGCAGACGACGCGAAGGAAGATGTTGACTTCATGCCTCTTTCTGTTGAATACAAGGAAAAATATTCGGCAGTAGGCCGTTTCCCAGGCGGATTCAACAAGAGAGAAGGTCGTCTTTCGGACTATGAAATTCTCGTTTCACGTCTGATCGACCGCGCATTGCGTCCTTTGTTCCCGAGCGACTTCCACGCAGAAGTATTCGTAAACGTAAGTCTCCTTTCGGCCGACAAGAACGACACTCCCGATGCACTTGCAGGACTTGCAGCTTCGGCAGCGCTCACAATTACCGACCTTCCATTCGAAGGACCTATTTCGGAAGTGCGCGTAGCTCGCATCGACGGACAGTTCAGGATTAATCCTCCTTACGATGAATGCCAGAGAGCCGACATCGACATGATTGTTGCCGCTACTTACGAAAACATTATGATGGTAGAAGGCGAACTCAACGAGGTCAGCGAAGCCGAAATGCTTGATGCAATAAAGTTTGCTCACGAAGCAATTAAACCTATGTGCTTGGCACAGAAGGAACTCCGCGAAATGTGCGGCGTTACCGAACCTGCTCCATACTGCCACGAAGTTAACGATGAAGACCTCCGCAAGAAAGTTTGGGACGAAACTTACGACAAGGCTTACGCAGCAGCTATGACACAGACTGCCAACAAGCACGAACGCGAAAGACTCTTCAACGAGGTTAAGGAAAACTTCCTCATGGTCGTAAGACCGACGAAATCCGTCCTATTTGGTGCGAAGTTGATTACTTGCCGACAGTACACGGCTCGGCAATCTTCACCCGTGGCGAAACCCAGTCGCTCTCGACAGTTACCCTCGGCAACAAGCTTGATGAGCAGACAATCGACGGTGCAATGATAGCTGGTTCGGAATCGTTCCTGCTCCACTACAACTTCCCGCCATTCGCAACTGGCGAAGCTAAGGCTTACAGAGGCGTTGGCCGTCGCGAAATAGGTCACGGAAACCTCGCACACCGTGCATTGCAGAAGGTTATGCCGGTTAAGGGCGAAAATTATCCTTACACAACAAGAGTTGTTTCCGACATCCTCGAATCGAACGGTTCGTCATCAATGGCTACCGTTTGTGCTGGCTGTCTTGCACTTATGGACGCTGGCGTTCCGATTTCCCGTCCAGTTTCGGGTATTGCAATGGGACTTATCGCCGACCCCAAGACTGGCAAATATGCAATCTTGAGCGATATTCTCGGTGACGAAGACCACCTCGGCGATATGGACTTCAAGGTTTGCGGTACCGAAAAGGGTATTACTGCAACCCAGATGGATATAAAGGTTGACGGACTTTCGTACGCAACTTTGGAAGAAGCCCTCAATCAGGCTAAGCGTGGTAGAGAACACATCCTCGGCAAGATGCTTGAAACATTGCCAGGTCCACGTCCTACTTACAAGGACTACGCTCCACAAATCGAGACTATGGTTATTCCTAAGGATCTCATTGGTGCTGTAATAGGCCCGGGCGGAAAGATTATCCAGGAAATCCAGGCTACTACCAACACTATAATTGCAATTACCGAGGAGAACGAAAAGGGTTATGTTGAAATCTCTGCAAATAATGCCAACGATATGAAGGCAGCACGCGCAAAGATCAACGCAATCGTTAAGCGTCCCGAAGTAGGCGAAGTATATACAGGTGTTGTAAAGGGTATCACAACTTTCGGCGCATTCGTCGAAATTCTTCCGAACTGCCAGGGATTGTTGCACATTTCAGAAATCGACTGGAAGCGAATCAAGACCGTTGAAGAAGCTTTGAAGGAAGGTCAGGAAGTAGAAGTAAAGATTATCGACATCGACACCAAGTCGAACAAGATAAAGCTCAGCCGCAAGGCATTGCTTCCGAAGCCCGAAAAGCCTCACCACAACAAGAAGGAAGAAAACGCAAACGAAACTGAAAATACAAATTCAGAATTATAACATTTGCTATACAAGAAAGAAGCCTTAGTGCTTCTTTCTTTTTTTATTTATGAGGAATAACCGTCATATCACACAAATACGCACCAAAATTGTAAAATTCCTGATGGTGGCAACGCTTGCCGTATCGTTCTGCAATAGCAAGGCCCAGGAACTTATGGAACGTCGCAATGCCATTAAAATCACTTTTTTATCGTGGTTTACCGGCACAACAAAAATCAGCTACGAACGTTCGTACACCCCCACCCAAACTGGAGAACTTACATTAGGCGTAATTTGTGCTGGATACGACAAGTTCAAGAATCGACCAAAAGGATTCACAATCAGGTATGCACATAAGTTCATACTGAAGAACAACACCGACTACGCTCTGAACGGCTTTTACGTAAAGCCCGAACTAGTATGGTCAAACTTCAACTACGACAAGCGCGAAGAGGATTTCCGCGACAAGGCCAACATGGCAGGGCTATTCGCCTGCACAGGCTACCAGTGGGCACGCCGGAAATTCATTATCGACGGATACATAGGTGTTGGAGGTTCGCTGGGACGAGAAGCCGACACATATTATCATCACGGCTTCATATTGTGGAACTACTTCAACACATTCTGCAAGAATGTTGCTATGACATTTGCAATAAAGTTGGGATACAGCTTCTAGGGATTCAATAATTTGATAATTTGATAGACAATTATCAAAGCATCACAAATAGCATATACGCATAATAATGCGTTTTAAAGGAGCCATACCTTTCAAACATTTTTTTTGCATCATTAAATTTAAATCCTTGAATTTTATGTAACTTTGCGCCCAAATTAGATTTGTCACGATGAAAAATTTCATAGAAGAACTCAAATGGAGAGGAATGCTGCAGGATATGATTCCCGGCACCGAAGAAGCACTACAGAAAGAACACGTTGCGGCATACGTTGGAATTGACCCGACTGCCGACTCATTACATATAGGTCATTTGTGCGGCATAATGATGCTCAAGCACTTGCAGAACTGCGGTCATAAGCCTATCGCCCTTATCGGCGGTGCAACAGGCATGATTGGCGACCCGTCGGGAAAGTCGCTCGAACGCAACCTGCTCGACGAGGAAACCCTGCGTCACAACCAGCAGTGCATCAAGAACCAGCTCGCAAAGTTCCTCGACTTCGAATCCGATATTCCAAACAAGGCCGAACTCGTCAACAACTACGACTGGATGAAGGACTTTACCTTCCTCGAGTTCGCACGCAAGGTCGGCAAGCTTATTACCGTCAACTACATGATGGCAAAAGACTCGGTAAAGAAGCGTCTCAACGGTGAGGCTCGCGACGGAATGTCGTTCACCGAGTTCACCTACCAGCTTCTGCAGGGCTACGACTTCCTGCACCTGTACCAGACCAAGAACTGCAAGTTGCAGATGGGCGGAAGCGACCAGTGGGGCAACATCACTACTGGTACCGAACTCATCCGTCGTACCTGCGGTGGCGAAGCATACGCACTTACCTGTCCGCTTATCACCAAGTCGGACGGTGTGAAGTTCGGCAAGACCGAATCGGGCAATGTTTGGCTTGATCCCGAAAAGACCAGCCCGTACAAGTTCTACCAGTTCTGGCTCAATGTTTCGGATGACGATGCAAAGCGTTACATCAAGATATTCACCACTTTGGACAAGGAAACCATTGATGCGCTCATCGCACAGCACGACGAAGCACCAAATATGCGAATCCTCCAGAAGCGTCTTGCTGAGGAAATTACCGTTATGGTACACTCGCGCAGCGAATACGATGCAGCCGTTGAAGCATCGCAGATACTTTTCGGCAACGCAACAAGCGATGCACTTCGCAAGCTCGACGAAAAGACTTTCCTTGCCGTTTTCGATGGCGTACCGACCTACAATGTTGCAAAGGCAAAGTTCGCTGAGGGCATCAATGTCCTCGACCTGCTAGCTGGCGAAACCGACATTTTCCCGTCGAAGGGCGAACTTAAGCGCACAATCAAGGGCAACGGCATGAGCATCAACAAGGAAAAATACTCCGACGAGGCCGGAATCATCAATACCGATAGCCTCATTAACGGAAAATACTTGCTCGTACAGAAAGGAAAGAAGAACTACTTCTTGGTGATTGCAGAATAGAAGTAAAATTTTGTTCTAAACCATTCAAGTAAATATAGCTTGGCATTGCCTTTCTACCGCAGAAAGGCAATGCCAAGTTTTTTATGTGTTCTTTCAAAAATACACTTTCGTCCAAAAAGTGTTCTTTGTAAAAAACACTTTTAATATATTTTTGTATTTTACAAAAAACACTTATCTGAACGCAACGCCTACATCGCAGCCGATGATATTGATAGCGCAGTTTTCCACAAGATACCATTGTGGGGCATTCGGAATGCTGTATTGATGATTTTGGGACAAATATATAGGGACATTTTTAGTTTCTTTTTTATCGAATAAGATTTATTTTTGCAACTCAAATAAATATATACGAATATGAAGAAAATATCATTACTGCTTGTTTGCCTTGCAATGATTTTTGCATCGTGCGACAAGAATGGCAAGAAAGGCGGAAACGCTGAAGGTTCAGTAGCTTATCAGCGCGAACTGACCGAAGAAGAAATCCAGAATGGCATCCTTACCCCCGAAGTGCTGTGGAAATTTGGACGACTTGGCGATATGCAGGTCAGCCCCGATGGTAAAACCGTACTTTACACCGTAACTTACTACAGCGTAGAGACTAACGGTTCCAACACACAGATTTACTCTATTCCGGTCGAAGGCGGCGAAGCAACAAGGCTCACCAACGACGAGAGCATTTCGTGCTTCAACCCGCGCTGGACAAAGGACGGAAATATCGCTTACCTCTCAACCGAAGGCGATGCTGTTCAGGTTTGGACTATGAGTGCCAACGGCAAGGATAACAAGAAGATTTCGAACCTTGCATTTGATGTAAATTCGTTCAAGATCTCACCGACTGGCGACAAGATTATGCTCATCGCCGATGTGAAGATGGACGAAACTCCAGCCGAAATCTACCCCGACCTTCCAAACACCAACTGCATAATCGCAACCGATCTTATGTATCGTCATTGGAACGACTGGCACGACTACAAGTATTCGCATATTTTTGTAGCCGACTTCAACGACAATATCACAACCGCAGCCGACATTATGGAAGGCGAAAAGTTTGATTCTCCGCTTAGCCCTTACTTCGACGATGCCGAAATCGCATGGAGCAACGACGGCAAGAGCATAGCCTACACCTGCAAGAAACTCAGCGGCAAGGATTATGCTGTAAGCACAAATTCGGACATTTATCTATACAACCTCGAGGACGGCACCGTTAAGAACCTCACCGAAGGCATGATGGGCTACGACAAGTATCCTGTTTTCTCGGCCGACTCAAAGAAACTTGCTTGGATTAGCATGGAAACTCCAGGCTACGAATCGGACAAGGAACGCCTCTTCGTGATGGACCTCGAATCGGGCGAAAAAACTTACGTTACCGAAAAATGGGACTACGGCTGCTCGAATGTCGTTTGGGACAACGAAAATGCTGACAAATTGTACTTCACTACCGTACTCAATGCAACATTCCAGATTTTCTCGGTTGACTTGACAAACAACGAAATAACCCAACTCACAAAGGGACAGCACGACTTCACCGGACTTGCCGCATGCGGAAACGACTTGCTTGCATCCAAAACCTCAATGTCAATGGCTACCGAACTTTTCGTAGTTGGAAAGGACGGACGGGAACGCCAGCTCACCAATGTTAACAAGAACATCTACGACAAGATTGAAATGGGTCGCGTAGAAGAACGCTGGGTAACCACCACCGACAACAAGCAAATGCTTACTTGGGTAATTTATCCGCCAAAGTTCGACTCTACAAAGGTTTATCCCGCAATACTTTACTGCGAAGGCGGACCACAAAGCCCAGTTTCGCAGTTCTGGTCATACCGCTGGAATTTCCAGATTATGGCAGCCAACGGTTACATCGTAATAGCTCCTAACCGCAGAGGTCTCCCGGGCTTCGGCACCGAATGGAACGCACAGATTTCGGGTGACTACGGCGGACAGAACATGAAGGACTATGTTTCGGCTGTTAACGCAATAAAGACCGAACCTTACATCGACGAAGACCATATCGGTGCAGTTGGTGCAAGCTACGGTGGATTCTCGGTTTACTGGCTTGCTGGTCACAACCAGGACAGCCTGTTCAAGGCATTCATCGCACACTGCGGAATGTTCAACCTTGAATCGCAGTACGCATCGACCGAGGAAATGTTCTTCGTCAACCACGACCTCGGCGGACCATACTGGGAAAAGGATAACGCAACAGCACAGAAGTCGTACGAAACCTCGCCTCACCACTTCGTACAGAACTGGAATGCACCTATATTGATTTTCACAGGTGGCAAGGACTTCCGCATTCCATACACCGAAAGCCTGCAGGCATTCAACATGGCGCAGATGCGTGGCATCGAGAGCAAACTGGTGGTATTCCCCGAAGAAACTCACTTCGTTTTGAAACCGCAGAACAGCATCCTGTGGCAGCGCGAATTTAAGGCTTGGCTCGACCAGCATTTGAAGAAATAAGCATTAATATTGCATAAAGATAAGGCACATCGGAACAAGTTTCTGATGTGTCTTTTTTTATTTTTAAGCGGAAGCAAAAGATTTGAAGAAAGATAATTACACTTCTATTATTCGTCCAGAAAAGTGTAATGTTACACAAACATTCCCTCATAAAAGTGTAAGTTTTTAAAATTATTCGTCCAGAAAAGTGTAAGTTTTATTCAGAATACATTAATAACCAAGCATCTGGCGACGAATTGATTAAGGCTCTCTTTGTGTTGTTATCTGAACAAAATGCTGGAATAAATTCGCAATTTTACCGCCCCTATCAAAATTATTATTAACTTCGCGGTATAATTAAAGACATAAATATATGAGAAGTTTATTGGTAATATTGAGCATTTGCCTGACTTGCACAATGTTGCAGTCGTGCATGCCGAAGACTACCACCATGCCAACGGCACATGGTAGTCCTGGGGACATTATAGTGGTAATGAGCAACGAAAACTGGCAAGCCGAAGCTGGCGACAGCATGAGAGCAATCTTTTCTGAATTTTGCCCGAACCTGCCTTTCGAACAGCCGATTATGGACCTGCATCAGATTCCTTACGACAAGTTCGTAGAGATGAACCAGTTGCATCGCAACATAATTTTCTTCGAGAAAATTGCTGGACAGAAAAATGGCGTGGTAAATGTAGAAAACGACAAGTATGCCCGCAATCAGGTTTTTGTACGAATTACGGCTGCTAACCAGACAGAATTTGTGAAAGCACTTTGCGAAAAGCGCGATTACTTGAAAAAACTTTTCCTCACCGCCGACCGCGACCGATACATATATTCGTTCAGCAGAAGCCGCAACGAGATGGGCGAAAAGCAAATTGCAGACACTTTCAATATCAGCATTTCGCTGCCGTCGGTTTATCGTATCGACGAGTTCCTCGATGATTTTTCGTGGATTTCGTACGAAACACAAAAGACCACCAACGGAATCTTTGTGTATGAATATCCGCTGACTGACACCACCAATCTTTCTGTGGAACAGATAATTGCAATGCGAAACAAGGTTTTGGAAAAGAATGTTCCCGGCGGACGCGAAGGTTCGTACATGACCACCGAAACAAAATTCGACTACCCGAGCATCGAAACCATAATGCACAACGGCACAAAGACCGCTGTTGTACACGGAATGTGGAAAATGCACGGAGACTTTATGGGTGGTCCGTTTGTCAGCTACAGCAAAATCGACGAGGCTCGCCAGCGCGTTGTATGTGTCGAAGGCTTTGTCTATGAGCCCAATGTACCAGTGCGCGACAAAATTAGAAATATCGAAGGTATAATTTATACATATTCACTTAAATAATCGTAGTAACAAATTATGAATCAAACACTTGTTGCAGAAAATGTAGTCAAGAAGTATTCTAGCCACCTCGCACTCGACAAAGTGTCGATATCGGTTCCCGAAGGCTGCATTTTCGGTCTGCTAGGTCCAAACGGCGCTGGCAAGACAACTCTTATACGAATTATAAACCAGATTACCGCCCCCGACGAGGGAACAGTATATATCAACGGCGAAAAACTTTCCGCAAAGCACATTGCTCAGATAGGTTATCTACCCGAAGAACGCGGACTTTACAAAAAAATGGCCGTGGGCGAACAGGCTTTGTACCTATGCCAGCTCAAGGGAATGAAGAAAGCCGACGCTTTCCGCGAACTCAAAAAGTGGTTCGAGAAGTTTGAAATAGAAAACTGGTGGAACAAAAAAGTGGAAGAACTTTCGAAAGGTATGCAGCAGAAAGTTCAGTTTATCACCACCATTCTTCACAAGCCGAAACTGCTCATCTTCGACGAGCCATTCAGCGGATTCGACCCGATAAACGCCAACCTGCTTAAACAGGAAATATTGGAACTGAAGAAAAATGGTTCAACCATAATTTTCTCTACTCACAACATGTCGTCGGTAGAGGAAATTTGCGACTACATTGCATTGATAAACAAGTCGAAGAAGATTCTCGACGGAGAAGTCAACGCCATCCGCCGCGACTACGCCCCCGACATCTACGAGGTGCAGTATTCCGGCTACTTCAACAAGATGATTGCAACGCTTACCTCCGACTACAAGATCCTTGATGTCAAGGAATTCGAAGGCGGAAGCAAGATGAGCATCGAGTTGCTGAACAAGGAGATGACCAACAACGACATCATCTCGCGTCTGACCAACTTCGGCAACATCGAATCGTTCCAGAAGGCACTGCCGAGCATGAACGACATTTTCATCAGAGTGGTAAATAACACAAATGCAGAACAAGCGCAAGCACAAAACTAAGAATATGAGCAAGATAGGACTTATTATAGGAAGGGAATACAAAACCCGCGTTCGCAAGAAATCATTCATAGTGATGACACTCCTCGGCCCGATTCTGTTCGCAGCCCTGATGGTGGCACCAGCAATTCTTATGCGCCTCGAAGACGATGACTTCAAGAACATCGCCGTAATCGACGAAACAGGAATGTTCGACCAATATTCGCTTAAGAATACCAAGAGCATAAATTTCGATTTCGTTTCCGATAAATATTTCCGTGGCAACTACTACGATGTCTCCGAAGCAAAGGCCGACCTAAAGGATTCCGAGCATTTCGCACTGCTCTACATTCCAATAAATGCAATGTCGTCGAACAACGGCTCGGTACAACTTTTCTCGTACCAGCAACCCAACATGGGACTTAAGATGCACATTTCCAATGGCATAGAAAAGAAAGCTGAAGAGTTGAAACTCAGCAAGAAAGCCGAGGAACTCGACATCACCCAGAAGGAAATCGACAACATACTTATGGTTGCAAACACTTCTATCAATGTGATAACCACCACAATGAACGACGACGGCACAGAAAAGGAATCTTCGACAACCGTGGCAATGATAATAGGCTACCTCTGCGGATTCCTGATTTACATGTTCATTTTCATGTACGGCTCGATGGTCATGAACGGCGTAATAGAGGAAAAGTCGAACCGCATCGTAGAGGTTATTGTTTCATCGGTAAAGCCGTTCCAGCTTATGCTCGGCAAGATTATCGGCGTGGCACTGGTGGGAATTACGCAATTTGTGCTGTGGGTAATGCTTACGCTTGGAATCGTTAGCGTAACATACGCAGTGCTGCAGAAGGATTTATCTCCGGCAGAACTCAATCCGCAGACACAGATTATGGGTTCGTCGCTTACCGACGCCACCGATGTCAACACCGACGACATGGCAAAGTTCAGCGAAATAACGCAGGCAATGGATTCGGTAAACTATGTTGGACTATTGCTGATGTTCCTGTTCTACTTCGTTGGCGGCTACTTGCTATATGCAGGAATGTTCGCCATAGCAGGTTCGGCAGTCGACAACGAAACCGACACGCAACAGTTTACGCTGCCAATAACGGTTCCTCTCATCCTGGGTATTTTCGTAATGCTTTCAGCAATCAACAATCCCGACGGCAGCCTCGCCTACTGGTTCTCGATAATCCCGTTTACCTCGCCGATAGTAATGATGGTAAGAATTCCGTTTGGCGTGCCGTTCACCGATATTATCATCTCGATGGCTCTGTTGGTTGTAACTTTCATAGCAATCACATGGCTGGCGGCAAAGATTTACCGCGTCGGCATCCTGATGTACGGCAAGAAGACCAACTACAAGGAATTGTGGAAATGGTTGAAATACAAGAATTAGAAAAAGAACAAAAAAACGCTCCTGCATTGGGGCGTTTTTTTATTTTTTATACATCATGCACTAAAAAAGTTTTATATCTTTGTGATTACATTTGATTAGACCATAATGGCAAAAGAAAGCAAATGCATACTTGTCGTCGATGACGAACCGATAAACTTCATATTACTCAAAGCAATACTGGAGCGAAGCGGATATACCGCACAGTACGCAGAAGACGGCTACAAAGCCATTGAAATGGTAAAAGAAAACGACTTTCAACTAATCATAATGGACATCAAGATGCCAAAAATGAACGGTGTCGAGACATCGCGGCAAATAAAATCCATTAATCCGCAAATTAAGATCATAGCCTCATCAGCAATAAAAGCGCTCAACGACGAAGAATACAGCTTGTTCTGCAACTTCATCTCGAAGCCGATAAACAGGGCTCAACTAATAGAACTAGTCGAAAAATACACAAAATAAAATCTCACAGACGATGCACAAATCAGGCTTTGTAAATATAATAGGCAACCCGAATGTCGGCAAGTCGACACTCATGAACGAACTCGTAGGAGAAAAAATATCGATAATCACCTCCAAGTCACAAACCACAAGACACAGAATCCTTGGCATTGTAAACGGTGACGACTTCCAGATTGTGTATAGCGACACACCAGGCATCATAAAGCCAAACTACAAGTTGCAGGAAAAGATGATGGAGTTTGTATCGGTGTCGTTCGACGATGCCGACGTGTTCCTGTATGTCACCGATGTGGTTGAATCGCCAGAAAAAAACGCCGAATACATCGAACGCCTGAGCAAAGTGAAGATTCCGGTATTTTGCCTGATCAACAAAATAGACCTTGCCACCGACAAGCAAATCGAAGAACTGCAGCTATTCTGGGAAAACAGGCTACCCAACGCAAAGATATTTACCATTTCGGCTCTTAACGGGACAAATGTCGAACAAGTTTTCAACGAAATTTTATCGGTATTACCCGAAGGTCCTGCATGGTTTCCAAAAGACCAGCTTACCGACAAGACTGAACGTTTCATAGTATCGGAAATCATCCGCGAAAAAATTTTCCTCAACTACCAGAAGGAAATCCCCTACTCGTGCGAAGTTGCTGTCGAAGAATTCAAGGAAAGCCCAGATATTATCAGGATAAAATCTGTCATTATTGTTGAACGCCAGTCACAAAAAGGAATCATTATCGGAAACAAGGGCGCTGCAATAAAAAAAGTCGGCACCGAAGCGCGACTCGACATCGAAAAGTTCTTTGGCAAAAAGGTTTTCCTCGAGACTTTTGTCAAGGTTGAAAAGGATTGGCGTAGCAGCGACAGAAGCCTAAGCAATTTTGGATACAATATATAGGGTTTCGGCTGTTTATGGGTTAAGGTTCAACGTAGCATCGCAATGCTTTGCGATGGTTTAAAGTTCAAAATCGTAAATCAATTTGTATCTTGTCGGCAACTTAGAAACTTGCAAACAGACACACTCCTACACTCTTCCCTTATCGTGATAGCTATAATAGTCCTTTCCGTTGCTACTTATTATCAGATGGTCGACAAACCTGATTTTCATCAGCGAACAGGCTTTGCTCAGTCTTTCGGTCAGCTCGTCGTCCTGACGGCTTGGCATAATATTTCCCGAAGGGTGGTTGTGCACAAAAGCCATCGCGCATGCATTCAGTCTCAACGCTTCGGAGATCACAACCCTAACATCGGCCAGTGTGCTGTCGATTCCGCCAAGTCCTATCTGCTTAATCCTAATTATGACATTTGAATTGTTAAGGTAAATGGCAAATGCCAGTTCCTGGTTTTCGTCGACCACTCTCGACACAATCGCCTTGAAAATGTCCTCACTTTTTAAAAGCGGCTCTCCCATAATAAGTTCGCGACGACGACTAAGTTCCAATGCAGCGACAATCGTTACCGCTTTGGCCACACCTATTGCCTCGTATTTCAGCAAGTCGCTATACGACAATCGGTACAGATTGTCGACCTTGTTGTCGCAATCGTCGAGAATCTCACGAGCAACATCGAGGGCAGTTTTCCTTGTATTGCCAGAGCCTATAAGTATAGCCAGCAACTCTGAGGCCGTAAGCGACTTTGCCCCTTGGGATATCAGTTTTTCGCGCGGGCGTTCCTCCTCTGCCCAATTCTTTATGCTTTTACGTTCTACCATATACGTACAAACAAAAAAACTGCTTCGCCACAGACGAAACAGCAAGATTTCAATTGGTCATCGCAATTACGACAACTGGTTGACGTGATTTGCCAAAGATGACTTGAGGTTGGCTGCCTTATTAGCGTGGATAACGTTCTTCTTAGCCAACTTATCCAACATTCTTGCAACCTTCGGGAGCATTGCTTCAGCTTCCGACTTTACCGACATAGCTCTTAATGCGCGAACAGCATTACGCGATGTACGAGCATAAAACTTATTGTGCAACCTTCTTGCTTCAATCTGTCTGATTCTCTTCTTTGCTGACTGATGATGTGCCATATTTTTTCTTAACTTTTAATTTATTTTTACCTTAAATGTTCCAAAAATTTCGGACTGCAAAGATACTACTTTTTTTGTCAATACAATTTTTTGAATCAATATTTTTCAAAATAAAGTTTTCTTAGCATAACCATCTATTATATTGCAAGTTAGAAATCGGCATTACATCAAAAGAAACGAAAAAATATCAAAATGGCACTCGGACAAAATACAAATCGAGGCAAATGCAGGACGTCAAAAACAAATCTTTGACTAAAAAAAAATAATGCTACAAAACATAAAGCCTATTCGTTTTTATTTTCGTAAGTCCACCTATTTTAATAAAAAAGATGTTACCTTTGCAACCTCAAAATAAATTCTGTACAAATGGAAGAAAAATTGTTTCAAGAATTTCCTCCCGTGCCGACCCAAGAATGGGAGGATGTAATAATCAAGGACTTAAAAGGCGCCGACTACGAGAAGAAACTCGTGTGGAAAACTCAGGAAGGATTCAATGTCCGCCCATACTATCGCGCCGACGACCTAAAAGATATCAATTATTTGGATTCGAAGCCGGGAAGTTTCCCGTTTGTCCGCGGAACCAAGGATAACAACAACTGGTTCATACACCACGGCATCTGCTGCTGCGACGGCGACTACAAGAAAGCCAACGCTACCGCAAAGATGCTGCTGACAAAGGGAATAGAATCGCTCGGTTTCTACATCGACAATACAAAGGTTCAGACCAAGGCCGATTTCGAGGCTCTGCTCGCCGACATCAAGCTGGACAAAACCCCGGTTACTTTCATCGGATGCTGCCTCAAGACCATGGAAACCTTGAAGAATTTCCTCGCATACGTTGATTCGCTCGGAATCGACAAGAACGAGGTAAGAGCCAACTTCGACTTCAACCCGCTGCGAAACCTCACCAACAAAGGTTTCCTCTGCGAGGATAAGGCTTTCAAGTTGCTTGCCGAGTGCGTAAAGATGGCTAAGGACTACAAGCGCATACGCGTCATCTGCGTTGATGGATACACCTTCAACAGCGCTGGCGCATCATCGGTTCAGGAACTTGCTTTCACCCTTTCGGAAGGTAGCGAATACCTGTCGCGCCTCACCGACGAAGGCTTGACCGCCGAAGAAGTTGCAAAGAAAATGGTATTCCTGTTTGGCGTAGGAAGCACCTACTTCATGGAAATTGCAAAGTTCCGCGCCGCCAGAATGCTCTGGGCCAACATAGTAGAGGCTTATGGTAGCAATTCGGAATGCGCAAAGAAGATGCAGATTGCCGCAACCACCAGCGAGTGGAACCAGACAGTTTACGATGCATACGTAAATATGCTTCGCGGAACTACCGAAGCAATGAGTGCAATCATCGCCGGTGTCGATTACCTCGAAGTTCTTCCTTACGACTACCCGTTCGAAGTTCCTACCGACTTCTCGAACCGTATTGCTCGCAATGTGCAGACCATCCTCAAGGAAGAATCGCACTTCGACAAGGTGGTTGACCCAGGTGCAGGTTCGTACTACATCGAAAACCTTACAAACTCGATAGCCAACACCGCTTGGAACCTCTTCAAGACTGTTGAAGATGGTGGCGGATTTGTTGCTAAGTTCAAGGAAGGCTTCGTACAATCAGAAATCAAGGCTGTTTCGGACAAGCGCGACAAGAACATCGCAACCCGCCGCGAAACATTGCTCGGAACCAACCAGTTCCCGAACTTCAACGAGAGAGCCGAAGCCAACATTACCAAGGAAATCGTTTCGCGCGACATTCCTACAATGATGGGCATGAAGATGGAAGAAGCCGACTGCTGCTCGCACGAAAAGATAGCCGAACCATTGAAGCCTTACCGTGGTGCCGAAGCATTCGAAGCATTGCGTCTTGCTACCGACCGCAGCGGCGTAGAACCGAAGGCTTTCATGCTTACATTCGGAAACCTGGCAATGTGCCGCGCAAGAGCCCAGTTCTCGTCGAACTTCTTCGCAGTGGCTGGCATAAAGGTTATGGACAACAACCGCTTCGCAACAATCGAGGAAGGCGCAAAGGCCGCTTTGGAATCGAAGGCTCAGATAGTTGTTGCCTGCTCGTCGGATGACGAATATGCCGAAGCAGTTCCGCAGATTGCAGAACTCATTGGCGACAAGGCAATACTTGTTGTTGCCGGCGACCCCGAATGCCGTCCCGCACTCGAAGAAAAGGGCATCAAGAACTACATCCACGTAAAGTGCAATGTGCTTGAAACCTTGAAGGAATATCAAAAAATGTTGGGTATTAACGAATTATAACAGAAGCCATGAGACCGAATTTCAAAGATATAAAATATACGGGCAAAGCAGCAGAATGCTGCGGAAATAGCAGCGACCAGTCGCTTTGGACAACTCCCGAACAAATTAGCGTAAAGGGCATCTACACTGCCGACGACCTTGCAGGAATGGAACATCTGAACTATGCAGCAGGTGTACCGCCTTTCCTTCGTGGTCCTTACTCAACAATGTATGTGCAGAAACCGTGGACAATCCGCCAGTATGCAGGTTTCTCGACAGCAGAAGAATCTAACGCATTCTACCGCCGTAACCTTGCTGCAGGTCAGAAAGGTCTATCGGTTGCATTCGACCTTCCTACTCACCGTGGCTACGATGCCGACCATCCGCGCGTTGTAGGTGATGTGGGTAAGGCTGGTGTTAGCATCTGCTCGGTTGAAGATATGAAGATATTGTTCGACCAGATTCCATTGGGCAAGATGTCGGTATCAATGACAATGAATGGTGCAGTATTGCCGATTCTTGCATTCTACATCGTAGCTGGTTTGGAACAGGGCGTTAAGCTCGAGGAAATGCAAGGTACAATCCAGAACGACATCCTCAAGGAATTCATGGTGCGTAATACCTATATATATCCGCCTGAGTTCTCGATGAGAATCATTGGCGATATCTTCGCTTACACCTCGAAGTTCATGCCTAAGTTCAACTCGATTTCTATTTCGGGCTACCACATGCAGGAAGCAGGCGCAACCAATGACATCGAAATGGCTTATACTCTTGCCGATGGTCTTGAATACCTCCGTACAGGTATCAAGGCAGGTATCGATGTTGACGCATTTGCACCGCGTCTGTCGTTCTTCTGGGCAATCGGCATGAACCACTTCATGGAAATTGCAAAGATGCGTGCAGCACGTATGCTGTGGGCAAAGATTGTAAAGCAGTTCAATCCGAAGAATCCGAAGTCGTTGTCACTGCGTACCCACAGCCAGACATCGGGTTGGTCGCTTACCGAACAAGACCCGTTCAACAATGTTACGCGTACTTGTATCGAAGCAATGGGCGCAGCATTGGGACACACCCAGTCGTTGCATACCAATGCACTCGACGAAGCCATCGCATTGCCTACCGACTTCTCGGCTCGTATTGCTCGTAACACCCAGATTTACATTCAGGAAGAAACCAATGTTTGCCGTTCAATCGACCCGTGGGCTGGTTCGTACTACATCGAAAGCCTCACCAACGACCTTGCACATCGCGCATGGAAGCACATCGAGGAAGTTGAAAAGCTCGGCGGTATGGCAAAAGCAATCGAAAGCGGTATTCCTAAGATGCGTATCGAAGAGGCTGCAGCTCGCACTCAGGCTCGCATCGACAGCGGAAACCAGACAATCGTTGGTATCAACAAGTACCGCCTCGAAAAGGAAGACCCAATTGACATCCTCGCAGTTGACAACACCGCTGTTAGAAAACAGCAGGTACAGAGGTTGCAGGAATTGAGGGCAAAACGCAACAACGACGATGTTCGCCGCGCATTGGACGCTATTACAAGATGCGTAGAGACTGGCGAAGGCAACTTGCTCGAACTTGCAGTTGAAGCCGCAAAGGTACGCGCTTCATTGGGTGAAATTTCGGATGCATGTGAAAAAATTGTAGGAAGACATAAAGCTGTGATTAAGACTATCTCTGGCGTATATTCTTCGGAAACCAAGAACGACGCCGAATTCGAAAGGGCAAAGGAACTTTGCCGTGAGTTTGCAAAGAAGGAAGGCCGCCAGCCTCGTATTATGGTTGTCAAGATGGGTCAGGACGGACACGACCGTGGCGCAAAGGTTGTTGCAACAGGTTACGCCGACTGCGGTTTCGATGTCGATATGGGACCGTTGTTCCAGACACCAGAAGAAGCAGCAAAGCAGGCTGTCGAAAACGATGTCCACATTGTTGGTGTATCGTCGTTGGCAGCAGGTCACAAGACCTTGATTCCAGCCTTGATAGAAGAACTCAAGAAGTTGGGTCGTGACGACATCATGGTTACTGCCGGCGGTGTTATCCCAGCTCAGGACTACCAGTTCCTCTACGATGCAGGCGTAGCAGCAATCTACGGCCCAGGAACTCCTGTTTCGAAGTCAGCAATCAGCATGCTGGAACTGTTGATGGCAGAATAAAACTAAAATCAACCATGAAAGTAGACACAGGAATCACCATTAGACCTGTCGATGATAAATTTAACTCGGTAAAATCAATCGATGCTTCCAAATATGAATTAAATATTCGGATTGGCGATTGGTATCTTGCAAAATACGTCACAGAAGATGCTCTCTATCAATTACAAGATAGAATAAACTATGCAACTGGAATGTATTCATTTTTGAGTAAATTCAATTGTAATGTAGATGATGCAAGAAAAATCAAAGAATTTTGGGATACAAAACCTAATGATTACCATTGGGAAAGAACCTATAAATATACTTTTGACAGATGCCGTAGAGACAGAGATTGTCCTTGTGAAGATTGTTACAACTGCGTAATTAATTGCCAAAGTCCTCTTGAACGCCAGATGCTATTGGAATTGCATAGGAATGGTCTAACTGCCATTTTGCAGCGAAGGATAAACAAAGATGGTTCGTATTATGATGCGCCAAAAGAAGTTGATTCAGAAACTATTCTAACAATTCCAGATTTCTATATCGAAAAAGGAGATACAAAGGTTTGCATTTATGCCGATGGACACACCTATCACGAGCGAACCGAGGAACAAGCACAACGGGATAGAAACATTGACAGGGAGCTTCAAAGATTGGGATTCATTGTTCTGCGATACACAGGAAATGAAATCCGAAATGATTGTCAAAAAGTAATTGACAACATAAAGGAAAATCTACCTAAATAATCGAAGGCATGATTACAAAAAACGGGCGACATTAGTCACCCGTTTTTTATTTTTCAAAGAATTTTGGAGTTATTCATCATATCCAGAATGTAATGGAACAAGGAAAGCTGAATAGCATCAACAAAACATTTCCTATCTTATTTCGATCTTCCTGCTTGCCATTCCTGTCTTTCCCTTAACCGTAACAATGTATGTCCCCGCCGAAAGATGTTTCAGGTTCAACTCTATATCCGAACCTCTTACCCTTTTGTGGACAAGAAGTTTGCCATTCATATCCACAACCTGGACATCGCCGTTGAATGCCGCGCCAAACGACACGTTAACCATTCCTTCCGACGGATTTGGATATACCGAGAATGAATCAGCCGTCAGGCGAGAGACTCCATTATAACCGTTACGTATTGCCAATGCATATTCGCCGTCGGCAAAATCGCTAACAGTAAAACGTTGTGAAGCCTTGCTGTACTGGGCAGGAATTACGCGCCAGTTTTCGGACCTGTCGCGACGATAAACAAGAGACAACGAATCACGATCGGAACTCTGAATATACGGCTTCTCCCAACCTGTTTCACCTGTACAATTGAACATAAATTTCATACTTGCAGTGAAATTGCTAGGCCTGATGCTCTCGACAAGCCAATAACGGCTTGGAACGATTTGCAAGCCCTCGACAGGCTCGATAAAATCGTCGGGAGCAACGTAATTGCAAGTAACACGAACCATTGCCTCGCCTTCGATATCTGAAACCGACATCGAACAGTCAACCTTCGAGAAAGTTTTTGTTCCTATAGTATCCACAACAAGTGCATGATCGACAGTAGCATCGGCAGTGCGCTCGTAAAAGTCACACATAACAAGTGCGGGCTCGAACGGCAATGTAAAGGTCTGACTGCCAGTTTCGCCAGAAAATTCCAGAACTCGCGTCTCGACAGAAAAATCAGGCTTCATAAATGCAATCTCTATCCTATTTGCATCGGTAAAAGCTTCACGTTCAAGCATTTTTTGCTTTACATATACTGTCACATCATAGTTTCCGCCATTAGCGACAATACTTGTCGAGTCGATTGAGAAATGCGGAAAACCTTTTGTGAACACCCACGAATCGAAAAATGGCGTCATATCGATGCCAGTATGCTGGGTCAAAAAATCGCGGAACTGGTACGAAGTAGCATTCTTGTACGAATATTCGTTTAGATACGCTCTCATTGTTTCAAAAAACACCTCATCACCAAGATAGTTGCGCAATGTATGAACCACAGAAGCTCCCTTGTCGTACACCGTCGACGAGTAAGTATTATCGACAGGGAACGGAGTAAGCGGATGGTAACCATCGCTCAGATATGTTTGCGTTAGCACCTTGGAGTGGGCATTGTGGCGATATTCCCATGCAGCATCGTGTCCGCACACAAATTCCTTCCATATAGTTTCGCAGTAAGTTGCCCATCCCTCGTTGAGCCACATGTCTTCGGCCGTTGCACAGGTGACAAGGTCGCCGAACCAATGATGCGAAAGTTCGTGGTAGTACAAGGTTTCGTAAATGCCGGGACCTTGTGTAACAAATGCTCGCCCTATTGAAATGTTCCCAACATGTTCCATTGCTCCCGATGAGAAATCGACAAGCACATAACCAATGCGTTGCCACGGATATTCGCCGAAAAGGTTTTCGTAAACGCGCAAGGTTGTATCGAGACGGTAAAACGAATTCACAATTTTTGCGCTGTCGGTCGGATAACCGTAGATATCAATTGGAATATCACGCGAAATACCATGATACACACTATGATGGTGATAGTACGGTCCGACAGCAACCGACTGCAAGTAAGTAGGCACCTCCTGAGTAAGATTCCATGTGTAAGTAGTCTTTCCTGCCTCTTCATCGGTTTGAGTATCAATAAGTTCTCCGCTCGAAATAGCAGTATTTCCCGACTGCGTAGTTATGATGGTCGTGTATTTTGCCTTGTCGGTAAAATTGTCGTTACATGGATACCACACGCGTCCGTAGTTGTGAGGCACATCTTGGAAACCGCAGCCCATATTGAAGGCGTAGTTACCCGAAAAATAGAATCCACCCCACCCCGACGGGTCTTTCTGTGGAGCACCATGATAATAAATGTCAAGGTCAAAAGGCTGGTTGGCTGTTGGTGCAGTTTCAAAATTTATGGTTATTATGGAATCGTTGTGCGAAAACGATGCAACAGCATAGTCGTTGCAACCAACAGAATCGACAGTAAGGTGCAATAGATACAAATATATTGTCGAAACATTTTCCTCGGTTGTGCTGAGGTTAAGAACGGTATTTCCCGAAATTGTTTTTCCTGCAAAATCGCTTATGTCGAGGTTTATGGTGTAGTGTTTTACATCGATAAGACCTTCGTAAGGGTGCTGAGCGAAAGTCAGCAACGGCAAAAAAGCTACAACGAGCAGCGAAACTATCTTTTTCATAGGTATATTTTTATTTTCTAATCTCCATTTCGTCAATCAAATGGCTTGCACCTGCAAACTTGTCGATAAGGAACAAGGCGTAACGGATGTCGAGCGAAATGTTGCGGCACATTTCGGGGTCGTACATAATGTCGCTCATGGTACCTTCCCAGTTGCGGTCGAAGTTGACACCAATGAGTTCGCCATTGCCGTTGATGACAGGACTACCCGAATTTCCACCAGTAGTATGGTTTGTAGCAGTGAAAGCCACATGCAACTTACCGTCCTTGTCGGCATAGCGGCCATAATCCTTTTTCTCGTACAATTCCTTCAGACGAGCAGGAACCTTGTAGTCGTAGATGTCTGGATTGTCCTTTTCGATAATGCCATCAAGAGTAGTAAACGGCAGATAATCAATTCCGTCGGCAGGTTTGTACGAAGAAACTTGTCCGTAGGTGATACGCAAGGTGAAGTTTGCATCGGGGAAGAAACGCTTTTGCGGTTCGTATTCCATCTGCGCCTTCATATAGATACGGTCGAGCTTTTTAATGCGGTCATCGCAATCGACAAGCGCCAATTGGATTTCATTACGATATATGGCTATTATCTCCTTTGCAATATTGTAAATCGGGTCAGCCTGCAAGGTCTTTGCCGACTTCGACGAAAGTCCGTTTACAAAATTGTCGAACTTTGTCTGGTTTGCAAATACCGACTTCGAGAAGCAGTATTCGGCAAAAGCCATATACTTGTCGGATGCCGACTTGGCAACCTTGTCGATGCTCGCATAAGTTGAAGGCCAATATTTTTCGGGCATATTTTTAACATAAATGCGAGTCATTTCGGCAAAAAGTCGGATTTCGACCTCCTCATCGTAGTCCTTGTAGTTGCCCTTCGACTTTGAGAGTGCCATTTCCTTGAGGCTCTGCAAGTTCTCCGCCGAAGCATCCTTGCACGATTCGAGCATACGCATCTGGTTGGCAAACGAAACAGCATAACTTCCTAATCCTGCTTCAGTTATATATATGTAAGCCAAGTTCAACGGCTTCATTTCGGCATACACCTTTGCGTAGTCGTCGAGAAGATTCTTGTATTCGGGCTTGTCGTTTGCCCATTTCTGGAAACCACCTTCAAAATTGCGCTTAACATTCACTGCATCTAGGCGTTTCAAGCCCTTTATTTCACCCTGCCATTTCTTCCAGCCGTTGGCAATGCTTGCAGCCTTGTTGGAATACTGGATGCGTGTAAGTTTCGACTTTTCCATGCCAGCCTTTATGACATCGAGCTTCTTGTCGCGGATAGCAATGCGAGTCGGGTCGGAATCGTACATTACTTGTTCAACAGCCACTGCTGGAAGGTATTCTTGAGTTGTACCCGGATAGCCGAATACCATTGTGAAGTCGCCTTCCTGAACGCCCTTGAGCGAAATCGGGAAGAATTTATTGGGCGTGTAAGGAATATTGTCGTCGGAATACTTTGCCGGCTTGCCGTCCTTGCCGCAATACACGCGGAACAGCGAGAAGTCGCCAGTGTGACGCGGCCACATCCAGTTGTCGGTATCGCCGCCGAACTTGCCTATTGCTGATGGCGGAGCGCCAACGAGACGCACATCCTCAAAAATTTCATTCTTAAACAGGAAATACTGGTTTCCATTGTAGAACGATTCGATTCGTGCCTGATAGTGAGTGTCTTTTACGGACTCTTCCTTTATCTTGGCGATGTTTGCCAAAATTTTCGTTGCGCGATCACCGTCCGACATATCTGATGTTACGCCATCTAGAACCTTGTCGGTAACATCCTCCATACTTACGAGAAAAGTTACCGTAAGACCAGGACTTGCTAGTTCTTCTTTGCGGCTCATTGCCCAGAAACCATCTGTAAGGTAATCGTGTTCAACCGAGCTATGGCGCTGAATTGTTCCGTATCCGCAGTGATGGTTGGTTATCAGAAGTCCTTCGTTTGAAATCATTTCGCCTGTACATCCGCCACCAAAAATCACAATTGCATCTTTCATTGATGCGTGGTTGATGCTGTAAATATCCTCGGCAGTGAGCTTAAAGCCCTTTTTCTGCATGTCGGCTATATTGTATTTTTCAATCAAGAGAGGAAGCCACATTCCCTCATCAGCAAACAAGCTGCACGATAGCAGCGTAATAATCAAGATACTAAATATTTTCTTCATTTGAATAATTTTTAGGTGACAAAGATAAGGAATATTTACGATTGGAGATTTGAAGATTTGAAGGATTTAACTTCGTTGAGCTAAAGGTTGATAATTTGAAGATTTGATGATTGTAGCGGCGCAAAATTTTTCGCCGGTTTGCAATGCATTGCGACATATGAAATGATTTGATGGGGATTCTGATTTAGAATTTCTTCAGTTCCCTATACAACCTCTGCACAGGCAAACCTACAACATTATAGAACGAGCCATTGATGCTTTCGACGGCAACCTTACCAATCCATTCCTGTATGCCGTATGCACCAGCCTTATCGTATGGCTTGAAATTCTCTATATAAAAACGAATTTCCTCATCGTCAAGATTAGAAAATGTAACTTCAGTTTTTACACTGAAACTAACCGTCTTTTCGACCGAACGAAGGCATACGCCAGTAA
>CADARW010000016.1 GCA_902790405.1 uncultured Bacteroidia bacterium
GGCAAGACTATCAAGGATTCGCATACTCCCGACAGCACATGGCTTTCGGTGCAGCGCATAATCGACACTTCGTCGAATGTTGGTACGGCACGTTTTGTGTACGACAACTACAAGCATCAGCAGCAGAAGTTTGTCGACGGCATCAAGCGCTTGCATCTTAACGAGCCTTTGGGTATCGAACTCAAGGGTGAAGCAGTGCCTGTAATTCACGAGCCGTCGGATGGCTCGAAGTATTGGTCAGGAATTTCGTTGCCGTGGATGGCTTATGGCTACGGAGTCGCAATAACACCGTTGCAGATACTTGCATTCTACAATGCAATAGCAAACGATGGCAAGTTGATACGCCCGATGTTCGTCGAGGGGCTTTCGTACTGCGGCGAGATGGTCGAGACTTTCGACCCCTATGTAATCGACCCGCAGATTTGTTCGCACAAGACCATTGAGGCAGTGAAGAAGATGCTCGAGGGCGTTGTGCAGAATGGTACGGCACGAAACCTGAAGAACGAAAATTACCCGATAGCAGGAAAAACGGGTACAGCACAGATGAACTATGGCAAGGGTGGACAAAAAATCACTTACCATGCTTCGTTTGTCGGATATTTCCCTGCCGACAATCCGGAATACTCGTGCATAGTTTCGATTTACAATCCATCGGAAGGTAGCTTCTACGGCAATGTCGTGGCTGGTAATGTATTCCGCAAGATTGCCGACAAGATCTATTCTACCGACACCAAGGCTGTAGCCGACGAAATAAACGATAATCCCGAAACACTTTTGCCCCTGAGCAAGTCGGGAAATCGCGCAAATATACAGACGGTTTGCAATATGCTCGATATTCCTACCAATATCGACAATTTTCCGACTGTAAAATGGGTAAGGTTTAAAGACCATGCTGGCGAAAAGGAAAATTTCGCTCCATACTCTCCCGAAATCGGAAAGGTAATTCCCGATGTCAGAAACATGGGTGCTTCCGATGCTATAGGAATCCTCGAACAGGCTGGTTTGAAAGTCGTTATCAGAGGACGTGGACGAGTTGTGGAGCAAGTTCCGTCGCAGGGAACAATATATGCAAAAGGTGATTCAATTTACTTGACTTTAAAATAAAAAGGAAGATGGATATAAAAGTTTCGTTGAACAAATTGAAAGTAGTAAATTCGGTTGTAAGACAGTCGGACTTCGAGAAGATTGAATTTGACTCGCGTAAGGTTGGTGCTGGCGACATGTTCGTGGCTATAGTCGGAACTGCTTCCGACGGACACGATTTCATTGAAACGGCAATCGGCAGCGGTGCAAAGATGATAGTTTGCGAAAAAATGCCCGAAAAGCTTCACGATGATGTAAGCTACATTCAGGTGGAATCGTCGTCGGAAGCTCTTGGAATCTTGGCATCGGACTACTACGGAAATCCTTCGTCGAAACTGAAACTTGTTGGTGTTACTGGCACAAACGGCAAGACAACAATTGCAGGCACTTTGTACAATCTTACTCGCAAGCTTGGCTACAAGGTGGGACTTTTCTCAACGGTAAAGGTAATAGTCGATACCGAAGTTATCCCCGCTACCCACACCACTCCCGACCAGCTTCAGCTTAACAGATATCTGGCTCAGATGGTTGATTGCGGCTGCGATTACTGCTTCATGGAAGTAAGTTCGCACTCGGTAGTTCAGAACCGCATTGCAGGCTTGACTTTCGCTGGCGGAATTTTCACCAACATCACCCACGACCATCTCGATTTCCACAAGACTTTCGCCGAATACATCAAGGCAAAGCAGGGTTTCTTCACCATGTTGCCAGCTGAGGCTTTTGCAATCACCAATATCGACGATCGCAACGGCGAAATTATGTACCAGAACTCAAAGGCAAAGAAATATACATATTCGCTTCTGTCGGCTGCCGATTTCAAGGCAAAGGTTCTCGAAGACGGCTTCGAAGGCATGCAGCTCGACATCAATGGCGAGGAAGTGTGGGTTAACTTCATCGGACGTTTCAACGCATACAACCTGCTGGCAATCTATGGAACCGCAATTTTGCTTGGTTTCGACAAGCTCGAAGTGCTGAAGGTTATGAGCGAATTGCATCCTGTTGACGGCCGTTTCGAGATTATCCGCTCGAAGGAAGGCGTTACAGCAATAGTTGATTACGCACACACTCCAGATGCCTTGCAGAATGTGATTTCAACAATCAACGATATTCGCTGTGGCAATGGCACATTGATAACCGTTGTCGGCTGTGGTGGAAACCGCGACAAGACCAAGCGTCCCGAAATGGCAGCCATTGCAGCCGAGATGAGCGACAAGGTCATCCTTACTTCCGACAACCCGCGCAACGAGGAACCCGAAGACATTCTCGACGATATGCAGAAGGGCGTTGAGCCGCAGTGGAAGAACAAGGTTCTCAGGATTACAAGCCGCGAGGAGGCAATCCGTACCGCCAGCATGTTGGCAAAGAAGGGCGACATTATTCTTGTAGCTGGCAAGGGCCATGAAACTTATCAGGAGATAAAAGGAGTTCGTCATCATTTCGACGACAAGGAGATTTTAAATAACGCATTTAACAACTAACGGATTATGTTTTATCATTTATTTCAGTACCTGCAAGATTTGGGAATGCCCGGAGCCGGTGTATTTCAGTACATTTCGTTCCGTTCGGGTATTTCAATGATTGCTTCGCTTATCATAGCGATATGGTTCGGAAAGTGGTTCATAAAGCGTATGAAGAAGTCGGGAAAGACCGAAATCGAAGAGACCAGAACCACAATGAACGATGCTCCGACCGAAAATTCACAGAATTGTGACACTTGTGTCAACAATGTGAAGAATTTCAAGAAGAACGTGCCGACAATGGGTGGTCTTATCATCATTGCGGCAATCGTGATTCCGACCTTGCTGTTTGCGCAGCTGAACAATGTCTATACCATTTTGATGCTTGTCACTACCTTGTGGCTCGGCTGTCTTGGTTTCCTCGACGACTACCTGAAGCAGAAGAAGCACAACAAGGACGGATTGCCAGGCAAGTTCAAGCTGTTGGGACAAATACTTCTCGGTTTTGCAGTCGGTGCAATCCTTTACTTCTCGCCCGATGCTGTGATAAGGGAAAAAGTAGTTGTTGAAAATCAGCCCAATTGCGAAGTAGTTGAGGTAGTCGGTAATTCGGATTGCAGTGGCGTGACCGAATATTCCGACGTAAAGTCAACCAAGACGACCATCCCGTTCTTCAAGAACAACGAACTCGACTACCGTTGGTTTGTTGCTTGGGCTGGCGATTATGCCGACATATTGGCATGGCTGGTGTTTATCATAATGACAATCCTAGTTGTCGCTGCGGTATCCAACGGAGCCAACCTTACCGACGGCATGGACGGACTTGCGACGGGAACTTCGGCAATCATAGGTGCAACGCTCGGTATTCTGGCATACGTTTCGGGTAACCGCGTGGCCGCCGAATACCTTAATATATTGTACATTCCAAACACTGGTGAATTGATGGTCTTTGCAGCAGCATTCATCGGTGCTACCATCGGTTTCCTATGGTACAACACCTATCCCGCACAGGTTTTCATGGGCGACACAGGTAGCCTTACCTTGGGAGGTATCATCGCAGTGTTTGCAATTATCATCAAGAAGGAACTTATACTCCCGATTCTTTGTGGAATTTTCCTTGTCGAGAGCCTTTCGGTAATCATACAGAACCGCTATTGCAAGCATTATCGCAAAAAGCATCATTTGCCCAAAGGTGTGCCCGTGCCAGTGGAGAAACGTCCGTTTAAGATGGCACCGTTGCACCATCATTATCAGAAGAAGGGAATGCCCGAATCCAAGATTGTGGCCAGATTCTGGATTGTAACATTGTTGTTGGCTATTATTTCAATTGTAACATTAAAATTAAGATAAGACCGTGGAAAACAGAATTGTAGTATTAGGAGCTGGAGAGAGTGGAACAGGAGCAGCCGTATTGGCAGCTGTAAACGATTTCGATGTATTTGTTTCGGATAAGGGCGAAATCGCCGACAAGTACAAGGAGTTGCTTAAGGATTATAATGTGCTTTACGAAGAAAAGCAGCATACCGAGGATTTGATCCTCAATGCAAGCGAGATTATAAAGAGCCCGGGTATTCCCGAAACTGCACCGATGGTGGTAAAGGCTCGCGAATTGGGTATTCCTGTAATTTCTGAAATAGAGTTTGCTGCACGTTATACCAATGCCGTAAAGATTTGTATCACAGGTAGTAATGGAAAGACTACAACTACAATGCTTATCTACCACATACTCAAGAAAGCAGGTCTCAATGTGGGCTTGGCTGGCAATGTAGGACAAAGCTTTGCTTACCAGGTTGCAACCAAGGAATACGACTATTATGTTATCGAACTTAGCAGTTTCCAACTCGACAATATGTACAAGTTCAAGAGCGACTTGTCGGTGCTGATGAACATCACTCCTGACCACTTGGACCGTTACGACCACAAGTTCCAGAACTATATCGATGCTAAGTTCCGTATCTTGCAGAACACTACTGCTAAGGATTCTTTCATCTACTGTTCCGACGACGAAGTCATCATAAACGAAATCTCGAAGCGCGAAATTCTTGCCACCCAGCTCGAGTTCACCCAGAAGAAGAGAAAGGTGAAGAACGGTGCTATGCTCAGCGAGGACGAAAAGTCTATAGACTATGTAAACAACAGCAGCAAGACATTGACAATGCTCATCGACGATCTTTCGATAAAGGGTAAGCACAACGTTTACAACTCGATGGCTGCTGGTATTGTCGCTCAGGTGCTCAACATCAGGAACGATGTTATCCGCGAAAGCCTTATGGACTTCAAGAACGTTGAACATCGTATGGAGCCGGTTCTCACAATCAGAGGTATAAAGTTTGTCAACGACTCGAAGGCAACCAACATAAATTCAGTATGGTATGCACTCGAATCTGTCACCACTCCTATAGTATGGATTGTCGGTGGCAAAGATAAGGGCAACGACTACGAGGAGTTGCGCGAACTTGTTGAGAAGAAAGTCACTGGCATAGTTTGCTTAGGTATCGACAATAGTCCTATCCACAAGGCTTTCGACAAGAGCGGAATTCCGATGGTTGACGTAACCAGCATGGACGATGCCGTAAATGAAGCATACCACATGGGTAAGCCTGGCGACACCGTATTGCTCTCGCCTGCTTGTGCAAGCTTCGACCTCTTCGACAACTACGAGGACCGTGGTAACAAGTTCAAGATTGCAGTAAGAAACCTGTAATAAATTAGTAAGGCAATGGCATTCTCGAAGTTTAAGGTTATATTCGGTGGAAATCGTGGAATATGGATTATAATAGCCGTATTGTTCATGTATTCCGTATTGTCGGTATATAGCGCTTCGGTGCAGTTGCCTGGTACAAATACTACGCAGCATTTGTTCAAGCATGTGTTTGGCTTGCTTATTGCAGTAGCTTGTATATATGTCATACATAAGATTCCTTGCAAGTATTTCCGCAAGGTTTCGTATCTGCTGTATGGGCTTTCCATTATCCTGCTGATACTTACATGGCTTTTTGCCCCCGAGGTAAACGGCGCAAAGCGTTGGCTCATTATTGGTCCTATAACCTTGCAGACTTCCGACTTCGCAAAGGTGGCCCTGCTTATGTTCCTGGCCAACAAGCTGTCGAAGAAGGAGGAAGAAATAACTAGCATAGGAGCTTTTGTAAAGATCATATTGTTCCCGATATTCCTTACATGTTTCCTTATAATGCCGTCGAACCTTTCTACAGCCTTGCTAGTATTTTTCGAGGCGATGGTGCTGCTGTTTTTCAGTAGTATTAAGCGTAAGTATTTCTGGGGGCTTGTAGGTGTGGCAGCTGTTTCTGGTGCTTTGCTGTTCTGCGTGATACTTTACGGCAATATCAGCATTTGGCGTTTCCCTACATGGAAGGCGAGGGTTGAATCGTGGATTGAGGGAAATCCCAACGAAGCTGACCAAGTGCAGGTAAACAATGCGCGTATGGCTGTGGCTTCGGGAGGAATAGTTGGCAGAGGTCCCGGAAACGGTCATGCAAAGGTAAAACTTGCAAATGCTCACTGCGACTACATTTTTGCAAATATAGTCGAGGAAACAGGTCTGGTATTTGCTACAATACTCATTTGGTTGTATATAATGCTATTTTACAGGGCAATAACGATTGTAAAAAAGATAAACAAGCTTGAGCCCGATTCGGAACTGAAGCCGAAATATAAATTCCGGCAGTATCTGGTACTTGGCCTCATGTCGATGATTGTGATACAAGCCTTGTCGAATATGGCTGTATCGACCGACCTGATGCCTGTTACCGGTCAGACATTGCCGTTTGTAAGCTACGGAAACTCGTCGTTGCTGTTTATCGGTTTTGCCATTGGTGTGATACTTAGTGTAAGCCGTGAGGTTGATGACGCTACAGCTCCAATTGCGCAGGAAACCGAGGCCGATGGCGACGTAACCCTTGTAGCCGACAATGCCGATGCAACTGGCGACGCTGCAACGGTGGAAGAAAATGGCTCTGAGCCAGAAGAAATAATTGAAGATAACGAATTAAACATAGACGAAAATGAACGAAAACAAATTTAAGGTGCTGATAAGTGGTGGCGGTACTGGCGGACATATATTTCCTGCCGTATCGATAGCAAATGCGCTTCGCGAAAAATATCCCGAAGTGGAGATTCAGTTTGTTGGAGCCGAAGGCCGTATGGAAATGGAGAAGGTGCCTGCAGCAGGTTACAATATAATCGGCTTGCCGATAATGGGTATGCCGCGTAAACTTTCGCTCAAGTGGTTTAAGTTCATTTCGAGTGTAATAAAGAGTAACGGCAAGGCCAAGAAGATAATCGCCGATTTCCGTCCCGATGTGGCTGTCGGTGTTGGCGGCTATGCTAGTTACCCTGCTCTTAATGCTGCTTCGAGAGCTGGCGTTCCTTGTCTGCTTCAGGAACAGAATTCGTATCCTGGCGTAGTAAACAAGAAACTTGCCGGCAAGGTGCGCAAGATTTGCGTTGCATACGACAACATGGAGCGTTTCTTCCCTGCCGAAAAGATAATGAAGACTGGAAATCCTGTTCGTCAGGATATACGCAACATAGACTCGAAGCGCAACGAAGCTTTGGATTTCTTCGGACTTGAAGCCGACAAGCCAATAGTACTGGTTGTTGGTGGAAGCCTTGGCGCAAAGACCATCAACGAAAGCATAGCTGGCGGATTGCAGAAGTTCTCCGATGCTGGTGTGCAACTTATATGGCAGACTGGCAAGGGCTATATCGAGACTGCACGCGGTATTGTAGGCGAGCAGAAAAAAGGTTTGTATGTCAACGATTTTATCTACAAGATGGATTTGGCATTTGCAGCAGCCGATGTAATTGTTTCGCGTGCTGGTGCTAGCACAATCTCCGAATTGTGCATTGTGGGCAAGCCTGTAGTGTTTGTTCCATCGCCAAATGTTGCCGAAGACCATCAGACCAAGAATGCTATGGCACTTGTCGATAAGGATGCAGCCTTGATGGTTAGAGACGTAGATGCTCGCAACGTGCTTGTCGATAAGGTGCTTTCGCTTGTGTCGGATATGCCTTCGCGCGAAAGACTTTCGCAGAATATCAAGAAATTGGAACTTCTCGACGCAGCAAATGTAATTGCCGAGGAAGTATATAAACTTGCTTATGAAAAGTAAATTTGAGAACATATATTTTGTTGGTATCGGTGGTATCGGAATGAGTGCTATTGCCCGTTACTTCAAGGCTTGCGGATACAATGTCGCAGGTTACGACCGTACACGTAGCGATGTTTGTACAAACCTCGAGAAGGAGGGTATTCAGGTGCATTACGACGACAGCACAAACCTTATTGGTTCGTACTACAAGGATCCCAAAACTACACTCGTAATCTATACTCCTGCTATTCCAGGCGACCATAGCGAACTGACATTTTTCAGGCAGAATGGTTTCCGTGTGATAAAGCGTTCCGAAGCTTTGGGACATCTTTGCGAAGGCAAGAATTGCCTTGCTGTTGCAGGAACTCACGGCAAGACTTCCATTTCGACCATAACGTCGTGCATAATGGTCAGGACAAAGGAGAAGTGCTCGGCTTTCCTCGGTGGCATATCGAAAAACTTTATGTCCAATCTGCACCTCGAGCCAAAAAGCAAGAATGTTGTCGTCGAAGCCGACGAATTCGACCGTTCCTTCTTGCATTTGTCACCTTCGACAGCTCTTATCAGTCATGTCGAAGCCGACCATCTCGATATTTATGGGGACTACGAGACAATGGAAGCTGCCTTCGTGGAATTTGCAAACAGAACTTCGAAAAAGGGCAATATTGTGCTTGGTCCCGACATCCCCGTGACTGTAAAGTCGCGGCTGCGTAACGACCTAAACGTTTATACCTATGGCGTCGATGATGCAAATCTCAATTTCTATGCCACAAACATTTCGTATGGTAACGGACTTTGTGTGTTCGATATAAAAACGCCTTTCGGAACCATCGAAGGAATAAAGTATAAAATCGGTGGACGTCACAACATTGAAAACGCAGTAGGTGCAACCGCCGTTTCGATGCTCAATGGTGCAACTGCCGACGAGGTACGCGACGGATTACAAAATTTTATGGGAGTTCTTCGTCGCTTCGATATTCAGTTGCAGTCGGAAAAATGCGTGTTCATTGACGACTATGCGCATCATCCGGGCGAAATTTCGGCTTTTTTGGCAGCAGTAAGGCAGATTTATCCACAGAAGAAGATTACTGGCATATTTCAGCCTCACCTTTATTCGCGTACCAAGGATTTTTACAAGGACTTCGCCGAAAGCCTTTCGGTTTGCGACACGCTCATATTGTTGCCGATATATCCGGCAAGGGAGCTCCCAATCGAAGGCGTTACATCGTCGCTGATATACGACAATTGCCATGCGAAGGAGAAATATATCTGCGAAAAGTCAGAGCTTCTCGACTTGCTTGGCAAGTTGAAGCCCGAACTTGTGCTTACAATGGGAGCTGGTGATATCGATAGGCTTGTAAAACCAATAGCTAATTTTTTGTCGGGAAATGAAAATTAGGAAGGCATATAAGATTATTATCGGAATAGTTTTGCTAGCGGCATATCTTGTCGGCATAGGCATATATGTGTCGCGAAAGTACCGCGAGATGCCTTGTAAGGGCGTTAGCGTCGAAATCGACAATACCTATGCGTTTGTGAGCAAGGACATTGTCATGAAGATGCTCGATGACGGAGGTATGGTGTTGGATTCTACGGTTAGATTTTCCGAAATAAATTATGCCAATATCGAAAAGCTTATTGACGAAAACGTGTATGTGGAGGAAACTCAGGCATACGGAGACCTTTGGGGCAATGTCTTTATTAAAATCAGACAGCGAGACCCTGTTATTAGGGTTATGACAGAAGATACCGCATCGTTTTATCTCGACCGCAACATGAAGGTTATGCCTATATGCGACTATTTTTCGGCCGATGTTATGGTTTTGTCGGGACATTTGAGGTCAAGTTGCTTTTATGCATCGGATTCTGTTGATAACTATATGGTAAACAACGATAAAAATTCACTAAATATTGATGATATTTGTGCTTTCGTTAATTATTTGCAGTCCGACGAGCTTTGGCGCAACCAGATAACTCAAATTTATGTCAACGCTGCAAACGAGTTGGAACTTGTGCCTAGGGTGGGAAACCACATAATTCTGCTTGGCGGACTCGATGATTACGAAAACAAGATGAATAAGCTCGAAGCTATGTATAGCAAGGGTTTTGAAATTACGGACTGGAATGCTTATTCGCTAATTAATTTGAAATTCAAGGATCAGGTAATTTGTAAAAAACGCAATAATGGATGACTCTAAAAAAATAATCGCTGCAATCGATATCGGTACAACGAAGATTGCTACAGTTGCGGCTCGCATGGAAAATGGCAAGTTCGAGGTAATGGGCTTCGGAACAGCTCCCTCGATAGGAATCAAGCATGGTGTTGTCTTCAATATCGAGGATACAGTGAAGGCAATAACCACTTCGCTTAATGGACTTGGCAATGCTTACGATGCCAACTTTTCCGATGTATATGTCGGTATTGCTGGTCAGTATGTAAAGACTTCCGACAGCACCTGCCGTCTTTTTGTGAACGGTAAGGTTACCGAACGACATCTGCTCGAACTTCGTGATATGGCAATGAACGTAGCTAATCCAGGTACCGAAACAATCGATGCCATTGTCATTTCGTATACTGTAAATGGTCAGACCGTTGCCAATCCGCTTGGCATGGAATGCGAATACTTGTATGGCAATTTCCATGTTGTGACAGGTCAGAACGTAATGGTAAACAATATAAAGAAATGTGTTAACCTTGCAGGACTTGGCGTTCGCTCGTTGTTCCTCGAGCCCTTGGCATCGGCCGAAGCGGTGCTTACCGACGAGGAAAAGCAGAAAGGTGTTGCGCTTATCGACATAGGTGGTGGAACATCAGACCTTGCTGTTTATCGCAACGGCGAAGTTATCCATACCGCAGTTATCCCAATCGGCGGTGCAACTGTCACAGGCGACATCAGGGATAAGTTTGCAATAACCTACGAGCAGGCCGAAAGTCTGAAATGCCTTTACGGAAGTGCCGTGCATATTTCGGGTGACGATGTCAATATCGAGGTTAAGACTGCCCGTGTAAACAGCAATATCTACATTTCGCGCAACAAGATGTCGGAAGTGATACAGGCTCGTATGGAAGAAATCCTGAATGCTGTTAAGTTCCAGATAGAAACGGTGTATGCCGACAATGTACCAGCAGGTATTGTCATAACTGGTGGCGGTTCGTTGGTGGCAAATCTTAAGCAGCTTGCAAGTTTTATCATGAAGAATAGCGTAAGACTTGCATATCCGACATCGAAAATTGAAGGTGAAGGTTCGCAGGCGCTTATGAAACCGCAGTATTCAACGGTAGTAGGACTTATCATAAAAGGTTTCGATTTTGAACAGGGCATCGTAAAGAAGGAATTTGTGATGTCGGAGCCAAAACCAGAGCCCAAGCCCGAACCTGCTCCTGAACCCAAGCCCGAACCAGCTCCGGAGCCGGCTAAGAAAAAGCCTGAGCCAGAGAAACCAAAGAAAAAAATATCATCTGTATTCCGCAATTTCATAAACAAGTTGGAAGACGATGACGAATAGTAATATTAAAACCTCTGAATATGGAATATAAATATAACGACGATTTTCAGTGCATTTCGGCAACCGATGCAACCGAAACACGAGTTCCGAAGTCACAGCCGGTAAATGTCGATGACATTTCGGCTGGTGCTGGCAGTGCCGATGACGCTCACAATATTATAAAGGTTATTGGAGTCGGTGGTGGAGGTAGCAACGCAGTTAACCAGCTCGCCAAGTCGGGCATAATGGGGGTTGACCTCATTGTTTGCAATACCGACCGTCAGGCACTGAACGACAGCCTTGCTCCGACAAAAATTCAGCTCGGCAAGAAGTTGACATCCGGTCTTGGCGCAGGTAACGATCCAAGTGTTGGCGAAGATGCAGCAAAGGAGAACTTGCAGGAAGTTATCGACCTTTTCGACGATAATACCAAGATGGTTTTCGTGACTGCCGGTATGGGCGGCGGAACAGGAACTGGTGCAGCTCCAGTAATTGCCAAGGCAGCCAAGGATAGCGGTATGCTTACGATTGGCGTTGTAACTGTGCCGTTTACAACCGAAGGAAACCAGCGTATCAATCAAGCCAACGAAGGTGTGATGAAGATGCGTGAGGTCGTTGATGCTCTGCTTGTCATAAACGACGACAAGCTCATCGAATTCAACGATTGTACCTTCTCCAATGCGTTCCAGAAAGCCGACGAGGTGGTTGTGACGGCAACCAAGGGTATCGCCGAGATAATAACAAGGCACGGACATGTAAACGTTGACTTCCGCGATGTGAATTCGGTAATGAAGAACAGCGGTGTTGCTTTGCTCGGTTCGGCTGAGGCATCGGGCGAGGGCCGTGATATAAGGGCTATTTCCGAAGCTTTGGATTCTCCGCTGCTTCACGACAACGACATCAAGGGAGCCAAGAACATTTTGCTCAACATAACAACGCCGCGCGGTCAGCACGAGTTGACAATGAAGGAATTCGGAAATATCACCAATCATCTTACCAAGGTGGCCGGACAGGGCACTAACGTAATCTGGGGAACCTGCTACGACGATGAACTCGGCGAAGGCATTCGTACTACGGTGATTGCTACTGGATTCGATTACGATACAAAGCCAATGGAAATGCCTCCTAAGCAGAGTACAATCGAATTTGGTGAACCATTGCCAATGGACGATATAGCACTTAATCCCGAAGAAATGAGGTCGCCAAGCGAATTCAGGCACATGCAGGATCTCGACAAGCTTAACGATGATGCATATCTCGAAAGCCTTGAAAGCGAGACTGCTCTCGACAGAAAAAATAGAAACAACTAATTAAAGCATATTGCAATGAGTATATTTGATCAGGTAAACGAAGATATCAAGAAGGCAATGCTTGCCCGCGAGAAGGAAAAACTCGAAGGTTTGCGTGCTGTGAAGGCTGCATTTTTGCTGGCAAAGACCGAAGGTGGCAATGCAGAACTTACTCCCGACAAGGAGATGCAGATAATCCAGAAATTGGTAAAACAACGTCGTGAAACTGCCGACCTTTACAAGTCGCAGAACCGTCAGGACCTTGCTGACAAGGAATTGGCGCAGGCTGATGTTATTGCTGGCTATCTGCCAAAACAATTGTCGGAAGACGAGGTAAAGGCAGTTGTTGCCGAGATTATTAAGGAAACAGGCGCTAGCACTATTAAGGACATGGGCAAGGTTATGGGTGCAGCAAGTGCAAAGCTCGCTGGTCAGACCGACAACAAGACTTTGTCGGGAATAGTGAAGGCAATGCTGGGATAACAATTGATAATGGACAATTGATAATGAACAATTTGTAGAGACGTTGCGTGCAACGTCTTACTAAAATTGTCAAATCATTTAGTCCCCAACCGAAAATTTATTTAATTTTGCAAAAAATTTTAAAGCTATGGCAAGTAGAAAAGTATTAAAGAGAGACATTGATTACATGACAAGCGAACTTTTGTCGGATTGCGTATTGTATGTTGACTTGTATCCAGCACAGCCGACAGAGCCTGTTACCGAAATCATCAATGGAGTATTGCTTAAGAAGCAGGAAGTATTTTCAAAGATTAACACTCCAACCTCGAAGATGGACAAGAAAGCAGTAAAGGAAAACTACAAGGGTTATATTTCCGAAATGCTTACCGCCGTTAACGAAGGTTACGAAAAGTTAAGCAAGCTGCCGCGCAAGTAATGCAGCGAATAATCACAGTCGAAGGTGTCGGCGAGGTGGTTGTGTCGAAGCGGCGCAACTGTGTGCAGATGCGTTTGACCGTGCATCCCGAAAAGGGCTTGCATCTATCCATACCTTTCAGGGTCAGTTATGCTGACGCTGAAAGGTTTGTTTTTGAACATCGCGACTGGATTGCCAAGACCTTGCAGGCGCAGGAGCAGAAAGGTGTAAAACGTCTGTTCACTCCGCAGTCGCATTTTACTTGCCGAAGCACAAAGTTGCAGTTTTCGCCAACCGATGCGCAGAAAAGGATACTCTCGGCAAGAATAACAGACCATATCGTTACAATTTATTACAATCCCCAGTTGGTCGATTTTAGCCTCGATGCGGTACAGAATTTCATTAAGAAGGTAATTCTTGCCTCGATGCAAAAGGAGGCCGAAAAACTGCTTTTCCCTCGTGTAGATGAGATTTCTTCTCGCACAGGCTTGTCGTTCCGTAATGTTTCTATAGGCAATGCTCTCACTCGCTGGGGAACTTGCAGTTCGCAAGATGATATTATATTGTCGTGCCGCTTGCTCCTTTTGCCCGACTATTTGGTCGATTTTGTCATTCTGCACGAACTTTGCCATATTGCGCACAAGAATCACGGGCCAAAATTCCACGAATTGCTAAACCGTTTGTCAGGCGGAAAAGAAGACCTTTACGACAAGGAACTAAAAGGTTATAATGGCCGGATTTTGCCAGATAGGGAGTAGCGGCGTTATCACTTTATTCTCAATGTTTTCAAATACTCCTTTTGCTCATCCGTAATCCTATAACTTTCGATGGCTTTTTGGATTGTCTTGTTATGAGTCCAGGTTGCGAGGCGGTTCTGCTCGATGATGGGCAGCGTTGATTCGTATTGCTTTGCTAGTGCGGTGGCAAAATACCACGCAACCATCATTTTCACATAGTATTCGTCGTTTGTGATATTGGCGACCCATTCGAGGTGTTCGGGGCGAAAATCCTCATCCAGGAAGTGCGTCATGAGCATTTCGATGCCGAAACGGATAGTGTAGGTCCTGCTTGATTTCATCCAACGGCGGATGTCTTTTATGAGCTTGCCGTGGTTTTTGTTGAACGACTTTGGTCTGATAAGGTCGCAGGTAGCCCACTTGTCGACGTAGGGCAGGAGACGGTCGATTTCTGCTATTGAGTGGTCGTAGTCCTTGATTTCGGAAATAATGGAGCCGTGCATGTTGTTTTCGTCGTAGTATTGATGTGGTAGGCTCGACAGAAAATCGTCGATTTCAGCATCCTTGGCAAATTCCTTGGCAAGTTTTCGCAGTTGTGGTGTGCGGATGCCAATTATTCTCTCGATGTCGATTCCTGGCATAAGTTTGGAGTGGAAGTCGCGGTATGCAATGTCCTGTTGTGCAAAAAGGCTTTCGCGGATACGGACAGTTACGGGCTTGTAATTCTTTGCGTAGGCAAAGAGTTCAATCGGCAGATGGCAGTAGCCTGTCGGGTTTTTGTCAAGATAATCCTGATGGTATTCGTCGGCGGAGAAGAAGTTTTTCAGCGGAGCAACTTCCACCTGTAAAGGTGCATCGTACTTTTTGGCTTCCAATGCCATAACCTCTTGGATTATTGGTAAATCCGACTTGTCTGTGTAGTATATTCCAGTGCGGTAGCGTGTGCCCGAGTCCTCGCCTTGGCGGTTCAGGCTTGTAGGGTCGATGGCCTTGAAGTAAAGGCTCAGGATTGTCCGCAGTGGAATTGTATATGAATCATATTTCACTTCTACGGTTTCGGCGTAGCCCGTTTGGTCGGTGTAAACCTGTTCGTATGTTGGATTGTCGGTGTTTCCGTTTGCGAATCCAACCTGTGTGAAAGTTATGCCTTCGATCTGTTTGAGGTAATGTTCGGCGCCCCAGAAGCAGCCTGCTGCAAGATATATTTTCTTTTTCATGTCTACTGTTTTAATGTCCCGTTATCGTTGAAAAGTTCGCAAATGTCTTTTGGCTTCTGAAGCCAGATTGTGTTTAGTCCAACCTTTTTTGCACCTATGCAGTGCTTTTCGCAGTCGTCGATGAAAAGAGTTTCATCAGCGTTTAGGTTGTGCTTGTCCAGTATGTGTTTGAAAACATTTTCGCTTGGTTTGCGGTCGCCAATCGTGTATGAGAAGAAAATCTCGTCGAAGCATTGGCGAGTAGCACCGAGGTATTGGGTAAAATATTCTGCATTTACCACGTCGCTGTTGCTGAGCATGAATGTGCGGTAGTGATTGTGAACTTTTTGCAGGATAGTTTGGTGTTCGCATTTGAAATCTACAATGAGCGTGTTCCAAGCCTCGCATATCTGTTCGTCGGAGATATCGGTTTCGAGTGTCTTGCGTAGTTCGTCGCAGAATTGTGCGGTTGTAATAAGGTTCGACTCGAAGCGTTTTGTAAGTCCGCTGTCGTAGAGTTTACGATATGGTTGTTCTGTCGTTATGCCAAATTCGTGCAGACGTTTATCGATAAGGTTAACATCGATTGTTATTATCGGTCCGCAGAGGTCGAAAATTATATTTTTGATGTTGGGCATTGATTTTACAGCTTGCTGTAGTCGGGTGAGAAGGTGTCGCCGTCTTCCATTTTGCCGGTAGAAATGCCCTTCTTGAGCCAGCGCGAACGTTGTGCCGAGGTTCCATGGTTGAACGATTCGGGAACGGTATAGCCTCTTGCCTGCTTCTGCAGATAGTCGTCGCCAATGCGGGCGGCAATGGCAAGACCTTCCTCGATGTCTCCATCTTCGAGCGAGTTGAACATTGCATTGTCCCTGTTTGCCCACACGCCTGCGTAGAAGTCGGCTTGCAGTTCGAGGCGGACGCTAATCTGGTTGCTTTCGGTTTTGCTTACACGGCTCATCTTTTCGAGTGCATCGCCAAGTGTGCCAAGCAGATACTGAACATGATGCCCAACCTCGTGTGCTATGACGTAGGCGTATGCAAAGTCGCCTGCCGTGCCGAACTGCTGTTTCATTGTTGTGAAGAACGAAAGGTCTATATAAACAGTCTGGTCGGCCGAGCAGTAGAATGGTCCCGACGACGACGATGCGCCGCCGCATCCCGATTGAACAGAACCAGTGAACAGCACTAATTTCGGGGCTACATACCTTTTGCCTCTCTTGCTGAATTCTGCAGTCCACACGTCTTCGGTTCCTGCAAGAATTTTCTTTGTGAACGATGCTAGCTCTTCCTCTTCGGCAGTCGGTGTGTATGCCGATTCGGTTTGTGAGTTGTCTATGTTAAGGTTCTGTATTGCCTCCGAAGGGTCTTTGCCAAGTAATAAAGCGATGATACCAACGATTATAGCTCCGCCGATTCCAAGTCCGGCACCCATTTTCTTGCCTCTTCTGTCGTCAACATTTGTGCTTTCGCGTCTTCCGTCAAGTCTCATAGTTTTATAATTAAGATATTTTATGAGGCAAAGATAAATAAATATTTGCTTCTTGGTTGCATGCCAATAAAAAAGGGAGGAACAAAGTTTCTCCCTTTTGATTTTTTCTCAACAAAATAACCTATTTGGTGTGATTGATTTTTATAACAGCACCGAGGCATTGTTTTTTTATTGATTTTGCATCGAACTTGAATGTTGATGTTCCTGATGCATTTGCTTCGTCGAGCGAGAATGTCTTAGGTCCCATAACCTTGAACAGACGTTCTGCGTAGTCGCCCGAAGTCTTTGCCATACGGTTGCGAATTTCATCGATATTGAGAGGAACGCGGCTGTAAAGTACGTATATGTAGTCAGTTCCAGTCTGGTCGTCCATCTGGATGAAGTGGCGTTCGTCGGGGACTGCTATGCGGCTGTCGCTGTAGTCGAGCAGCGGGCTTATCAGTCGGCACTGCGGGAATATGTTGTACACTTCGTTGGTGAGGTCGGTACCGAATACGTAAACATAAGCCGGCGAATTGTTTTCTACATATATTCTGAAATAAGTGCCCGATTGGTAAGATTTCGAGATGTTTATGGTTTTGTCGCGTATTGTGCCCTGCATTGCAGTGTTGTCGCCAAGGATAATGCTTATGCTGCCAGCGAAATTGTTTACATCAACCTTGTTGCCATCGGGAGTCTTTATCTTGTCGACGCTAATTACCTTTACACCGCGGTCTTTTGCGTTGTTCTTTGGTGCGTCCTTTATTCCAAGGCTTTCGTTCATGTGTTTCATGTTCTCCTCGTACGACATGTTGCTTACATATTGGAATGCCGAGGAATTGCGCGACTTCCTTTCCTCTTCCATGTAGTTGTAGTCTTCGGCGGTATAGTCGCTGTCCTTATAGCCCTTCCATGCACCATTGTCGCCATCTTGGTATAGAATGTTGTACGAAGTGTAGTTGCTGTCATCGTTGTCGTTATCGTTATTGTCGTCGTTATCAATGCGATAGTCGTCGCCATCGACAAAATTGTCAAGGTAGTCGTAATCAACGGATAAGAAATCATCGAGACCGAGGTCGTCGAAGGTGTAATCTACATTATTGCTGTCGTTTCCGTCGTTGTAGTCGTAATTGTTGTTATTGTTGTTGTCGTCGTAATAGTTATAGTCGTTGTTGTTATAATCGTTGTTGTCGGCGTAATCGTAGAAGTTTGTAGAGAAGTCGAGATTGTCGGTATTTGTGTCTATCTTCGAGTTGTTTATCTGCGTGTTTATTTCGAAAGCGTAGTAAACCCACCATGCGAAATGGTAGTAGGTAATCCAGAAATAACCGTTGAGACCCCAGTCGGTGCCCCAGCTGTTTTGTACGAGGAATGCACCTCCGTTGAATTTTGTATCGTCGTAAGCAACTACTGCCATGGCGTGACCACCGTAATTGAGTGTGGCCTGTTCGTTGCTGGCTGGCATCCATAGACCGTCGCTTCTTATTCCGCTGCTGTTTGAGAACGAAAATGCGCAGTTGAAAGCGATAAGCACTGGCTTACCCTCGGCAAGACTTTTCTTTACTTTTTCTACCTTGTACGAATATCCACCAGCCCATTGGTAGTACAATTTTGTAAATCCAAGGATTTTATTTTGTGCTGCTTTTTGTTTCCATGCGGTAGGAACATCGGATGTGTTTATACATGCTGGATTCTGCGGGTATTCGCTAAGTTTTACCGAGCCAGTGTTCTTCAGCCATGCGCATGCGTCGGCAATGTCGGTTCCAGCGGCGCAGTTTTGTGTGCTCTGCCTAAGTATATTGACGTATGTATATGCTGGAAGATAGGCGTTTTCGGTAATTTTCTTACGGTCTGTTATTCCGTTGCGCATTGCCCACGACATTGTTGCTATGCAGTATGTCGACGACCATGCGGTACATGTGCCGGTTTGTCCTTGGTTTCCAGGGACTGGTGTCCATTTCTGAAGCGATACTGCCTTTGGCAGATTGGAATATACGTCGCGTGTATTTGATGCCTTTTCGGGCAGACGTTTTGCTGCTACGGTATCGACAACGCAACCTGTAAAATGCTGTCCAAATGTGCTGATCGAGGCAAATAGGACTGCAACAAATAATATCAAAGCTCTCATGCTGTTTATTGTTTTGTATTATTATTTCTTGAAATAAAAGTCACCGAATATTGAGGAATTTTCCCATGGAATTTGTTGTTGCTGGCTTATTTCGTAAACCCTTGAGCGAACTTTCTTGAAGACATCTTCTATTTTTATTCCCGGCTGGGTTATTTCTTGTGCCAGTTGTTCGGTGTAAAGGCCATTGCTTCCGCTACCGTCCGATGCTACGTTGCCAGGTGATGTGGCAAATGCGATGAAAGTACCTCTTGGTGCGTTTACTGCGGCAAGGCCTCCACTATTTATTGCTCTGACGTTTGCAAATGGATTGTTACGGCAAGCATCGAGGATTATGATGTTCAGGTCGTTTTGTGCGTATTCCATTTCTCCAAGTACGCGCTTCAGGTTTACGCATTCGAGTTCTACATCCTGCTGTTTGGTAATGTTTGCCGTCACTGGCACGAGGTAGTTCTCTCCATTTACCTGCAAGCCGTGTCCTGCATAGAAAAATAAGCCAACAGCCTTCTCTTCAGTAAGCTTGTTTCCAAATTCACGTATTTTAGAGATCATTTCGTTCTGCGAAAGGTCGGTGTACACCATTGTCTCGAAGCCGAGGGAACCTAGAGTTTCGCCCATAAGTCTGGCGTCGTTTGACGGGTTGTTGAGCGCACCGATATACTGGTAGGCTCCGTTGCCAATGATAAGTGCAAGTCGTTTTTCGCTCGATACATTGTCGCTTTTGTTGAGGGTAACGCGTCGAGCATCGGTTGTAGTAGTTCCGCCTGCGTTCTTGACGATAGCCTTTATTTCGTTTTGTCCAGGTTCGAGGTCGATTTCATATTCGAAAGTATAGTCGCACTGGCTGGAAACTACGGTAAAGCCTCTGTTCGACTTTTTTGCTTTTACAACTCCGTTTACCGTTACGGTAACTTCGTCGATGCTTGCTTTTGAGGCAACACAAAGTTTTACAGTTTGCTTGCTGCTGGTAGTCTCCATGTCGCTCTGCGCAGGGGCCAACCATGTCACGATAGGCTTGGCAACGCTGACATCTTCGGTCTTCTTTGTTTCAAGTTCGCCATTTCTGAAAGTGCCTTCTTCCTTGGAGCCGTCGGTGTGGTAAAAAACGCCTTTGCCAGTCATTTCGCCGTTAACGAAGCTGCCAATGTATCTTTCGCCGGTGTCGCGGTCCTCGAGTGTACCTTGTCCGTTTGCCATTCCGTTTTTAAAATCGCCGACGTAGTAGTTTCCATTATATAGGTCTAGCATTCCTTTCCCCGATGGTACTCCGTTGACGAGGTTACCGTAGTAGCGGCCATTGGCGATAAGCTTTATTCCGAATCCGTTTTTCGACCCGAATATGACGTCGAACTGGTTTTCGTCCATTTCGCTTACAAACTCGTCGTTGTTCCAGATGCCTGAATATTTGGTGTTGGTTTCGGTGTCGAACAATACGCCTTGTCCGTGTCGTGCTCCGTCTTTAAGCTGTCCGTAATACACCGAACCGTCGCTCCAAATAAGTGCTCCGTAACCATCGAGGGCGCTTCCTTTCATGTCGCCATTGTAGTAGGCTAGTCCGCCGCGGTCTTCGGGTTTGTATGTAGCCAGTATGTATCCGTTTGCTTCGTCGTCAACCCATGCTCCGTCGAAAACTTCGTCGTCGGCAGTGTACAATGTGCCTTGCCCGTGTCGCTTGCCATTCTTGAACGCGCCTTCGTAGTATGAGCCGTCGTCGTAGATAAAAATGCCGTATCCGTTTGTGCAGTCGCCGCTTATGCAGCCGTACTGGTTGGTAACTTCGCCTATGAAACGACCTTCTTCCCATATTCCTTCCTGTTCCGAGTCATCGGGATTTACTAAAATTCCATAGCCGTTGTATTTCCCATTTTTGAACTCACCAGAGTAAGCGGAACCGTCGTTTTTTACAAGCAAACCTTGTCCGCTAGGCTTTTTCTGAATGAAATTGCCTTCGTAGTATGAGCCATCGTCGTATATGAAAACGCCATATCCCGAAATGCAATCGCCATTGATGCAACCTTGTATGTCGTCATCTACGATTTTGTCGTTCTGATATATGCTTGTCTCTGAATTGCCTTCAGCATCAGATTCGGTTCCAATTCCATGACGCTTCCATCCCTGCCAATGTCCAACATATCGGCTGCCATCGGTCCAGATGTATGTACCTTGGCCATTGGGCGCATCGTCCTTGAAATTGCCTACATACATATTGCCGTCGCTAAAAATGTATGAACCAAAGCCGTTGAAGTTGCCGTTTTCGAAAAAGCCGATATAGCGGTCGCCATTGTCGATTCTATATACTCCGTATCCGTCTTCGCAATTGCCGCTCAAGCAGTTGGGATTTGTGTTTTGTGCCAAAACATTGTTGGCTACAAGACAAACAAGTGCAACTGCGGTAAGTTTTATGTCTTTAAATATATGGTTTCCCATTTTATCGCATAGTTAAATTAACAAGCGACAAAGTTAAGCAAATATTCGATAGGTTGTATTATTCAATTGTTTCGATGTAAAAGCTCACGGGGCGGAATCCGTCGTTGCAGGAAATCATTGCCGAGTTGGGGTTTTTCATCCAGCCGTCGTAGAAGTTGCCACGCCCTGCAGCCAGTTCTTCCACGAACCAACGCATTGATTCCCACGCGCTGTCGCAAAGACCTTCGGGTTTCTGTCCGTCGGTCGAAATCCAGCTTTCGCCTTCGGAAATGTCGCAGGCGTGCTTGATGGGATTCTCGTATTTTGCCGAAAGGTCGGGGTAGCAAGCCTTGCGTATGGCTGTGATTTTCACTTTCTTCATTTGCCAATTGCTTTTAATTCATCGGTTTGTTCCTTTTTGGGCAGTTTCTTTA
>CADARW010000017.1 GCA_902790405.1 uncultured Bacteroidia bacterium
AGGCCATTCGAACAGGAAAATGGATGTATATTACATACCTGAATCAGCGTAAAGAAACGACAAAATTTTGGCTGGCTGTTGAAGATTTGGAATTTATAGAAGATAATGTACGGCTTAAAGGACATATATATAATCCATCAAAAGATATTGATAATGCAAAAGCGGCTGAATCAGGATTGTTTCTAAGTAATGTACAAACTGCAAAAATCATTGATTTTACTGAGTACAATGTGTCGGATTCGTTGTTGAATAAACTAGATGCAAATATGGGCAGATATAAATGGTTGGACTATGAACAAGAGATTGGTTATCTGCTAAATTATTATGAAGAATGCAATTGGTTTGACAAAGATCCATACCAACGGGAACATGTATTAATACCAGGAATAGATTTGCACAAACTTATGGAGAATCAAGAATATGTTTTGACAAAAGAGCAAAAAGAGTTCTTGATTAGAAATATTTATGATAAGTACACATACAATAAAACCAGTGGTTGTTATACAGAGTTTGCCATATCAAAAATAGCAATAGATAAGAATAATAGATTGTACGTTGTTTGTTATTACAATGTAAACTATAATCCAGAGAGGGGAACTCTAAATCTTGACAAAACACTTCGATTTAACAAGACATTTATTTTTAGAAAACTCACCGAATACAATTTGCAGGAAACAAAAATTTCATTGATGCAGTATGCAGAAATGGATGTTGATGCTTTTATTAGGGAATTTAACAAGGATAACGAATGGGGGTGTGAAATTATAAGGAGAAATCTGAAAAGTGACGAAATGCTAAATACTCGTCCGGAAATGATGATATTGGAAAGGGATAGAACTGTAGATGTGCGAACAACATATAATACCATTTTGGAAAGGGACGAAAAGGGTTTGCTAAATGTTCCATTAAAATCCTTGTTCGGTAGAATAACAGGTCGTGATAAAAGAAGGAAGGAACCTAATATCATTATTTTTGATGACAAAATAAATGTTGATCAAACTCGCGTTCTGTACAATGCAATGAAACAACCAGTAACGTATGTGCAAGGACCTCCAGGAACAGGAAAAACCCAAGCAATACTAAATGTTGTGTTAAATGGCTTTTACAATGGAAAAACTATGCTAGTTTGTTCTTCGAACAATAAACCAGTAGATGATATTATTAATAAATTACAAATTTCATATAAAGGAGAAAAAATTCCTTTCCCATTTATTCGGCTTGGAAATAATACGAAATATGTAATTCCAGCATTAGATAAAATAAAGGAACTATTTGATTACACATCTACAAGAGAACCTGATGATAATAAAATAAACCAAATAAAGATAAATACTGACAATAAAAATGAGAGTTTGAATGAAATACTAAAGAGACAGGAAAAGCATGTTCAACTTGTAAGTTTTTACGAAGATGCACAAAAGCTGTATGGAAGCGTTAATGAAAAAACGAATCAGTTTTCTAATAATGTAAAGAAACGTATCGAAGAAATACAAGATGAACTTAAAAAGAATCCTGAAGTAAATAATTATGAGGTTTTGCGGTTGTTTACCCCACTGAAAGAGGACTCAAAACTAATACAATGGATGTATTTTACCTCGTTGAAATACATAAGGGAATTGCAAAAGCCGATGTATAATGACTTATACGAAATATGTAATATAGAGGATGAAGCAGAGAGAATAGACACATTCAATAAGTGGCTAGGACAGGATTCAAATATGCGAAAATTTGTCAAAGCATTTCCTGTAATATTCACGACAAACATTTCTGCGCAGAAATTGGGATCTCCCAATTTTATGTTCGATTTAGTAATTATGGATGAGGCTGGACAATGTAACATTGCCCAATCAATAATCCCCATTGCTAAAGCTAATTCTCTTTTGCTAGTCGGCGATCCAGAACAATTAAAACCGATAGTAGTAATAGAAGACTCTATAAACAAAATGTTGATGGGTAAATACTCTATTCCAGAAGATTACGATTATAAACAGCATTCTATTCTTGATGTAATGATAAATCATGATTCAATATCACAATATGTTCTATTGAAATATCATTATAGATGTGGCAAGAAAATAATCGATTTTTCAAACAAAAAGTATTACGAATCAAAACTCAACTTATCCGCTCTAACAGAAAATGGAGAATTGGTTTTCATACCGACAATAAATAAGAATATTGACGATAAGAATACTGCTTTGGAAGAAATTGAAGCGATAATAGATTATTTGAAACGAAATAACTATACAAATACAACAATAATAACACCATTTGCCAATCAACGAGAATTAATAAATCTATGGTTGAAACAGGAAAATCTCAATGATAATGTAAAATGTGATACTGTTCATGCTATGCAAGGCGGCGAAAGTGATACAATAATATTATCTACAGCTCTTTCGACAAAAACACAAAAAAGAACATTTGAATGGATAAAGAATAATACAGAATTAATAAACGTAGCTGTTTCTCGAGCAAAGAAGCGTTTAGTAGTTGCTTGTGATGAGGAGGTATTGTTTGCCTTATCAAAAAACACGCGTAGCGATATTGTTGATCTTATCAATTATGTTAAGAGTAATGGGAAATCAGAAGTGCCACTTAGCGAAGCTTTAGAAATTGTAATCGGGAAGTCAAATAATAGTTACTATGAAAAAGAGTTCTATAAAACCATATCTCATTTTTGTTCTGTAAACAAAACTTTTGAAGCAGAGAGGAATGTTTCATTCAGTAAGATTTTTGCAAATGATAATGAACTAAAAAAATTAAAAAGTGAGTTTGATTGCGTTCTATATAAAAAGAGTTTTTATGGCAAAATTCCAAAAATTGTAATTGAAATAAATGGTGGAGAGCATTTCGGAGATAAGAAACGAGAGATGGCAGATAAGCGGAAAGCAGAAATTTGTCAAAAAAAGGGAATTGAGCTTATAATGATTCCAAACACTTTTGTAAAATCCTACGAACAATTGCGCGAAATAATAATAAAATCAAAGAATAGAAACGACACGCAATTATCTTTATTTGATGGAATATAAGACTATTTTAATTCTCTCCCCACAATCGCATATCGACAGGCATATTGAGGCGTTGAAGGAGGCGCTGGGGTGGTATGGAAAATAATGATTTTTCTATTATTCAAAATGAATAATTAGGATAATTTGTTAATTTACAAATTGTTCTTGTTGATAAGATTTACAACAACTTTTACCATAATGTCCTTTTCTTCTGTTTTGCTTTCAGCAATCATAAGCGTAAGGGCTACAAGTGTATTGTCTGCAATGCGCTTGCTTCCATCGGGATTATAAAGTATATGGTTGCCATTGAGAAACCATAGGAACAATGTGGCTGCAATACGTTTGTTTCCATCACTAAACGAATGGTTTTTGGTAACAAGATACAGCAGCATTGCCGCCTTTTCCTCAACCGATGGGTATAAATCCTCGCCATCGAAAGTCTGGTAAATCTGGCCGATAGAGCTTTTGAACGAACCGTCCTTTTCGTTTCCGAACAATGCCGAGTGTCCAAATTTTTGCTTAAGCATATTGATTTCTCTCATCGCATTTTCGTAGGTGGCGTGAAATGGCTCGTCGGTTGTTGTCTTTTCTATATTCAATCGCTGGTAGTCGTAGTTATCGAGGGTGTCGAGAGCATATGTATAGTCAACAACCACATCAAGCAAGTCCTGACTTTCAACAATGTCGGCAACTTCCTTGCTTTGTAATGTTCGTCCGACAACTTGCACCAATTGACGCAGTTCTTGAATTTGCTCGCGACGAATGTGCTCGTTAACTGCATAGCCTTTTATAAGATACTGCTTCAATACACGATTAGCCCATTGACGGAATTGGACGCCACGCTGGCTCTTTACACGATAGCCGACTGAAATGATTACATCAAGAGTGTAGAATGGAACCGGTTTTTTTACGCCATTAACGTGTAAAAATTGCACGTTATTATCACGATCAAGTTCTCCTTCCCTGAATACGTTGATTATATGACGTCTGATATTTGACTCTTCTCTAGCGAATAGTATCGACATTTGATTGGCACTAAGCCATACCGTTTCGTTCTCAAATCTGACATCCAATTGTGTCTGACCGTCAGATGTTTGATATATTATTATCTTGTCTTCCATATAGTTATCAAAATTAAAAACCGACTATAAAATTACAAAAAAATCCGATTTTGACAAAAATTAATCATTGAAAATTGGCGTAATAGACGAAAAAAGATGATAAAAAATTCTATTATTCAATTTGCATTATTCAAAATGAATAATTTGCATATTGCACTAATCCACAACACATTATACGCACCTACTACATCGGAAATATTTCGAGACGTTGCACGCAACGTCTCTACAATTGAAATGACACCAACCATAGAAACCTGAAACCCAGAAACTTTCAAACGGGCGTTAGGCAATGAAACCAGAAACGGCGCAGCCATTGAAACGTGAAACATTCAAACAGCGCAGCGGGAAACGGCGAAGCCATTCAAACGCCACAGACATAGAAACGCGAAGCATTCAAACATGGAACATTCAAACGGCGAAGCCATATAAACGTGAAACATTCAAACAGCGAAGCGAGAAACGGCGAAGCCATTGAAACGGGCGCAGCCCCCTGCCTATCCTTTCTTCTCGTTCAACTTCTTCAGCACTTCGGTCTGTATGTTGGATGGCATTTCCATGTACTGGTAGAACTCCATTGAATAGTTGGCGCGGCCAGAGGTTATGTTGCGCAACTGGGTGGCGTAACCGAACATCTCCATCAGCGGCACAAGTCCGACAATCTTCTGCGAACCCTTGCGGTAACGTCTCATTGCTTCAATCTTTCCACGGCGGCGGTTCAAGTTGCCAACAACATCACCAATGTAGTCGTCGGGAGTGTTGACTTCTATCTTCATAACCGGCTCAAGCAGAATAGGACTTGCCTTCATGAAACCGCTCTTGAAGCACAATTCGGCGCAAAGCTGGAATGCCATATCGGACGAGTCAACTGGATGGTACGAACCATCGAGAAGCGTAACCTTTACATCCACGACCGGGAATCCCGACAAAATACCGCGCTCCATAATGTTGCATACACCCTTGTCAACCGACGGAATATACTCGCCCGGAATGTTACCTCCCTTGACCACATCGACAAACTCGTAGCCCTTGCCAGGATTCGGCTCCATACGCATGATTGTATGCGCATACTGTCCGTGACCGCCAGTCTGCTTGACGTGCTTGTACATAGTCTCGACAGGCATTGTAATGGTTTCCCTGAATGCAACTGCAGGCTCACCAACTTCCACCGGAACCTTAAACTCGGTGCGAAGGCGGTCAACCATAATCTCAAGATGCAATTCGCCCATACCCGAAATTACCGTTTCCTCGGTTTCCTCGTTGTACTTTGCATGGAACGACGGGTCTTCGTTCACCAGTCTGCCAAGAGCCTCGCTCAGCTTGTCCTTGTCCTTTTGGTTGGCAGGCTGAATCTTGAGCTGGATTACCGGTTCGGGAATATGGATAGATTCCAAGTACAACGGATATTCCTGGTCGCAAAGGGTGTCGCCGGTCTTTGTGTATTTCATGCCGACCAAAGCAACTATTTCGCCAGCACCAGCCTCGGTAATTTCCTGGCGTTCCTTAGCCTTGATGCGGAAAATACGGCCAATGCGTTCGGGCTTGCGCTTCGACGAGTTGTAAACCGACATTCCGCTTGTAAGCTTGCCCGAAAAGATTCGGATAAAAGTCTGCTGACCAACATACGGGTCGTTTATCAACTTGAATGCCAGAGCCGAGAACTTTTCGCTGTCGAAAGGCTTGCGGCTGTGAGTCTTTTCGCTGTCGTGCAGGTCGGTGCCGATGACAGAACCAACATCAACAGGCGAAGGCAAATAATCGACAACTGCATCGAGCAGAAGCTGGATACCGATATTCTTGTAGGCAGCACCGCAGAAAACAGGCGTAATCAAAAGTTTCAAGGTCTGCTCGCGGATTGCTTTCTTCAGTTTTTCTTCAGGAATTTCCTTGCCGTCGAAATACATTTCCATAATTTCGTTGTCGCCGTCGGCAAGCTTTTCAATCATAAAGGTGCGAGCTTCCTCGACCTGTGCGGCATATTCGGCAGGAATAGGATTTTCGAAGCGTTTGCCATCGGCAAAAGTGTAGGCAATGTTGCGGACGATGTCGATAACACCTGTGAAAGAATCTTCGGCACCCATCGGAACCTGCAATGGCAATGCGTTGGCATCGAGGTACTTGTTCATTTGCATGACAACCTCACCAAAGTTTGCACCCGTGCGGTCCATCTTGTTGACGAAGGCGATGCGCGGAACGCGGTAGCGCTCGGCCTGATTCCACACGGTTTCGCTCTGTGGCTCAACACCACCGACAGCACAGAAAACCGCAATCATTCCGTCGATTACGCGCAACGAACGCTCCACTTCCACAGTAAAGTCAACGTGACCTGGGGTGTCGATAAGGTTTATCTGGTGGTTGTTCCAAGTGCAGGTGATTGCTGCCGAAGCTATTGTAATACCACGCTCCTGTTCCTGCTTCATGAAGTCCATCGTAGCCTGACCGTCGTGGGTTTCACCAAGCTTGCGGTTCACACCAGTGAAATAAAGTATTCGTTCCGATACCGTTGTCTTTCCTGCATCGATATGCGCTGCTATTCCTATGTTCCTTAATTCCATATTAAAATATAATCAATTGATTAATAGGGTTTTATTGCTATGTTTATTTTAAAATTTCAGACCACAAAGATAATGTAAATTTTTTATTTTCGTGTAAAAACACATTGTGTAATTCACAAATTATTAGTTAGTTATACCTCCCCCAAAAAGAGACTCGTCATTTACTTGCTTCGCTGCGTGAGCTAAAGGTACGGAAGCTAGTCGTAACACGCGATACGGAACGGAGAGCGTTGTGAAGACTGCTATCCGTAATCTCCCTTATTTGTAATATTGAAGGAGATTCCGCATAAGCGAGTTCACACGACACGTTCCTTTGTCGGTTCACTCTGCTTTGTGGAATGACATCCTTTTTTGAATTTTAAGGCACAAAAAAGGCATCCGATTTACAGATGCCATATAGTCTTATCAAAAAATTCCGCTAATAATACTATTCCATCAACTTCTTTTTCATCTCCTCGAATTCCTTCTCGGTGATTATGCCTTCCTCCTTGAGGTTCTGCAACTTGAGGAGTTCATCGGCTACGGAATAGTTTGTACGCTCCTTTGTCTTTTGTATCGGGGTCTGCTTTTCTTCCTTGGGATTGTTCATCTTAATTGCCTTTACGAGATATACGACAATCACAACCACAAGAGCAAATATTACCAGTAAAAATATTATTCGTGCCATAGTTCTTAAAATTTGAGCGCAAAAGTAATATAAATTTCCCGACTAGCAAGTTTTATAAGGTCAGCGAAATAAAATCGGAATAGACATATCAAAATTCATATTTGACACCAATGTATTCGCTTAAATTAAAACTATCCAATATCAGACAGAAACCATCATACGAGCCGAATCCCGTACCTGCATATATATGCAAGTTAGGAATAGCTTCGTAATCAACGCCGAATGATGCAATATTATTTACCCTGATTTCGGTTTTCGTTACGCCACCCGGCAATCCAAGCTGATAATGACAGTATTCAACCCAAAAGATTGAGAAATGGAACTGCCCAAAGATTCTGAAGTTGCGAAGAAGTTCATTCGAATAATATCTGTAACCGAAATGTAAGCCGAAAGCCTTATTATCGTATATATCATTCCACATTGGCTTGAGTTGAAAAACATGAGAGAGCAGTGGCCCGATATATATGTTATGATTATTGATTCGGTAAGAGAAAGCAGGTGCGTGATGCAAAACTCCAATTTTGCTTTCGCTATTTCTTGGGGCTACTTGGAAATCGTAGGAAAGTGTGTATTGAATGCCAAAACTTGATTTTTTTGCTTCCTGGGAATACAAATTAATAGCCGTAATGACTATGATAGTGAATAGTAATATTGTTTTGAATTTCATTATTTTAGGATTATTTTTTCAGAAATAGTACTATCACCAAAATATCCCGTTAGGATGTACACTCCTTTTGCAAGATTTGAAATGTCAATACTTATTTTATTATCGATAATATTGTCCTGTATAAAAACAACCATACCCGTTGAATTTGTCAATGTTATTTTAACATTTCTTTCTATTTTTCCGACAAATTCAATATCTATTTCCCCATCTGTAGGATTCGGATATATTTTAGTGTATAATGATGGCGAATTTTCAAAGGTTGACTTTGTTTGCATTTGGTGTAAACTGTCAGGAACGCACTCAGATATAACGCACAATCCACTATCCTGTTCTTCTATAGACTTATAGTTATTATTAATTGAAGGACAATTAATTATTTTTGCACTAAAATTACTTCCAGATTCCGCCTCAAAACCAGGTCTTAAATTTATCCTATCTGTAGCAATCATTTTTAGATGTTGGCCATTTTGTAAATTTGCATCGCCATTATTGCCTCCCATAGTAATTTGATTGCCAGTGATAACTGTAGGATCAGTATTTGTTTGAGAATAATTTTCAATAGTGATGTTTTGCTCGCAATCAATCCTTGTCCATATACGAATATAGTCAATCTCAAAAATAGAAGGAAACATCGTACTATTATCTGGACCAGGGGAAAATGGACCAAAATTAGTTGCAATTGCTAGATTAGCGATTACGCTCGCTTGATAATAAAGATTACCAAACCAAATGGTAAATTCTCGTCCGTTTAAATACCAAAAAGTAGCATTTGGCCCCCATTCTCCCATTATTACATTAAAACCATCGGAAAAATTCCCATTTACTGTTATCCAGTCGCCAAAATTCTGGCACCCATTAGGACAATGCATGTCATAATGAATTCGGTTTGGTGTTTCCCCTTTATATTCAAAAATGTCAAATTCTTCATCGGGGTTTCCTCCAAACAGCCAGAATGCTGGCCAAAGTCCTTTACCCTCTGGCAATTTAACGCGAATTTCAAAAAGCCCATACTTAAACTTCTGTTTTGTTTGAATCCATCCAGATGTATATTTAAAATATTTTTGCTCTATGTGTGCACCTCCATCAAATCTCCAAACATTATAGTAACCAGGTTCTTCTTTGGCAATAAGCTTTAATATCCCATTATCCAACACAATATTATCATCTAAATAATACTGTAATTCTTCTCCAGGTCCATGTTCTCTATTCCAACCATCCACACAAGTATACCATTTATTTAAATCAAGCGATGTACCATTAAACTCATCTCCGCCCGAATATGCCCATCGAACAATGGAACCATCCTGTAATAATTGCCAAATTGCTTCTGGTTGCCCTTTTACACTGATGGATATTGTTAGCATTGTTGCTAAAATAAATACTGTCCGTATCATAGTACTGCGTTTCTTTTGTATATGTGCCGAATCTAAAACACTCTTATCTTTATATTTACTCATTATTCTATCTTTCATTACTTCTATGCTTTGCTGCCAATTACAATATAATCATAGACAGCATAACACTAGCTTTCTCATATCTTTATTCCTTTAACGATAATTTCCCCTTAAGAATTTCATTTTCCTTTTTAAGGTCAATTACATACAAAGTTAGTTCTTCAATTTTTTGTAATAGTTTACTCAGAGTTTCGCCGACATTGACACCATTTTGTGCAACATCTTCTGCAGATGGTATGTCTGGCAAATGTCCATTGTCCTTTATGTATTGTTCCAAATCTTCAAGCGTCATCAGATTATAGTCTTGCTCAAACACAAAGTCGGACCAACCAGTTTCAACATCAATATATTTTGCTCTTATGCCACCGTTTACAGCTAGTTTATAGTTACCAGGAGTCCAAGTTCCAATTCCCAGTCGTCCATCATATGTCAAAATCATCAAATGATTATAACTGGAATTAATGTCTCCGCCTGTTTCCAAACTTCTAAAATATAAATTTCCATCACCATTATTGCCAAAATTAATTACACCATGACCACTAGAATGTCCAAATGTAAAATGATTTGAACCACTAATACAAATAGACCCATTAACATCTAATTTCGATTTTGGCTGGGTTGTCCCAATGCCAACTTTACCATCTGAATTTATGTACAATCTTGTACTACCTGCAGTCTTTAGAGACAAGTAACTTGTCCCACTGCCAAAACTACCAGAAGTTGTTCTAATTTCCTTATCAAACAAATATGCATTTCTGTCCGTATAAAAATGTGCATAACTAGAATTTTTAGGACCTATATCTACATACCCGTTTCCTGTACTTACCCTTAGAGCTCCTGACTGATTCCCCCTTATAGCACCATTAATTGTCAGTTTCTCTTGTGGATTTGACACCCCTATTCCAATGTTATTTGACAAAGAATTTCCTATTCCATCAGTACCAGATGGAACATACAATACCTGAGAAGACGCTATACTATAGCAAAACACTAAACTAAAAAAAAGAATAAAATTTAAACATCTCATAATATATAAATTTAATCAACGTGACAAATATATATACTATAAATTACAATACAATAAAAGGCTTGGTATTTAACATATTATTAACATAACAAAGGAATCGCAAATATAAAGTTATAACAATGATATATGTGACATAAATTAAGCATTCATCTATCATCTATATAGAAGAAAGATTTGTTCTCTCATATATATGTTTGCGCAAAAAGTTAATTATTTATATACTGATATATCCTTACTCTTCTAAATCTCTTAGTAGCGCAACTTTTAATAGACTTGTATGGCAAAATATTTATCATTTCGCCAATTATTATCACTCAAATCGCTTCTGTATAATCCAAACATCTTGTTCGGGCTTTCCTTTGCTTTTGGAGCCTGAATCATGTTTTAGAACATTATTATTTCCAACAAGTTTATATACAAATTCATCAGGCTGAAATGCACCGTAAGTCCTATGCCCCTCCAAGGTATTGGCTCGAACAACAAGTTTCCCGGCATTATACTGTGAAATTTCGGAGGCTGTAAGTTTTTCCTTAAAAACTGCACCTTGCAAAGTCAAGAAAAGTATTCCGCCAGGTTTCAGAACACGCATCAACTCATCAAACCATTTATAGTGCATTTCTTCCGACAGGTGCGTAAATATAGAAATTCCGTAGATAATATCAAACATACCAGATTGATAATCCAATGGCGGGGTCAACTTGTTGGTAGAAAAAGAAACGTTAGGAATATTTTTACTGCACCATTCTACATACTTGGCATTGTAATCCGAACCATAGCAACGACACGAATCACCGACCAAGGAAGGCAAATGCCTAATTATGCGACCAGGCCCACACCCCCAGTCCATTATATTGATATTTTCAAGTTTTTTGTATTCCAAGAAGTAGTTTAGAAGCCATTCCGCTGTATCACGACCATCTTCGTAATAGCTGAAATAATTTAGGCTAAACGTTTCATATAGAAAATACGGCGGTGGCAATACAACATTAGGGTATTTTTCTATAAATAGGCTTCTATTTTTTCTAGTTCTCGCCAGATGAAAATAATAGCGAATTCTGTCTGCTATTTTTATAAGCCCCAGTTTGCGAATCAATGTTGTAATAAATGCTTTCATTATTATATATTTATCGAATAAATATTAGTTGCAAAGTTCGGAAAAATCTTTAAATATGCAAAACTTTTTACCAAAAGGATATTTCCCTCATCGACAATTCCATCATAATTTTACTTCTAAACAGAGAACTCATCGGCATCGCTCCATGCAGGGAATTTCTCACGGAACTGGCGTAAGGCCTCAATATCAAGTTTTTCTGTAAGGACAAATTCCTCGTTGTCGGGACAGCGCCCCACATACTCGCCCTTGAAATCGATTATACAGCTTCCGCCGTCGTAGTGCAAGCCCATGCCGTCGTCGCCAACGCGATTTACGCCAACCACATACGCCTGATTCTCAATAGCCCTTGCCTTGAGCAAAGTGTCGAAAACCTTGCGACGGCTGTCGGGCCAGTTTGCAACATAGAAAATCATGTCGTAGTCATTGCAGTTGCGACTCCACACCGGGAAACGCAGGTCGTAGCATACCTGAAGCAAAATCCTATATCCCTTGTATTCGACCACCACGCGGTTTTCGCCCTGCGAAAACATATCGGCTTCGCCGCCAAAGCGGAACAGATGACGCTTGTCGTAGCGCAAAATCTCACCATCGGGCTTTACGAAAAGGAAAGAATTATAATATTTTCCACCATCGTGCAGAATAAGCGAACCGCAAACGGCGGCATCGTACTTTGCCGCAAGCGACTTCATCGCATCAACGATTTGTCCATATTTGGTTTCGCCAAGTTCTTCAACTTCGTTGCAGAAGCCGGTGGCAAACATTTCGGGAAGCACATAGATGTCGGAACCTTGGTTCTCGTCGATTCTGTGGGCGATGGCCTCAAGGTTGGCGTGTTTGTCCTTCCAGAGCGTATCTAATTGTAACAAACTAATTTTCATCGGGTGTAGCATCAAAACAACCTTTGTTACGACCTTCCATTGGTGCGTAAATAGCTTTCATACGGTTCATAATCTCCTTGTCGTCGCCCGACATGTCGAGTTCGCACTTGATGCCCATCGAATGAGTCTTGTAGTCGATAAATCCGCAAAACACAGGCACATTGGCGTTCTTAGCCATCTTTATGAATCCACGCTTCCAGTTCTTCACCTTCTTGCGCGTACCTTCGGGACACATTACAAGAATAAAATTGTCGTTTTTTTCATATGCCTCCACAACCTGACGGATCTGTCCCACCTTCTTGCTACGGTCGATAGGTACGGCACCGAGGGCACGCAGGATTGGCGACAGCGGCCATTTGAACATTTCGGCTTTCATCAAGAACTTTGGCTTGTAACCGCAGCTCGAAAAATATAGTTTGCCATGGATGAAGTCAATCATACTGGTATGCGGTGCCATAACGACCAAGGCCTTGGTCATCTCGGGGGCTTCCACCACGTTCCACCCGCGAATAAAGAACCGTGAAAATTTTCTTCCCATTTTCCTTTTGTTTTTATTTGATAATCCGTAGCGGCGCATTGCATTGCGCCGCTACAAACCAATTACCCATTGTCAATTTTATTAATTCCAACCTTGTAATTCTTCGACAGTGCCTCGACCAGCGGGGCCTCAGCCGAAAGTTTTACCATAAATTCCAAACGGCAATCCTCGGCAAAATATTGTGCAACAATCTTTGCATCGAAATCTTTAAGGCATTTCATCACAAAATTTACCTCGTCGTAAGTGAACGACAGCGAATACGATGCATCAATCGTTTCCTCCACAATCTGCGCATTGTTCAACGCATCGGCTGCAGCTGTGCGATAGGCGTTTATAAGTCCCGGAATGCCAAGTTTTGTCCCGCCAAAGTAGCGCACCACGACTATCATCGTATATGTAAGTCCATACGAACGCAACTGTCCCAGCACGGGCATACCCGAACTATTGGAAGGCTCGCCGTCGTCGCTGCAACGGTAGGTGTCGCCATAGTCGCCAAGCACAAAGGCATACACATGATGGCGGGCATCGTAGTATTTTTTCTTCACAGCCTGCAGGTTTTCCCTTACCTCGTCCTCGGTTCGCACCGGAAACGCCAGCGAGATAAACTTGCTTCCCTTCTCGGAATAGAAGCCTTCCGAGTTGGAAACAATGGTTTTATATGTATCGATAATGTCTGGCAAAGCTGAAAATAATTTTATGCAAAGTTAGGAAAAAAGCTTATTCCTCCTCCTTGTAATACACCTTGTAAAACTTTCCCTTTTCGTCCTCGCCCTGCTCAATAAGGTTGCGGTTGCCGTGGACATAAATGTGGAAATTCTTGTCCAGCTTGATGACGCTCTTGAAGGCACGGCTCTGCTTCTTCACTGCCGAATCGGAAATGTCGAAGCTTTCGGGAATCTCAAAGTCGTTGTCGCGAGAATATGTATCCTTAAAAGTCTGGAACTGCTGAATGACTTCGGGCTGCTGAATAACCGAATCCTCGAAGTTCTGCATCTCAAAGTTTTCGTTTTCCTTGAAAAACTTCACCGAACGGTTGAGCAGGTCGGCCTGGTCGGCTTTCGACACCTCGAACTGCTGCGGCAGCCCCTTGGTGACAAAATTCTTGTACATCGACATCACATTGTGGGTATTGTAGTACTTGTCCTGACGCTGCTTGATATGCAAAAAGTCGTCGGTCCAGTAGTGCGCCTCGGTGTGATTGGTATTGTCGATGACCTTGACCACAAAACCGTTTTCGCGCTCGTAGTTGAACACAAGGCAACCTTTGTCCATCTTTCGCGGGTTGATGCCACGGTCGCACTCTACGCGGAAATTATCCCCGTCGCGCTTAACTTTCAGGAACGGATCTTTGTTTTCGGACTTGAAAAGTCCAACTGCATCAACCTTTTCGCCTTCGACCTGGCAGTCGTGGAACAGCACCACATAAAACTCGCCCGACTTGATGTTGGGATGCGAACTATTTTCGTACAGATGCTTCGTAAGGTTTACCGACTGCTCGAAAAGCTGCGAACTATCGTCGAAAATCTTGGCTACATAGTCGCAAACCTCGTTGTATGACAATTCGCTGTCGTGGTAAAAGTTGTACAATTCGCCCGACTTGAACGACGACAAGAAATAATCCATCATTATTTCCTTGATTTCATCGTCAAGTTCTATTGCCGATTTCGACAGCGCATAGCCGCCATCCTCGGCCTTGTTGCCTACAACATGAATGGCAACAGATTCTATATCAGTAGTTTCGGTTATCATCAGCGTTTAGTTTTTCAAGTTGTAAAGATAGCGTAATTATCTCTTTTCTTTATGCATTTGGAATAATTCTATTTCATCATTTGCAGAAGATTATGTTTTTGATCTGTACTTTTACAGACCATCAGACTGAGAAACTTTTACTACCGCTTATATGTATTGGTAGAAATATATGTATAATCAGTCTCTATGTTTTTAGCTCTTGTTACCAATTGTTTCCTGCTTAGAGACAAAATTTCAATTTCACGGTCATCTAAAACATCTTCGCCACTTCGACCACTAACTAAATACAATACTTTATTATCATCGGAGACCGACCAGTCAAATATTTCATTATAAACTACCCTATTTTCTATCAAATCAACGCCTGTAAAGATAGCCTGCCCATTTTTTTTGAATATCATATGATTTTTACTCGTCTTCGCCATAGTCAAGGTATCTATCTGCACATCGGCAGAATTATCATTATTTATCTTTTCCCTGACAACCGACTGCAAATCCCATTTTCCAACTATCGATTCATCGTTCTTGTTACACGACGAAAAAAGCCCAACTGCAAATATCATTGCACAAATTATAAAACCACATACTTTCATTGCTAATATCTTTTTGTTTTCGCAAATGTAATAATTAAAATGATTCTACTATATAGGTATAAAGATTTGAAAGATAAATAATCCATCATAGCATCATGCTATTTTGTCTATAAATAATTGCAAATAATACATAAATACACACATTTTATATAATAGAAACAATAATCCATTGTCAGCATCAAAATGTAGCATACTTTTGCAGTGTATTACTTCACTAATACACTAACGAACAAAAACAAAATAATGTTTATAATATAAATAGGTATGATTGAGATTAAAGACATGAATTTCGGGTATGTGCCGCAGAGAAGAATCTTCGACAACCTGAACCTTTCGCTCGAGGCAGGACACATTTACGGTCTGCTTGGCAAAAACGGCGTGGGCAAGACAACCCTGCTGAAAATTATTTCGGGACTTCGCTTCTGCAACAGCGGGACGGTCTCGGTATTTGGAATGAAGCCGGAAAAGCGCAATCCGGAAATGCTCGCCGACATTTACTTCGTCACAGAGGAAATGGATGTGCCTTCGGTTAGCGTGCGCGACTATGCAAAGATTTATGCGCCGTTCTATCCGAACTTCAGCTTAGCCGAATTCGAAGACTACTTGCACCAGTTCGAAATCGTTGATATAGAGCAGAAGTTGACAAAGATGTCGCACGGACAGAAGAAAAAAGTGCTCGTGAGCTTTGCGCTTGCCACCAACACCAAGTTATTAATAATGGACGAGCCGACCAACGGAATGGACATCCCGTCGAAAAGCACCTTCCGCAAGGTGGTGGCATCGGCAATTACCGACGACAAGGCGTTCATCATATCCACCCATCAGGTGCGCGACCTGCAGAATGTAATCGACGCCGTGCTGGTGCTCGACCGTGGCGAAATCCTCCTCAATGCCGACATCAACACCATTTGTGACCGCCTCACTTTCAAGGTTCTGTCGGCCGATGAGTACAACGAACTGTCGTCTCAGGGCAAGGTACTCTACAACGAAGACAACATTGCCGGCAAGGTGGCCGTTTGCACCCACATCGACGATGCCGACGACAAGTTCGACATGGAACTGCTGTTCTGCGCGGCAATCTCGGCAAGGGAAAGGATGCGCGAAATCTTCGCCGAAAACGAAAACGGCAAATCGAGGTTTGCAAGTGAAATGGAAACTAAGTTGAACAATTAAAAAAGTATGGCTATGAAAAATATATCATTCTATCGTATCGGATTGCTTTTCAAGCGTTATTTCTGCGAAAACTGGAAAAAGGATGTCATCGTAGCAGCAATAATTTTCGCTGTCGAAATGTTGACATCGCTAAATCTGGGAGCTTCGGCTATTTCTTGGGCAGTGCTTTTCGTTTTTTTCATTCTCTATTCGGGACGCATATTCGGCATGCTCGGGAAACCGCAAAAGGCAACTAACTACCTTATGCTTCCCGCAAGCAATGGCGAAAAACTTACCGTCAATATCATTCTCAGCCATTTCTACTATCCGATTCTGCTTATTGTAGCTTCGTGCCTCGGAATTTGGGCTAGCTCGTTCTTCTGCTACTTCATATACGGCGAGTTCGAATTCAAGACAATAAATTATGTTTTCACGCAAGGATGGCATGTATATATGTTCCTGCTTCTCAGTAATGCAATTATGATGTTCGGTTCGGTATATTTCCGTAAGGCCGCAGTGATAAAGACTTTGCTTTGCGAGGCTGCATTCTGTTTGTTGTACGTATTTGTTATGGCGATTATCTTTTTCAAGATATGTAACTACGATATGGAAGTAACAATTGATAAAATTGATGAGTCCAATTTGATATTGTCAATATATATGCTCTGCATAACAGCATTCTTCTGGGTTTTGAGTTATTTCAGATTAAAGGAAACGGAGGCTTAGTATGGACTTTTCAGAATCAAAGGCTATCTACCAGCAGATTGCCGACTATGTGTGCGAGCAAGTTCTGATGGGCAGGTGGAAGGAAAACGACAGGATACTTTCGGTGCGCGAACTCGGCGTACAGCTCGAGGTGAACCCCAACACGGTGCTTCGTGCCTACGATTTCCTGCAGAGGTTCGGCATTATCTCCAACCGCAGGGGTATAGGCTACTTCGCCTCCGAGGACGCGATTGCAAGAATAAAGGAGTTGCGCCGTGAAAAGTTTGTAAACCGTGAACTTCCACGCATATTTCAGGAAATGGAGCTTCTTGGAATGGATATAAGTGAATTGAAAGAATATTATGATGGATTTTTAAAAGCAAAGAAAAATGAAAAAGATAACTAATATATTATTGTTCAGCGGTTTAGCTGTAATATTTGTACTGATGGTTGTTCGCATATTGATTTGTTTTTCGGTAAAGGACGACGAGGCAACTACTCAGCCTAACAAATCTGAAAAGGTCGATATTCGCGAATTAGAATCGTTCGATGCCATTGAAAATGAAGGTATATGCGATATTGTTTTCGTGCAGTCGGATAGGTCTGCTGTTGAAATATCTGCACCTGAAAGATATATAGAACGATTTGAGACTGATGTTGATAATGGCGTTCTGCGCATTGATGTTTTGGGTAAGATCAAAGGAAGAAATGACGAAAAATTTAGCATCAAGGTATATTCGCCTACTTGCAAGTCAATAAAGAATGAAGGCGTCGGCAAGATTAGCTGCGACTCGCTTCGCGCCGACACTTTGATTGTTAAGAATGAAGGCGTAGGCTCGATAGAGTTGAACAAACTGGCGGTTTCCTGCCTGAAAGCCGACAACGAGGGCGTTGGCAAAATCAAAATCGAAGTGCTTGATGCAAACTATGTCGGCCTCGACAACGAAGGTGTAGGAAACGTGTGCATTTCGGGCAAAGCAGAGACTGCAGAGCTCATAAACGAAGGCGTTGGCAAGATTGACGCTACCGAGCTGGACTGCGAGGATGTCGGTTTTTCAAACGAGGGATTGGGCAAGGTGTTGACAAAGAAGAATTAAAATTTGTATTAGGCGAACAATTGGCAAGGTTTTTGCCGAACAATAAAGGAATCACATACATAAATTACTTACTGCATAAAAAAGAGTTCGTTCCCCGCGGACTCTTTTTTAGTTTCAAGTTTCTATGGGCTGACGCCCGTTTCTATGTTTCTGGTTCAACGTATAAGGTTCGAAGATTTGATGATTGTAGCGGCGCAATGCTTTGCGTCGGGGTTCAAGGTTCAACGTTTAAGGTTTCAATGGCTTCGCCGTTTGGCTAACGCCGAGCTAAAGGTTAACTTCGTTGAGGGCTACGCCGTTCTATGCCTGCGGCGTTTCTGTGGCTGGCGCCGTTTGAATGCCTGCGGCGTTTGAATGCTTCGCGTTTCTAAAAAAGCGGAAGGTCATGCTGAACTTGTTTCTGCATCTGATTCCGCTTTTTTTGTTTCTAGGTTTAAGGTTGAAGGTTTCACGTTCAACGTTTGTGGCGACGCAAAATTTTGCGTCGCTATTTGAAGGTTCAAGGGTTCTGCGCTTGCAGCGCTTCTGAGACGCGATTCATTGCGTCAGAACAAGGGCCTAATCGTTTCAATTTTTCAAATCCTTAATTATTAATGGTTTATAAAAAATATTAACAAAATTTAAAATTAATTAACAGCAATTCAAATTTTTTAATTTATTTTGCAGTCTTATATTGCGTAAAATAGTATAAATGTTGAACTTAAAAAAAATGTAAAAAATTTTTAAATTCCAGGCAACGAAATTGATGTTTCAGTTGTCATACAGGTAGAATGAATGTATTAAATTGTAAAAAAATAATGAATACGAATATGAATAAGAAGTTTGCTATTATGCTGATAATCCTGATGATATCGGGAATCGGCTATGCACAGACAGTGCAGATCGACCCGCGCTTGGAAAAGGCCTACAGCCTTGAGCATCTCCAGCGCATGCAGAAAGAAACTCCTTTGATTCTCGAACTTCTCAACTACGAGCTCGACTACTCATGGTACATTGCCGAGCCGGAGATGCAGCAGAAAATCGACGATTTGGAGTATCTGTATTACAAGGATCCAGAGACTGGAGAAAAGGCCGGAATGGTTGAAAAAATCGAATTGGGCAAGGTAAACATTGCCGAATTCTACTACGAAAGACCATACGACAGCCGTGCTTTTTATCGCGTTGGCAAGACCAATACCATAATCGGATTCTATTCAAACAAGGAAATTTCAGAAATGTATAACGCAACGAAAGGGTACAGCTATGAATAAGAAGATTTTAATTGCGTTAGCCGTACTTATGGCGGCTTGCACATCAGCATTCGCAAGGGATATCAGAATAAGTGATACTCCAGATGCTGGAACTGCGTTTCAGATCGACTGCTCCACAGCAGCATCGGAAGGTACAACCACCGTATATTTCTACGACGATGGTCTTAACGGCAGTTATTCAGCCGGTCAAGGTTATACAAGGGAAATCACATCCGGCAATTCCGGTGCAATAAGTGTAAAGTTTACACAGTTCTCCCTCGCAACAGGTACCGTACTTACCATCAAGGACGCTATTACACAGACTGTGCTAGCATCCAATGCAACAGGAACCGAACTGGCAAACCAGACATTTACTTCTAACCGCGGTTCACTGCAGTTTATATGGACATCTGGATCTCAGACCGCTCAAGGTTTCAAGGCCAAAGTATGGTGCGGAAGCATGTGCCAGATATTCACAACAGATATTATTTCTAACGTAAGTCCTACCTCGGTTCAAAACCCGGATACTCACGAAATGGAAACATTCTACGACGTTTGTACTGACAATTCTGTTACCTTTACCGCAAACTCGCTCTTCCCGAACAATGATGCTCCAGACGGTGGCTACCACCAGACTGCCAGCGGACTAAATTACACTTGGGGCGTCGTATATATGGGCGATACAGTTTTGACAAATACAGGTATAGGTGGAAGTACATTCAACTATACATTCCCCCATGGCGGCGGTTATTATGTATTCTGCGACGCTGCCGACGACCGCGGCTGCCTTAATAGAAACGTAAATACAAGAAGAGTACGCGTTTCGATGCAACCAACATGGCCAACAGTAAGCTTCTCACCCGACACTGTTTGTCCTGGCACCTTGGTTAATTTCAATGGTGCTCCGCATGTCGAACCATGGAGCTATGAACCACCTGCAGTCATCGCTGGTGCTACATTCCTTCCAGACGGTGATGGTGTTTGCTACAATACCGCATTGGTTTTCGAAGACGTCTTCCCCGAAGGTGCAACTCTTACTTCTGTAAATGATATCGAACGTATATATCTGAACATGGAGCACTCATACTTGGGCGACCTCAGTATATTGCTACAGTGCCCAAACGGACAAAGCTGTCTGCTCCACGCACAGTCTTCGAGCGAACTAACCTTAGTACCTGGTTGGTCATTATCACAGGTAAACAATTCAAACTCAATGGGTGGCGGTTCGATCAACCTTGGTCATGCTCCCGACCCTAGCACAGGTAACCCTTGCTACTATACTGCCGGTGAAGGATTTGCATATAACTTCACCCCTACCGCTACACAACCTATGGGCGGAAGCAGCTACAATAACCCTAACACCACTACTATCTCTTATACCGACCCATGCGGAAATACATTTTCAAGCGTCAGTGTTCTTAACGCAGGCGACTATGCACCCTACGAAAGATTGAACTCTCTTGTAGGATGTCCTCTCAACGGCGAATGGAGAATATATGTTTGCGACCATATAAACCTCGATAACGGTTGGATATTCGAATGGGGTCTATTCTTCAACCCTGACCTATACTTGTCGAACTTATGGGAATTCGAAAACACATACTCGACAGCAACATATCTCTGGAACGGAGAAAACATGAACCCGACTGCTGGTTCTACTGCCTCGGCTGTAGTCCAGAACTCCGACCCCAACAACATGGGCCAGATACCATACACCTTCTCGGCTACCGACAACTTCGGCTGCACCTACGACACAACTGTTACCGTACACGTGCTCGCTTCACTAGACCCGAGCTGCTGTATACAGCCGAATCCGACGGTAAGCGCAGGCAACACCCAGCCATGTTCAAACAGCACGACTTTGTCGGTATCAGGATACTCAGCAGACGGAAACACAGGTGAATGGACGTACACGTCTGACAACGGTGGCGTAGCCATATTCACAAACGCCACTTCGCTGAACACTACCGTAAGCGTAAACATCTACGGCAACTACACTTTCACTTGGCACGAGTACTACCAGGGCAACCGCAGTTGCGCGGGAGAGGCAAGCGTCAACGTAAACTTCGCACGACAGATGGACGCCACACTACCTGCACACCGTCATCCGCGGCTTTCAATGCGGAGGCCCGGACATTCACGCCTAGCGCCGCAACGCCGGGACAGTACACGATACGCAACCAGATCAACGGCGAGAGATGCGCAGTTCCGGACAACAGCTCCGTAACATTCACCATTTTCGACGAGCTGTCGGTAGAACTCCTCGACCCGGTATGCAACAACGACCACTCGCAGGTGACACTCAACTTCAACATTAACGGCGTGACAAACACAGCTCCGCCAGCATACACCATAAGGTGCACATATACCGAGAACGTAAACGAATCCGGACAAACGCCAGACCAAACGCCTAACACCGTCGCTGACTCCCTGTTCGGACAAACTGCAACAACATACTCGTTAACAGCAGACAACCCGATCGAATACTCGTTCAGGTTCTCCGCCGACAACGGATGCAACACCGTGAACATCCCGGGATACTTCGACTGCGGATGCCC